>NZ_JBEGDO010000004.1:0-291536 GCF_051913525.1 Pseudomonas sp. PKS | reverse complement strand
TAGTGTGGGGCTTCCCCATGTGAGAGTAGGTCATCGTCAAGATTCATTTCGCAAAACCCCTATCTGCGTGAGCAGGTAGGGGTTTTGTCTTTTCTGCATCCTGTACTTACCGCTCGACCGGTGCTTCCTGGAAGGCGCTTCCTACCGCGATTTGGGGCCTGCAACACCTCGGGCGATGCATAGCCCCTGTGATATGGTTCCCTACCAGAACCTCCCCGGCTGAGACGCTCAATGACCGACACATCCTCCCTGCATCCAGGTTTCATGATCGTTCAAGGCAACCGTCTGGATGACTTGCGCCATCTGGTAGTGGGTGTGATGCGTCGTTATCCCTTGGCACCGCTGGAGAACGAGATCGCGCTGGTTCAGAGTAACGGCATCGCCCAATGGCTCAAGTTGGCCCTGGCCGAAGACCCGCAGGAGGGCGATCAAGGCGGATGTGGAGTTGCGGCTGCTATCGATGTCCAGTTGCCGGGCAGTTTCATGTGGCAGTTGTATCGCCGTGTTCTGGGGCGCGATGAAATTCCTGAGGTTTCGTTGCTGGACAAAGCACCTCTCACTTGGCGGTTAATGCGCCTGCTTCCTGAGTTGATCGAGCTCCCCCATTTTGAACCCCTGCGCCGCTTCCTCACCGACGATAGCGACCTGCGCAAGCGTTACCAATTGGCCGAGCGCTTGGCGGACCTGTTCGACCAGTACCAGGTTTATCGCGCCGACTGGCTCAAGGATTGGGCAGTGGGCGAGCATGTGCTCAACAGCGCCCGCGGCGAACGCAAGCCCTTGCCTGTCGCTAATCGCTGGCAGGCGCAGCTATGGCGAGCCTTGCTCGAGGATGTCGGCGAGGCGGGCATGGCGCAGAGTCGCGCCGGGGTGCACCAGCGTTTCATCGAACGTATCAACAGCCTGGATCAGGCGCCTGCCGGTTTGCCGAAACGGGTGATCGTCTTCGGCATTTCGTCCTTGCCCGCCCAGGCGCTGGAGGCGTTGGCGGGTCTTGCTCGCTTCAGTCAGGTGTTGCTGTGCGTGCATAACCCTTGCCGCCACCATTGGGCTGATATCGTTGCTGACAAGGACCTGTTGCGTCATCAGTACAAGCGCCAGCAGCGCAAACACGGCACACCCTTGCAATTGGATGACGAAAGCCTGCACCAGCACGCCCACCCATTACTGGCTGCCTGGGGCAAGCAGGGCCGTGACTACATCAACCTTCTCGACAGTTATGATGACCCCGGCAGCTACCGCGGTGTATTCAGCGAGGGTCGCATCGACCTTTTCCAAGAGACTGAGCCAAATTGCCTGCTTCGCCAGTTGCAGGATGACATTCTCGAGTTGCGCCCACTGGCCGAAACCCGCGAGCAATGGGCTCCCGTCGATCCCGCCAAGGATCGCTCGGTGCGCTTCCATGTGGCCCACAGTCCGCAGCGTGAAGTGGAGATCCTTCATGACCAGTTGCTGGCCCGCTTCAGTGCAGATCCCTCGCTGCGTCCGCGTGATGTCATCGTCATGCTGCCGGCCATCGACGACTATGCACCGCATATCCGCGCGGTCTTCGGCCAACTTGAGCGCAACGACCCTCGCTACATTCCTTTCACCCTCACCGACCAGGGCCAGCGTGGTCGACAACCGCTGCTGATCGCTCTGGAGCATCTGCTCAAGCTGCCGGAGAGTCGCTTTGCTGTCAGCGAAGTGCTCGACCTGCTGGATGTCCCTGCTCTTCGTGCGCGCTTTGCCATCTCGGAGAGCGATTTACCGACCTTGCATCGCTGGATCGAGGGCGCCGGCATCCGCTGGGGCCTGAGCGCCGAGCAGCGGGCGACCCTGGGCCTGCCTGAGGGCCTGGAGCAGAACAGCTGGCGGTTCGGCCTGCGACGCATGTTGCTGGGGTATGCGGTCGGTGTCGGGGAGGGCTTCGACGAGATCGAGCCCTATGATGAAATCGGTGGCCTCGATGCCGCGTTGATCGGTCCGCTGGTGGCCCTGCTCGACGCGCTCGATGTGGCATGCGAGGCCTTGTCGCAGCCGGCTACCGCGGGCGAATGGGGCGAGCGCCTGCAAGCGTTGCTGCGGGTGTTTTTCCTCGCCGAGAATGAGCATGACGAGTTCCTGTTGATGCAATTGCAGGATCTGCGTGACACCTGGCTGGCCACGTGCGAAGCGGTCGGCCTGCAAGACGTGTTGCCGCTAACGGTGGTTCGCGAGGCCTGGTTGTCGGGTCTGGACCAAGGCAAATTATCCCAACGTTTCCTGGCAGGTTCGGTGAACTTCTGCACGCTCATGCCCATGCGCGCGATCCCCTTCCGGGTGGTATGCCTGCTGGGCATGAATGACGGCGACTACCCACGTGCCCAGCCGCCGCTGGACTTCGACCTCATGGCCAGCGACTACCGCCCCGGTGATCGCTCCCGCCGTGAAGATGATCGTTATCTGTTGCTTGAAGCCCTGCTCTCGGCGCGTGACCAGCTCTACATCAGTTGGGTCGGACGCAGCATTCGTGACAACAGCGAGCGTCCCGCATCGGTGTTGATCGGTCAGTTGCGCGACCACCTCGCCGCAGGTTGGCGTCTGGCGGGCGCCCAGGAGGGGCTTCGGGAGACCCCTGGCGAGCAATTGCTGCATGCCCTGACCCAGGAGCATCCGCTTCAACCCTTCAGCCAACGTTATTTCCAGAAAGGCAGCGCGCTGTTCAGCTACGCCCATGAGTGGCAGGTATTGCACCAGCTCGACACGGACCCTGTGGCCTGTGATGACACGCTGCCGCCCTACGTAGCCGAGGAGGCATTGAGCCTCACTCAGTTGCAGGATTTTCTGCGTCACCCTGTACGGCACTTCTTCAGTCAGCGTCTGAAAGTCTTCTTCGAGGCCTTGGAAACGCCAACGCCGGATGAAGAACCTTTTGTGCTCGATGCCTTGCAGCGCTACGGGCTGAGCGAGAGTCTGCTCGGTGCCGCGCTGGCCGATCCCGACAACGCCGCTCACGCGCTGCTGAGCCAGGCTCGTCGCCTTCAGGCCTGCGGCCTGCTGCCGCTGGCCGGGTTTGGCGAAATCCTTCAGGCCGAGCTGATCCAGCCCCTGCCTGACCTGCTGCAACGTCATCGCCAGTTGCTGCAACGCTGGCCAACCGTTTTAGATGGGGCGCTGCCGATTCATTTCGACCATGCAACGCAGCGTCTGGAAGGATGGCTGGGGAGGGTGTACCAAGCCCAGGACCAGAGCCTTCTGACCATCACCACAGTGCCCAACACCCTGAGTGCCGGGCGCAATAGCCGTAAATGGCATCGCTTGATCCCTGCCTGGGTCGTACATCTGGCGGCCTGTGCCGCAGGCTATCCATTGCATACCGCCATGGTCGCCAGCGACCTGACCTTGTTGCTCGACCCGCTGCCCCAGCCCCAGGCTGCGGAGCTTTTGAGCGACCTGATCGTGGCCCGCCAGGCGGCCATGAATGCGCCGCTGCCCGTGGCTGCCAAGACTGCGTTCGCCTGGCTGGCCCAGAGCGATCCGGACAAAGCCCTGGCCGCTGCGGTGCGTGCCTACGAGGGCGATGGTCAGAACACCACCGGCGAGTGCGGTGAGAGTCTTGCCTTGGCCCGTCAGTTCCCTGACTTCGCCGCGCTTTGCGCCGACGAAACCTTCGAAGGTTGGTGCGAGACCCTGTACCGCCCCTTGTTCGCAGCGCCCTGGCAGACCCTGGGCAATCCGGAGAGTGCCGCATGACCCAGGCCCGCCCCTTGGCACTGAGCTTTCCGTTGCACGGCAGCCAACTGATCGAGGCCAGTGCTGGCACCGGCAAGACGTTCACCATTTCGGCGTTGTACCTGCGCCTGATCCTGGGCCATGGCGGTGAGCAGGGCTTTGGCCGTGAATTGCTGCCGCCACAGATCCTGGTGGTGACCTTTACCGACGCTGCCACCAAAGAGCTGCGTGAGCGGATCCGTGCTCGCCTGGCCGAAGCGGCACGGTTCTTCCGCGGTGAGCTGGCCGAAGCTGATCCGCTGCTGCAGATGTTGCGCGATGATTATCCCGCCGAGCAGTGGGCGCGTTGCGCTAGTCGCCTCGAAGTTGCTGTCCAGTGGATGGACGAAGCCGCGGTGTCGACCATCCACGGTTGGTGCCAACGTATGTTGCGCGAGCACGCCTTCGACAGCGGTAGCTTGTTCACCCAGAACCTGGAGACCGATCACAGCGAGTTGCTGGGTCAGGTCATGCGCGATTACTGGCGGCGTTTCTGTTACGGCATGCAAGGCGAAGCCCTGGCCTGGGTACGCAACCAGTGGGGCAGCCCCGACGCGTTGCTGCCACGTATCCGCCCGTTGTTCGGCCGTTTGCGCGGTGAGGTGGATGATGCGCAGCCACAAGCGTTGATCGAACAGGCCCTGCGCGAACGTGCCACGCAGCTGTGCCAGCTCAAGGCGCCCTGGGGCCGATGGGCCGATGAGCTGCACCAGATTTGCCAGGCAGCCGTGGCCGGCAAGCTGGCGGATGGCCGTAAGCTGCAGGCACGCTTCTTCGAGCCTTGGTTCGACAAGCTGCGCGCCTGGGCCGGTGACGACCAGCTCCTGGAGCTGGACCTGGGCACCGGTTTCACACGGCTGACGCCTGCGGGCATGGCAGAGGCCTGGAAGTCTGGTGAGCCGCCTGATCATCCCGCGCTGCATGCCATGCAGAGCCTGCATGAGCAATTGCAGGGGCTGGCCAGCCCCGATGCACGGCTGCTGGAACACGCCGCTACCTGGGTGTCGGCGCGCTTCGAGGTGGAGAAGCGCAAGCGCGCCGAGATGGGTTTTGACGACATGCTCTTGCGTTTGGAGCAAGCGTTGGCCAGCGAGTCTGGGGAACGCCTGGCCGGAGTGATTCGTGAGCAGTTCCCGGTAGCGCTGATCGATGAGTTCCAAGACACTGACCCGGTGCAATATGGCATCTTCGAGCGCATCTACCGGATCAGCGAGAACCACAGAGATACCGGCCTGTTCATGATCGGCGACCCCAAGCAGGCGATCTATGCCTTCCGCGGGGCCGATATCTTCACCTACCTGGCCGCCCGCCGCGCCACGGCAGGGCGCTTGCACAGCCTGGATACCAACTACCGGTCCAGCCAGGCGATGGTAACGGCGGTCAATCGCGTGTTTCTCCAGGCCGAAGAGCGCCCTCAGGGTCGCGGCGCCTTCCTGTTCCGCGAAGGCCAGGACAACCCCCTGCCCTTCGTCGAGGTCCGTGCCAAGGGGCGCGATGAGCAACTGGTGATCGATGGCCAGCCCGCTGCGGCGTTGCAATGCTGGCAACTGCAAAGCGAGGAGCCGGTCTCCAGCACGCTCTACCGCCAGCAACTGGCGGCCAGTTGCGCCAGTCATATCGTCGGCTTGCTCAATGGCGGCCAGCAAGGCGTGACCGGACGGGTCGATGGCCAAGGCACGCTGCGCCCCTGTCTGCCGTCGGACATCGCCATCCTTGTACGCGATGGCCGGGAGGCCCAGTTGATTCGCGCTGAGCTCGCCGCCCGCGATGTGCGCAGCGTGTATCTGTCGGACAAGGACTCGGTCTTCGCCGCTCAGGAAGCCCATGACTTGTTGGTCTGGCTCAAGGCCTGTGCCGAGCCGGATTCCGAGCGTCTGCTCAAGGGCGCCCTGGCCAGCCTGACCCTCGATCTGCCGCTCGCCGAGCTGGAGCGTCTGAACCAGGACGAGCGCGTGTGGGAAGGTTGGGTCATGCGTTTTCGTCAGTACCGCGACACCTGGCAGCGCCAGGGCGTGTTGCCGATGCTGCGGCGCCTGCTGCATGACTTCCAGCTGCCGCGCATGCTCATGGCCCGCAGCGACGGTGAACGGGTGCTGACCAACTTGCTGCACCTGGCCGAGTTGCTGCAGCAGGCAGCGGGTGAGTTGGACGGTGAGCAAGCCTTGATCCGCCATCTGGCCGAACACCTGGCCAATGCCGGACACGCCGGCGAAGAGCAGATCCTGCGCCTTGAAAGCGACGAGCAGCTGGTCAAGGTGGTGACCATCCACAAATCCAAGGGGCTGGAATACCCTTTGGTCTATTTGCCGTTCATCTGCACCAGCAAACCGGTGGATGGTCAGCGCCTGCCACTGACCTGGCACGATAGCCAAGGCCAGGCCCATCTCACCCTGACACCCGACGAAACACAGATCGCCCGCGCCGATGACGAACGCCTGGCCGAGGACCTGCGCCTGCTCTACGTGGCCCTGACCCGTGCGCAGTATGCCTGCTGGCTGGGTGTCGCCGACCTCAAGCGCGGCAGTCAGAAAACCTCGCAATTGCACCGCTCTGCCCTGGGCTATCTGCTCGGCGCAGGCTTGCCCCTGGCAGCTTCCAGCGAACTGGGCGAATGGCTTGCGCTGCTGCAGGGCACCTGTGCGGACATCACGTGCAGCGGGCTGCCCGAAGCCGACGCCCAGCGCTATCACCCCCCTCGTGACGAGCGCGAGCTGTTGCCGGCGCGCAAGCCACGGCGGGCCGCCGCCGAGCATTGGTGGATCGCCTCCTACAGTGCCCTGCGAGTCGGTGATCAGACCTTGAGCGCCGACAGTTCCCAAGCCCAGCAACTGCTGGACGACGAAATAGTCGATACCCAGGCATTGCGTGAGGTGCCCGCCGAGGGCGGAGATATCCACCGCTTCCCTCGTGGTCCGAGTCCCGGCACCTTCCTCCACGGCCTGCTGGAGTGGGCCGGCCGGGAAGGATTCGCCGAGGTCAGCGGCAAGCCGGAGCTGATCAAGCGCACCGTGGGGGAGCGTTGCAACCGCCGGGACTGGACCGGCTGGATTCCCACCTTGGAGCAGTGGCTGGGGCAATTGCTGAGCCGACCGCTTCCGTTGCACGCCGACGGCCCGAACCTGATCCTCGCCGAGTTGCGTCACTACCAGATCGAGATGGAGTTCTGGTTCGCCAGCCATCAGGTGGATGCCGTGCGCCTTGACCATCTGGTCGCCCGCCATACCCATGGCGCAGCGGCGCGTCCTGCGGCCCTGCCCACGGTGCTCAACGGCATGTTCAAAGGCTTCATCGACCTGGCATTCGAGCTGGACGGTCGTTACTACGTGGCGGACTACAAATCCAACTGGCTCGGCCCGGACACCCAGGCCTACAACAGCCTGGCCATGGAGCAGGCGATCCTGGATCATCGCTACGATCTGCAGTACGTGCTCTACCTGCTGGCCCTGCATCGCCAACTGCGGGCTCGGTTGCCGGACTACGATTACGACCGTCATGTGGGCGGTGCCGTGTTCATCTTCCTGCGTGGCGCCGACAGCGCCGGCCATGGCTTGTATTTCGCCAAGCCGCCGCGGGTACTGATCGAGGCGCTCGATGCGTTGTTCCGCGGTGCCCATGAGCCGGAACAGCAGGACCTGTTTGCTGGAGTCGCGCCATGAGCCGATGTCTCGATGACCTCTTGCCTACCCCTGTAAACGCCGAACAACTGTCGGCTCTGGCGCCCCTGCGCGAGAGCCGTGACCTGCTGGTGCTGCTCGATCGCTGGGTCGAGCGAGGCTGGCTGCGGGCACTGGACCGTGCCTTCGTGAACTTTCTCGAAGAGCGTGCCCCCGGCAGCGACACCTTGCTGTTGCTGGCAGCGGCCCTGGCCAGTCATCAGTTGGGCCATGGTCATGTTTGCCTCGATCTGGAACAGACCCTCGCTGAGCCTGATTTCGCCTTGTCGCTGCCGCCGGAGGGCGACGTACTGACCGGGCCTTTGCTGCTGCCCTCGCAACTGCTCGCCAGCCTGACCCTGGACACCTGGCTGCAGCGTATTGCCGCCAGCCCTCTGGTGGCCGCGGGCAATAGCCCGGGGCAAGGCGCACGGCCCCTGGTGCTCAGCGGCCAGCGTCTTTATCTGCGCCGCTACTGGAGCTACGAGCGGCGCATCGACGACGCCTTGCGCCAGCGTCTGACCCAGAGCGAAGCCATGCCGGCGGATCTGCCCGCACGGCTTGATCACTTGTTCGAAGGCGGCGCCCCGGCAGAGCAGGTGGACTGGCAGAAACTCGCGTGTGCGCTCGCCACGCGCGCGGCGTTCAGCATCATCACCGGCGGCCCTGGCACCGGCAAGACCACTACGGTGGTGCGTTTGCTGGCGTTGTTGCAGGCACCGGCCGTGGAGAAGGGGCGCCCTTTGCGCATTCGCCTCGCGGCGCCCACCGGCAAGGCCGCCGCGCGCCTGACCGAGTCGATCGGCCAGCAGGTCGAGCTGCTGAAGGTCAGCGGTGAGGTGCGCGCGCAGATCCCGACCGAGGTCAGTACCGTTCACCGCCTGCTGGGCAGCCGACCGGGGTCCCGTCACTTCCGTCACCATGCCGGCAACCCGTTGCCGCTGGACGTGTTGGTGGTCGACGAAGCCTCGATGATCGACCTGGAAATGATGGCCAACCTGCTCGACGCCCTGCCGCCCAAGGCACGTCTGGTGTTGTTGGGCGACAAGGACCAGTTGGCCTCGGTCGAGGCCGGCGCGGTGTTGGGTGATTTGTGCCGCGATGCCGAGGAGGGCTGCTACTCCCCGGCTACCCGGGCCTGGCTGGAGCAGGTCGGCGGCCAATCGCTGGAGGGGTGTGGTCTCACGCCTGGGGATGCGCAGCGCAATCCGCTGGCCCAGCAGGTGGTGATGTTGCGTTACTCGCGCCGTTTCGGCGAAGGCAGCGGCATCGGCCAGCTGGCCCGCCTGGTCAACCGCCAGCAGGCACAGCAGGCGCGTGATCTGCTGACCCTGCCGCCGAGCGATGTGTTCGGTCTGACCCTGCGCGGTGAACAGGATCGGGCTTTTGATCGCTTGCTGTTGGACGGCCTGGGCCGTGGCGACGATGGGCCCCAGGGTTACCGCAGCTATCTGCGTGCCATTGGTCGTCATCGTCCGCCCCCTGGCACGCCCGTCGATGACCCGCGCTGGGAGCAGTGGGCCAGCAAGGTGCTGCAGAGTTTCGAGCACTTCCAGTTGCTCTGCGCAGTGCGCAAGGGCCCTTGGGGGGTTGCGGGTCTGAATGAACGTGTGGCGCGTGTGCTTGGCAACGCCGGGCTGATCGACAATCAGCAACCCTGGTATGAAGGCCGGCCAGTGCTGGTCACGCGCAACGACTATGGCCTGGGCCTGATGAACGGCGACATCGGCATTGCCTTGCGTCTGCCGGATGATCTGGGCGAGCCGGTACTGCGCGTGGCCTTTGCGCGCAACGATGGCAAAGGCGGGGTGCGCTTTGTGCTGCCGAGCCGGCTCAACGAGGTGGAAACGGTGTTTGCCATGACCGTGCACAAATCCCAGGGCTCGGAGTTCAGCCATACGGCCTTGGTGTTGCCGGATGCACTGAACCCGGTGCTCACCAAGGAGTTGGTCTATACCGGTATCACCCGCGCCAAGCACTGCTTCAGCCTGATCGAGCCGCGCACTGGCGTTTTCGAGGAAGCGGTGGCGCGCAAGGTGCGGCGGATCTCCGGATTGATGCTCGAGCAAGTGTGACGTAGCGCACATTTCTGGGCAAAAGGCCTTGTGCTATCGTTGCGCCAAATCGGAAGGGACTTTGTGGGATTTCCTAAATGGTGGCTGTCTCGCCTCGGGGACGCGTGATGGGCCGTGCGCTTGCGCTGTTGATGGCCGCCTTGCTGCTCGCAGGCCCTGCATGGGCAGACACCCCTGCGAGCGCTGCCCAGGTCCAACAGCGGGCCAAGGCCGTGACCCAGGTCGTGCTGGGCATTCTCAGCTATGCGCGCTGGCCGGTGGAGCCAGTGCCGTTGCGCTTGTGCCTGGTGGGGCCGACCGAATACGCCGATGACCTGATCAAGGGCAATGTGCAGAACTCCGGCCAGCCCTTGCAGGTGCGGCGCTTGCTGGTGAACGACCAGCGTGTCGCCAGCGCCTGCGACGCACTCTATATCGGCAAGCTCGACCAAGGTGAGCGGGAGCGGCTGTTCCAGTCGGTCAGCGGCCATCCGGTGCTCAGCATCAGCGAGGCAGACGACCCCTGCACCGTGGGCAGCTTGTTTTGCCTGCGGGTCAGTGACGAGCAGGTGGCCTTTGACGTAAACCTGGATTCGGTCGCTCGTAGCGGTGTGCGCATCCACCCCAGTGTGCTGCAGTTGTCTCGCCGACGGGCGGTGCAGCCATGAGAGGGTGCACCCAGCCTGGCGTTCGCCCGACCCTGCGTTCGGTGCTCGGCCGCGGCCATCTGGGGCTGGCCTTGCTGGCGGTGGGGTTGGCAGGCGTCTCCCTGACCCTGCTTGGTGTGCTTGCCTTGCGCGTCTATGCCAATCACAACCTGCATCTGATTGCCCGGTCGATCAACTACACCGTCGAAGCGGCGGTGGTGTTCGACGATGCCCCTGCCGCAAAGGAAGCCCTGGCGTTGATCGCAGCCACCGAAGAGGTGGCCGATGCCAAGGTGTTCAATGACGAAGGGGAGCAACTGGCCCATTGGCACCGTGACGACGATGGCATGTTCGCCCAGCTGGAGGCGGAAGTGGCCAGCGCGCTGCTGGAGGAACCGATCACGCTGCCGGTGATGCACCAACAACAAAAAGTCGGGCACATCGAAGTGTCCGGGCAGGGCGGCAACCTGCTGCGTTTCCTGTTCAGTGGTCTGGCGGGGATCGTCTTCTGCACGCTGCTCAGTGCAGTGGTGGCCCTTTATCTGTCACGTCGGCTGTTCGGCGACATCATTCGCCCGTTGCGCAGCCTCGCCAGCGTCGCCCATGCCGCCCGCCGCGATCGTACCTTCGACCGGCGCGTACCCGAAACGCAGATCGCCGAGCTCAACGAACTGGGCAACGACTTCAACGCACTGCTCGACGAACTGGAGGCCTGGGACAGTCACCTGCGCAGTGAGAACGAGAACCTGGCTCACCAGGCGACCCATGACAGCCTTACCGGCCTGCCCAATCGCGCGTTCTTCGAGGGGCGCCTGAGCCGCAGTCTGCGCAATGCCCTCCGCCAGCAGGAGCAGTTGGCGCTGTTGTTCCTCGACAGCGACCATTTCAAACAGATCAATGACAGCCTGGGCCACTCGGCGGGGGATGAAGTCCTCATCAGCGTGGCCAGTCGGATCCGCGCGCAATTGCGCGAACACGACCTGGTGGCGCGCCTGGGCGGGGACGAATTCGCAGTGCTGCTGACGCCCTTGCAGTCGCGAGGCGACGCCGAGCGCATCGCTGAAAAGATCATCGCCAGCATGCAACTGCCGATTCAACTGGAAACCGGCAACAGCATCACCACCTCGTTGAGCGTGGGCATCGCCTACTTCCCCGAAGACGGCCTGGACCCGGCAGGGCTGCTCAATGCCGCTGATGGGGCGATGTATCAGGCCAAGCGCATGCGCCGTGGCCATTGGCAAGTGGCGCAGACGGAGCATTCGGCCACTGACGTTGATAACAGGAGCTGAACCGTGATTCACCGTGTCGTTGAACTGCGTTTACCCGCGCTGGTATTGGCATTGCTGACGTTGCTGGTGCTCGGCGGTTGCCAGAGCGTTCCCAAGGGCTTGAGCGAAGAGCAGATCGCCGTGCTCAAGCGCGAAGGCTTCGCGCCGACTGACGAAGGCTGGGCGTTCGATCTTTCCGGCAAGGTGTTGTTTGGCAGCGATCTGGACAGCCTGAACAGCCAGAGCCGAGCAATCGTCGAGCGCATCGGCAAAGCCTTGCTGTCGGTGGATATCCAGCGGGTACGGGTTGACGGCCATGCCGATGCCTCGGGCAAGGAGGCGTATAACCAGCAGCTGTCCGAACGCCGTGCGCAGAGCGTCGCCCGGGCGCTGATCGGCATCGGCATGCAACCTCATAACATCCGCACCGTTGGCTTGGGCAGCAGCCAGCCGGTGGCGGACAACCGTACTGCCAGCGGGCGAACCGAGAACCGCCGCGTGTCGATCGTGGTGGCGTCCTACTGAGCCAAGTGCAGGCGCCTGCGATTGGGCGCAGAGCGCCCATCCGGCATCACGCGAACTTCATCTCCCGGCTGTTGCCCATCAGCAACGGCGCGTTCGCCTCGGTCACATCGCGAATGTAGTCCCACAGCAGGGTGATGCGCTTCAACTTGCGCAGGTCCTCCCGGCAGTACATCCAGAACTGCCGGGTAATCTCCACCTCTTCCGGTAGCAGATTGATCAACCGTGCATCCTGCGCAGCCAGGAAACACGGCAGGATTGCCAGCCCGCGGCCTTGCAAGGCCGCGGTGTATTGGGCGATCACGCTGGTGCTGCGCAGGTGGGCGTTGGCGTTGGGGATCAGGTTGGCCAGGTACAAAAGCTCAGAGCTGAACGCCAGATCGTCCACATAGCTGATGAACCGGTGCTGGGTCAGGTCGGTGGCCTGGCGGATTGGCGGGTGGTTGTCCAGGTATTCCTGGGTCGCGTACAGCCGCAGGCGGTAGTCGCACAGCTTGCAGCACACGTAGGGCCCATGCTCGGGCCGCTCCAGGGCGATGACGATGTCGGCCTCGCGCTTGGACAGGCTGATGAAGTGCGGCAGGGGCAGGATGTCCACCGAGATCGCCGGGTAGGCATCGACGAAATGGCTCAGTTGTGGGGTGACGAAGAAGCTGCCGAAGCCCTCGGTGCAGCCCATGCGGACATGGCCCGAAAGTGCCACGCCTGAGCCGGAGACCTGCTCGCAGGCCATGTGCAGCGTGCTTTCGATCGATTCGGCGTAGCCCAGCAGGCGTTGGCCCTCGGAGGTCAGGACAAAGCCGTTGGTCCGGGATTTTTCGAACAATAGCGTGCCCAGCGCACCTTCCAGCGAGCTGATGCGTCGCGACACCGTGGTGTAGTCCACGGCCAGGCGCTTGGCCGCGCTGCTGGCCTTGCGGGTGCGCGCCACTTCAAGAAAGAACTTCAAATCGTCCCAGTTCAGTGAGCTTAGGGAGGTGAGGTCTTTTTGCATGATGATCCGGTTTTTTTGTGCGTTCTTGTTGGATGTTTGCACATCTATACTCGAAAAAAGCCCCACGGCGCCACCCCGCCTCGGCGCGCTGGCGATCTCGTTCCGACAATAATTCCAAGGAGAGCGCAGATGAACGCACCCCATACCCCCGACCAGGCCAAGGTCGAGCAGGTCAAACTGCTGATCGACGGCCAGTGGGTCGAGTCCAAGACCACCGAGTGGCGCGACATCGTCAACCCGGCCACCCAGCAGGTGCTGGCGCGGGTGCCGTTCGCCACCGCAGAGGAGGTCGACGCCGCCGTGGCTGCGGCCCAGCGGGCCTTCGCCAGCTGGCGCGACACCCCCATCGGCGCCCGCATGCGCATCATGCTCAAGCTGCAGGCGCTGATCCGCGAACACACCAAACGTATCGCCCAGACCCTCAGTGCCGAGCAGGGCAAGACTCTCGCCGATGCCGAAGGCGATATCTTCCGAGGCCTGGAAGTCGTCGAGCACGCCGCCTCCATCGGTACCTTGCAGATGGGCGAGTTCGCCGAAAACGTCGCAGGTGGCGTGGACACCTATACCCTGCGTCAACCGATCGGCGTGTGCGCCGGCATCACCCCGTTCAACTTCCCGGCGATGATCCCGCTGTGGATGTTCCCGATGGCCATCGTTTGCGGCAACACCTTCGTGCTCAAGCCGTCCGAACAGGACCCGCTGTCGACCATGATGCTGGTGGAACTGGCCCTGGAAGCCGGCATACCGGCCGGTGTGCTGAACGTGGTGCATGGCGGCAAGCAGGTGGTGGATGCGATCTGCACCCACAAAGACATCAAGGCGATTTCCTTCGTCGGTTCCACCGAGGTCGGCACCCACGTGTACAACCTGGGTAGCCAGCACGGCAAGCGCGTGCAGTCGATGATGGGCGCCAAGAACCACGCCGTGGTGCTGCCGGACGCCAATCGCACCCAGACGATCAATGCCCTGGTCGGTGCCGCTTTCGGCGCGGCCGGTCAGCGCTGCATGGCCACCTCGGTGGCGGTGTTGGTAGGCAAGGCCCGCGAATGGCTGCCGGACATCAAGGAAGCCGCCAGCAAGCTCAAAGTCAATGCCGGTAGCGAGCCGGGCACCGACGTCGGCCCGGTGGTTTCCAAGCGTGCCAAGGAGCGCGTGCTGGGGCTGATCGAAAGCGGTATCAAGGAAGGCGCCAAGCTCGAACTGGACGGGCGTGACGTCAAGGTGCCGGGCTACGAGCAGGGCAACTTCGTCGGCCCGACCCTGTTCTCCGGGGTACGCACCGACATGCAGATCTACACCCAGGAAATCTTCGGCCCGGTGCTGGTCACCCTGGAAGTCGACACCCTCGACGAGGCCATCGCCTTGGTCAATGCCAACCCGTTCGGCAACGGCACGGGCCTGTTCACCCAAAGCGGTGCGGCAGCACGCAAGTTCCAGAGCGAGATCGACATCGGCCAGGTCGGCATCAACATTCCGATTCCAGTACCGGTGCCGTTCTTCAGTTTCACAGGTTCGCGTGGCTCCAAGCTGGGCGACCTGGGCCCGTACGGCAAGCAAGTGGTGCAGTTCTACACTCAGACCAAGACTGTCACCGCTCGCTGGTTCGACGATGACAGCGTCAATGACGGTGTGAACACCACCATCAGCCTGCGCTAAGGAGTTCGTCATGCGTATCGCATTCATCGGCCTGGGCAACATGGGCGCGCCCATGGCCCGCAACCTGATCAAGGCCGGGCATCAGTTGAGCCTGTTCGACCTGAACAAGACCGTGCTGGCCGAGCTCGCCGAACTGGGCGGGCAGGTCAGCGCCTCGCCCAAGGAAGCGGCGGCCAGCAGTGACCTGGTGATCACCATGCTGCCAGCGGCGACCCATGTGCGCAGTGTCTATCTGGGTGACGATGGTGTGCTGGCGGGTGTACGGCCGGGCACACCGACCGTGGACTGCAGCACCATCGATCCGCAGACCGCCCGCGAGGTGTCCAAGGCCGCAGCGGCCAAGGGCGTGGACATGGGCGATGCGCCGGTGTCCGGCGGTACTGGTGGCGCGGCGGCGGGCACCCTGACCTTCATGGTCGGCGCCAGCGCCGAACTGTTCGCCACGCTCAAGCCGGTGCTGGAACAGATGGGGCGCAACATCGTGCACTGCGGCGAGGTGGGTACCGGACAGATCGCCAAGATCTGCAACAACCTCCTGCTGGGTATCTCGATGATCGGTGTGTCCGAAGCCATGGCCCTGGGCAATGCGCTGGGCATCGACACCAAGGTGCTGGCCGGCATCATCAACAGCTCCACCGGGCGTTGCTGGAGTTCGGATACCTACAACCCTTGGCCGGGCATCATCGAGACCGCCCCGGCTTCGCGCGGCTACACCGGCGGCTTTGGCGCCGAGCTGATGCTCAAGGACCTGGGGCTGGCCACCGAGGCTGCGCGTCTGGCGCACCAGCCGGTGATCCTTGGCGCCGTGGCGCAGCAGCTGTATCAGGCCATGAGCCTGCGTGGCGAGGGCGGCAAGGACTTTTCGGCGATCGTCGAGAGTTATCGCAAGAAGGATTGACGAGCGAGGTGAATTTTATCGCGGGCCAGGTGGCCTTCCCTCTGTAACTGCGCACCAGAGGGAAGGGCACTTGCCTCGCGATTTTTTTGTGCTCGATTCTTCGAGCGCTGCATAGTCCTGTAGGAGCGGGTTCACCCGCGAACACTGCAGTGGCTGTAGCACTGCATTCGCGGGTAAACCCGCTCCCACAGGGTCGAGTCGTGCTCAACTGTTTGCGCTATGGAAGGCCCTGCGAAAGGGCTTTGGCATCAGGCGAAGACGAAGTACTTGCGCACGGTCTCGACCACTTCCCAGGTGCCTTTGAGGCCCGGCTCGATGATGAACACGTCGCCTGCCTTCAGGTGCTTGGGCTCTTCACCTTCCGGGGTGATGATCACGTAGCCTTCGAGGAAGTGGCAGAACTCCCACTTCTCGTAGTTGATCTCGAACTTGCCAGGGGTGCAGATCCAGGTGCCCATGATCTTGCTGCCATCGGCAGAGAGGTAGGCGTTCAGGTTGACGGTCTGCGGGTTGCCGCCGATGCGCTTCCACGGGGTGGCGTTCAGGGCCGGGGTCGGGCAGGTTTCGCGCAGGACGGTAATGAAGTCGGACATGGCAGGTTCCCAGGTAAGTGGCTGAATGACACGTCACCATAGGGCCTGCGCTGGCGATGGAGTTGCCTGGGCTCGACGTCCAGGTGTCTGGATGCGCTATGTGGGCATATGCGCTTTGCAATGAAGAACGAAGGCGTTGACCTGTTCCGGCCATTGGGCGAGCAGGTCCGGCGCGGTACCCAGGTAGGCGGCGCGCGCGTTGGCCAGCACCGGCTGATGTGCGTGTGGCAAGCGCTCCAGCAACCACTGGGCGGCTACATCCTTGGCCGCGATCGAACCCGTCGCCAGGCTGTACCAGATGCGCGCCAGGGCGAGCACCACGGTGTGCTCGTCGCCGGTCCAGTCCTCGGGCATATTCCACTGGGCCAGGGTGTCGGCAAAGGCTTGTTTCAGATCGTCGGGCGGCACCGGGTCGAACCAGCTCGCAGCCGCTTCGCCCATCAGGCAACGGCTGTGCTGGCGGGCCTTGGTCAGCAGGATCGCCAGGTCTGGGTCGAACTGGGCAGGTTCGACCTCGCTCGCCAGCAGCGACTCGCGCAGCCACTCACCGAATTGCAGCTCGCGGCGGGCCGGATAGCGCCAGGGATGGATGTCGTCGCGTACCAACAGCGTCACCTCCAGGGCGCGCAGGTTGGGGTCTGCTGCCGGTGGTGCGGAAACATCCAGCAGCGCGCGCATCAACCCCTGGCGTGTGGCGTCGGACAGCGGTCGGGACACGGTCACCAGCAGGTCGAGATCGCTGTGCGGCTTCAATCCACCGGCTACGGCCGAGCCGTACAGGTGGATGGCCTGCAAGGTGTCGCCAAGGTGCTGGGCAAGCAGTTGCTGGGCAGCGAGCAGTTGTGGGTCGGTCATGGTGCGCCTCCTGAGGGCACACCATAGCAATCACCCTCAGGCGTTGGCCATTGCGTTGACTTCGACCGTGATGTGCGCCAGTTCTTCATGGACCGCCAGTGCCTGGCGTACGGTGTCGGCGCTAAGACAGCCCGTCGCCGCCAGGCTGAGGATACAGGCGTACTGGTCCTTGCCGACACGCCACACGTGCAAGTCGGTGAGGGTGGCCGGTACTGACAGTTGCGCCACGACGTCGCGAATCTCCTGGACCACGGGCGCGTCCATCTCGGCGTCCAGCAACACCCGCCCGGTGTCACGCAGCAGGCCTTTGGCCCACACCGCCACCAGCACCGCTCCCACCAGGCCCATCACCGGGTCGAGCCAGGCGGCGCCCCAGAACTTGCCGGACAGCAGCGCAATGATCGCCAGCACCGAGGTCGCGGCGTCGGCCATCACATGCAGGTAGGCCGAGCGCAGGTTCAGGTCATGGTGGTGATGATGGTCATGATCATGGCCGTGGTGATGATCGTGCTGGTGATCGTCGCGCAGCAGCCAGGCACAGGCGAGGTTCACGGCAAGCCCGAGGGTCGCAAGGGTGATGGCTTGGTCATAGTGAATCGGCCCCGGTGCCAGCAGCCGCTCGACCGACTGGAAGGCCATGAGCCCTGCCACGCCCAGCAGGAGCAAAGCGCTGGAGTAGCCGCCGAGGATCTCGATCTTCCACGTGCCGAAGGCGAAGCGACGATCCCGGGCGTAACGCCGTGCGGCAGCGTACGCCAGCAGCGAGAGTCCCAGGGCCAGGGCATGGGAGCTCATGTGCCAGCCGTCGGCCAGCAGCGCCATGGAGTTGAAGTACCAGCCGCCGGCGATCTCCGCCACCATCATCACTGCCGTGAGCCACACGGCCAGGCGTGTCTTGCGCTCGGCGCCGAGGTTGCCGGTATGGAACTGATGGCTGTGCAGCCACTTGTCTGAGGTTTGCGCAACCATGGTTTATCATGCTCCGGTAGATAGGCGAAATATACTATACCCCAGTATACCTAGAGTGATGCAGAACCCTATGGCACATACCATCAAGAGCAAGAAGCAACTGCTGACCCGTGTGCGCAAGATCAAGGGCCAAGCCGCAGCCCTGGAAAGCGCGTTGGAGCAGGACAAGGACTGCTTGGCGATCCTGCAGCAGATCGCCGCCGTGCGAGGTGCGGTGAATGGGTTGATGGCAGAGGTGATGGAAGGGCACATTCGCGAGCATTTGGTGGCCGATGACCTGAGTGCCGAGCAGCGCCAGGAGGAGGCCGACAAGGTGGCCTCGCTGCTGCGCTCTTACCTCAAGTAACCAGTGTGGGGCTGCGTTGCGGCCCATCGCAGGCTTGGCAATTCGGCAAGCCCAGGCCGCAGTTCTGAATACCCCCTGGGGGTATTTTCTAGGCCCACCAGTACCGCACGAAGTGGAAGAACACTGGCGCCGCGAAGCACACCGAGTCCATGCGGTCTAGCATGCCGCCGTGGCCTTCGATCATGTGTCCCCAGTCCTTCACCCCGCGGTCGCGCTTGATCGCCGACATCACCAGCCCGCCAAAGAAACCCATGGCGTTGACCGTCAACGCCATCAGCGCCGCCTGCCAGAAGCTGAACGGGGTGATCCAGCACAACAAGGCGCCCACCAGGGTGGCCAGGGCCACGCCGCCGGCCAGCCCTTCGACGGTCTTGGAGGGCGACAGGTTGGGCGCCACCTTGCGTTTGCCGAACAGCTTGCCGCAGACGTACTGCAACACATCGCTGATCTGCACCACCAGGATCAGCCAAGCGATCAGCAGCAGGTTGCGGCCTTCATAACCGGGAATGTCCAAGGTCATCAATGCCGGCACCGAGGACAGGCAGTACACCGCGATCATCAACCCCCACTGCACCTTGGAGGCGCGCTCGAGAAAGCGCGTGGTATCGCCACCGAAGCTTGCCAGGATCGGCAGGAACAGGAACAGGTACACCGGGATGAAGATGCTGAACAAACCGTACCAGTCCATGGCGATCAACAGGTACTGCACCGGCAGCGCCACGTAGAAGGCCGCCACCAACGCTGGGTAATCGCTGCGCCGGGTGGGCGTGAGGGTCATGAACTCGCGCAGGGCATAGAACGAGACGAAGTAGAACAGCACGATCACGCCGTACTTGCCGAACACGAAGGCGATGCCGATCACCAGCACCATCACCCACCAGGCGTTGATGCGGGCGTTGAGGTTGTCGATCACGGCGTGCGGCGCGGGGCCGGCGCGCCATTTGAGCAGCCGGCCGATCACGCTGGCGAGCAGGAGCAGGGCGCCGATGCCGGCGAACAGGGAAAGGGTGTTGTCGTCCATCTCAGGCATCCTTCGGGGCCAGGTTCAGCAGGGCCTGGCGGGCCCGCTCGAGAAAGGCCTGCTTGCTCTCGTCGGGCAGCAGGTGCAGGGGTTCGCCGAAGCTCAGGGTGCACAGCAGCGGCAAGGGCAGGGCGCGGCCCTTGGGCATGACGCGGTTGAGGTTGGCGATCCACACTGGCACCAGTTCGATATCAGGGTGGGCCGAGGCCAGGTGGAACAGGCCGCTCTTGAACGGCAGCAGTGGCTCATCGCTGAGATTGCGGGTGCCTTCGGGGAAGAAGATCAGCGAATCGCCCTGGCCCAGGGCATCGAGCACCGGTTGCAGTGGGTTGTCGTTGGACTCGCCGCGCTGGCGGTCGATCAGCACGGCGTCGAACACGTTACGGATCAGAAAGTCCCGGATGCCCGGCTTGGCCCAGTAGTCGGCCCCGGCGACCGGGCGGGTGCGGCGGCGCAGTGGTTCGGGCAGCGAAGCCCAGAGCAACACGAAGTCGCCGTGGCTGCTGTGGTTGGCAAAATACAGGCGTTGCCTGGGGTGCGGCGTGCAGCCGAGCCAGAGGGCCCGGGCACCGGTGATCAGGCGTGCGGCAGAGGTGATGGCAAAGGCGGTCAGGGCGGCGAACATGGCGCGGTGGTTATCCGATGAAAGGGAGTATCAGCAGGGTAGTCAGGGCCAGCACGACTTGCGCGGCGAGACACAGCGCCTGGCGTCGCAGCAGGCCCAGCGCGCCTTGGCTGCGTGCGGGCCAGTCGCGTGCGTCGCGGGCGTGGGGCTTGAGGCTCAAGTCGAACAGGGCGCGATCCAGGGCCTGGGTGTCGGCTGTGAGGTCGGCGCTGGTGGCGAGCCGGGCGAACAGCGCGGCGTCCAGGGCTACGCGGATTGCCCAGTATTTGTGCAGCAGCCCCAGCCCCAGCCCCAGCAGCACTGCGCACACCGCACTGGCCAGCGGCGACAGGTGTGTCACCAGAGGTGCCAGGCCGTAGGCCAGGGCCAACAGGGTTATGCCATCGGACAAGCATTCGAGCTGTCGACCACGGCCCAGCAGGCTGGCCACCAGATGCAGGTTCATGGCTGGGCCTCCAGCTGTTCGAGTGCCAGGCGATGGCCGGGATGTAACACGACAGAGGGGCGGGCTTTGCGGATCAGCGCTTCGGCCTGGGTGACGCTGGCGCAACGGCCACTGTGCACCAGCCAGGCGGCCACAGCGCTGGCGCTGCGGGAGTAGCCCAGGGCGCAGCAGACCAGGACCGGGCCCTGCTGGCGTAGGCATTCGATGGCCTCGGCGGCCTGTCTGAGCAGGCTGGCATCCGGGACGATCAGGTCCAGGGTGGGCAGGCAGGTGTACTGTGTGGGCATCTGCATTGTCTGGCCCGGGCCATTCTCGGGTTTACCCGCGAAAGCGTCGGCACAGGCATAGCACGGCAGTTCAGCCGTCAGGTCCACCACGGCAGTGAACGAGGAGGCCGCGCCGGCTCCGGGAATGCGCCCCAGAAACACCCCATCGCACACCTCATCGGCTTGTGGCCGTTTGCGCGTCCAGATCCGCGAGTTGAGCCAGGCGCCCAACAGATACGGCGCCAGCAACCAGCTGGCGGCGTTGGACAACCGCCCATCTGCGCCTTTCTGGAAACCGTCGGCTCCGAACACGGCATAGTTCAGCGCCACCATCAGCAGCGAAACCGCCGGCCACAGCAGCCATAGCCAGGCGCCCGCCAACTGCAGCGCCAGCACCGTGCAAAACAGCGCACCGCCCCCGTAATACAGCGCAAGCCGCCAGCGTCGAGGATCACGGGCCAGGCGTGCTGCCTGCAGCGGCACCTCGCCCTCCCGCGGCCATAGCCAGACGCACACCAGCCCCGCCAGAGCCCCGGTGGGCAGATCGATGAAATGATGCTGCCAGGTGGTCAGCACCGATACCCCGATCAATGCCATCCAGCCATGCATCAGCCCGCGCCAAGGCTGGCGATGAACATGACGGGCAAACATTGTCCAGATGATCACCAACAGCGCGATGTGCAGTGACGGGGCCTGGTTGAAGGGCTTGTCGAACCCCATCAGCACATCGAACAGCCAACCGAACAGGCCGTCCAGCGCTGGGCGTTCGAAGGTAAAGCGCAGTGGCCACAGCAAGAAGCAGCCGACGCTGATCACTTGCGCGGTCAGCAGGGCCAGGGCATGGCGGTCCATCTCCCGGCGGGTGGTCGGCAACAGGAAGGACAACCCGTACAGCAGGTCGATCGACCAGTAGGGCACGATCGTCCACGGCCATAAAGGCGTTTGCCCCTCCCAGCCAAACACCAGGCTGCCGACGTCGTCGCGAGTGGCGGTATGGTTGTTGACCAGCCCGTAGCTGAGAAAGAAGAACGGCCCCAGCAGCAACAGCCAGAGCACGCCTCGGCGGATCAAGCCGGGTTCGCGGGCCATCAATCCACCCGTTGCGCCAGGCTGACACTGAAGATGCCCCACTCATCGATGCGCTGGGCGATCTTGCGAAAACCTGCTGCCTCCACCAACTGGTCCATCTCTACCTGGCTACGCCGACGCATCACCCAGGCCTGGCCATCGCGGTGGCTGGTCAAGGCGCGGGCGATCATCTCCAGTTGCGGGTGCCAGGGCTGGCCGGTGTACACGAGATAGCCGCCCGGCTGGACAGCATCGGCCAGGCCCGCCAGGGAACTGCCCACCAGGTCATTGCTGGCGAACAGCTCATAGAGGCCAGACACCACTGCCAGGGTCGGGTGCGGATCGAGACTGGCCAGGCTCTGGCGGTCGAAGGCATCGCCCTGGACGAAGCGGGCCACCTCGGTCAGGCCCTTCTCGGCGATCAAGGCGCTGCCTTGCTGGACGTTCAGCTCGCTGTAGTCGCGCAGCAGGATCGAGTCGGGCATCTGCTCCTGCAGCGCTTCGAGGATGTAGCGACCGTGGCCTGCCGCGATGTCGACGATGTGCACCGGGCGCTGCTGCTCGCGCAGGCGGCGGATGGCTTCGCGCAGCAGTTCTTCCACATGCAGCTTGCGTTGGCGGATGCCGCGCCAGCCGATGGCGTTGAGGTAGTTCTGGTCGATCAGCTCACCCAGCTTGCCTTTGCCGCTGGGCTGGTTGCGATACACGTAGTCCAAGGTGCTGCCCGAATCGAAGCCAGTGTCGAAGCCCAGCTTCACCCCCTCCGAGAAACCCTTGCCCAGGCCCAGCCCGGCACGGGTGGCACGCCAGTAGAGGTCGCGTGGCGAGTTGCGAGGTAGCGGCGCGGCCAGGCTTTCGGCTTCAGCGCAGCTGGGGCCGCTCTTGTCGGCATCGAGCAGTGAGGGCACCGGTGCGGGGGTATCGAAGCAGTGCGCAACGAAGCGCTGGATCCGCGCCAGGGCGTGGGCCCGGTCGCGCTCGCCGAGGGTGTCGTGGAAAAAGCCTGGGAGAACATGCATCTCCTTGCGCGCACTGCCCAGACGCTCGAAGAAGCGCTCCTGGGGTTTGCGTTCGACCACAAGGTCGGCGCCGGACACCAGCATCTGGGTCGGTACCTGGATCGCCTGGGCGTCGGCGACCACCCGATCGGCCGCTTCATACAGGCCCAGCAGCATGGTCACCGAGATCGGCCGACTGATCAGCGGGTCGGCCAGGTAGGACATGACCCGCTCCGGGTCGTGGGTCAGCAGGCGTGGCTTGACGTAGCTATTGACGAAGAAGTTGCCGCGCAATGCCTTGAGCAGCTTCAGGCCGGGGCGAGCGAACGGCACGTAGAGCTTGACCTTGAAGGCCGGCGAGGCCAGCACCAGGCAGCGCACTTTCGGCGCGTAGTCATGGGCCCAGGTCGCCACCAGCACCGCGCCCACGCTCTGGGCCAGTACCACCATGTCCGCCTCGGCAATGCCATGGCTGTCGCGGACATGCTCGATGAAGGTCTGCACGTCCCGCACGCTGGTGGCAAAGCCTGGGCTGTCGCCACGGGCACCGGGCGACTGGCCATGGCCCCGGGCGTCCCAGGCGAAGAAGTCGTAGCCGGGCATGTCCAGCTCGTCGGCCAGATGCGCCATGCGCCCGCCGTGTTCGTGGCCGCGGTGGAACATCACCACCGCCCGGCGTGGCTGGTACTCGTTGCGGGTGGCGGGCCAATAGCGGTAATGCAGCTCGACACCGTCATGGGTGGAGAAATGCAGCGATTGCGCTTGGCGCATGGCGAAGCTCCTTGTCCGGCGGCGAAGAGGTCAGCGAGTTTCGGCTAGGCCCTGGCGAACCCGGTTGTAGAGGGTATAGAGCGAGAGTGCGAGGATGACCAGCAGCAGGCCGTCGATCCACGCCGCACTCAGCACCCCGAAGGCGATCCCGGTGCCCAGCACGCCAAAGGCGAAGGCCCGGTCGCTCTTGCCCATGGGCCCGTCGTAGCGCCGCGAAGCCCCTGTCAGCGGACCCATCACCCCGGCGTACTCGCTGATGATCGCGCTCACGACCACCAGCACCACCAGCACTGGCGAGACGCCCGGCAACAGGGCGAAGGGCAGGTACAGCGCTGCATCGGCGACCACGTCACACAGCTCGTTGAGGTAGGCTCCAAGCTTCGATTGCTGGCCGAACTCCCGCGCCAGCATGCCGTCGACGGCATTGAGGGCCATGCGCAGCAGCATCCACACCGGCACCAGGATGAACAGCCCGGTCACATCGTGCTGCCAGGCCAGCAGCAGGCCCAGCAGTACCGACACCACGGCGGCTGCCACGGTGACTTGATTGGCGGTGACGCCCCGCGCGTACAGGCGCTTCACGCCGGGGCGCAACAGGGCCTGGAAACGGGGTTTGAGTTGATAGATCGACGGCACGTTGAACTCCCTTTCATGGCGCGACATGACCGGATTGTGGGGAATGAGCCTGGTGGGCGGCAAGGGGGACGTTGATTGATCTTCAGTGGCGCGCCATCCCGTGGTATCGGAGGGCTGCGGACGTTGGGGCAGGCGTGCCAGGACCGTGCAGGGTTCGCTGTGGGTCGAATCTCGATTATGCGGTTGGGGTGATTTCGATCAGGCCTGCGCAGGTTTCAGCCCGCCGCCAGTTGTTTTACCAAAGCGGCGGCATACCCTGGCAATGCTTCGAAATCCCGGGCGCACAGCAACAGTCGGCGGTTGGCCCAAGGCTCGGGCAGTGCGACCCAGCGCAGTGGCAACACCCCTTCCCAGCGTCGCACGGATGCCAACGGCACGACCGCTACCCCGGCGCCACCGGCAACCATGCGAATCACCCCGTCGAACCCTTCGGCCCGAACCCGGACCTGCATGCGCCGCCCTTCGCGCAGGGCCTGTTCCTCGAGATGCAGGGCCAGCGCGCTGTTGGCGCCCAGCCCGACATGGCCATGGGCGAGGCTGTCGATGAAGGTCGGCGTGGTCTGCTCGGCCAGGGGATGACCGATGGGCATCGCCAGCACCAGCGGGTCGTCGCGAAAGGGGCGAGTCTGCAGGTGCTCATTGGGCGCGGCGGTGGAGATGATGCCCAGGTCGGCCATGCCCTGGGTGATCGATTGCACGATGCGCAGGCTCGGCATTTCCTGAACATCGACGCTGACACCGGGATGGCCGCACAGATAGGCAGCCAGCAGTTCGGGCAGGTATTCGGTCAGCGCGGCGGTGTTGCACAACAGGCGCACCTGGCCATATTGGCCTTGGGTGTACTGGGCCAGATCGTATTGCAGGCGCTCGACCTGCTGGCTGATCAGTCGGGCATGCTGCAACAGCGCCTGGCCGGCGGGTGTGGGCAGCACGCCACGGCGATTGCGCTCCAGCAACGCGATGCCGAGCGAAGCTTCCATGGCGCGGATACGGGCACTGGCGGCGGGCAGCGACAGGTGGCTGCGGCGAGCGCCGGCGGTGATGTTGCCGCACTCGGCGGTGTGGCGGAACAGCTGGAGGTCGGTCAGGTCGAAGTGCATCAGCCTCTGTCCTGGCAAGAGTCTGGCTGAGTATATGGCAGATTTTCAGCCAAGCACCGAGGCGTCATCCTGGCGCCATGAAGACCTTCTTGGCGTTTTATCAGGATATGGGGCCGGCATTGTGGCTGCTGGTGACGATGACCTTTCTGCTGGCCGGCGCGGTCAAGGGGGTGATTGGCCTGGGCCTGCCGACCATCGCCATGGGCCTGCTCGGTCTGGCTATGGCACCGGCGCAGGCTGCTGCGCTGCTGATCCTTCCTTCCACCGTCACCAACCTCTGGCAGTTGGCCTCTGGTGGCCATTTACGGGGGTTGCTACGCCGACTGGGTCCGTTGTTGCTGATGATCCTGGCCGGCACCTTGATCGGCAGTGCCTGGCTGGGTATCGACAGTGGACCTTGGGCCGCTCATGCGCTGGGTGGGGCGTTGCTGTTGTATGCCGTGTACGGGCTATTGGGGCCGACGATGAAGGTGCGGCCGGCATGGGAACGGTGGCTGGGACCATTGTGTGGCCTGCTGACCGGCCTGGTGACGGCGGCGACGGGCGTGTTCGTGATGCCGGCGGTGCCTTACCTGCAAAGCCTGGGCTTGTCGCGTGACGAGATGGTCCAGGCCCTGGGCCTGTCGTTCACGGTGTCCACGCTGGCGCTGGCCTTGGGCCTGGCCGGTCAGGATGCCCTCGGCGGACAGGCGCTTGGCGCTTCACTGTTGATGTTGGTGCCCGCCTTGTTGGGGATGCTTGGCGGCCAGTGGTTGCGTCAGCGCATCAGCGCGCAGGTGTTCAAGCGCTGTTTTTTCATTGGGCTGGCGCTGCTGGGCGGGCACCTGCTGCTCAACGGCTAGCCGAGGAAGGGCTGAGCATCTCGATCAGCTGGATGTCGAAATCGCGCTCCAGGTAATCCATGCGCTGTTCGAAGAATGCGCGCATGTGCGGCAGGGCCGAATGCACATCCAGGTCGGCCTTGCTGGCCCAGACCTCATAGAACACGAACAGGCTGGGGTCCTGCTTGTCGCGCAGCATGTGGTATTCGATGCAGCCCGGCTCCTGGCGGCTCGGTTCGACATAGGCGCGGAACAACTGCTCGAACGCCTCGGCTTTTTCCGGGCGGGTCTTGGCTTTGAGAATGAAAGCGTATTGCTCGGTCATGGACTGGCCTCGTGGGTTAAAAGATGGGAAGAATTCTAAGGCAATAATGGGTGTGCAATTCGTGATTCGAGCGCAAATGTATTTTGCCGTTCGAGCGCTTTTTCTCAGCTTCCCGGATGCCTAATCTGCCGCCATCGAACTTGACGTGACCGGTGGCCGACAGCCTCGGGTCCCCTTATCGGAGGCTCCCATGAAAAAGATTCTTCTGCTCAACGGCGGCAAACGCTTCGCCCATTCCGACGGTCGTCTCAACACGACCCTGCACGAGGTTGCCCTGGCCCATCTGGACCGCGCAGGTTTCGACGTGAAGCAAACCTTCATCGATGGCGGCTACAACGTTCAGGAAGAAGTCGAGAAGTTTCTCTGGGCCGATGTCGTGATCTGGCAGATGCCCGGCTGGTGGATGGGCGCGCCGTGGACCGTCAAGCAGTACATCGATGAAGTCTTCACCGCAGGCCACGGCAGCCTGTACGCCAACGATGGCCGCACCCGCTCCGACGCCTCGCAGAAGTACGGCAGTGGTGGTCTGATCCAGGGCAAGCAGTACATGCTCTCGCTCACCTGGAACGCGCCACAGCAAGCCTTCGACGACCCGAGCGACTTCTTCGAGGGCAAGGGTGTGGATGCGGTGTACTTCCCGTTCCACAAGGCCAACCAGTTCCTGGGCATGACCGGCTTGCCGACCTTCCTGGCGGTGGACGTGATGAAGCGTCCGGATGTGCCGGCGGCGACGGCAGCCTATGAAGCTCACCTGGACAAGGTGTTCGGCAGGGCCCAGTGAGGGGCTAAGGCTGCATTGCAGCCCCTCGCAGGCTCGGTCAGCGCTCCAACGCGCGTTGGGAGCCGCCCAGGCCTGCGAGGGGTGTCTTGCGTGAATCCCCATCACCGGCTATCAATCACGGCATTCCCCGAGACAGGCCTGATACGTGAAAACCCGATCCGAAGAGCTCCAGGTATTCGTCGCTGTGATCGACTGCGGCTCGATTTCCGCCGCAGCCGAGCAGATCGGCCAGACCCCGTCGGCTGTCAGCCGCACGTTGTCACGGCTGGAGGGCAAGCTCGGCACCACCTTGGTCAACCGCACCACCCGGCGCATGGACCTGACCGAGGAAGGGCGTTTTTTCCTGGAGCGTTCACGGCGGATCCTCGAGCAGATGGACGACATGGAAGAGCACCTGTCGATGCACAACCAGACGCCTTCCGGGCGCCTGCGCATCAATGCCGCGGCGCCGTTCATGCTGCATGCCATCCTGCCGTGGATCGGTGAATTTCGTCGCCAGTACCCTGGGATCGAGCTGGAGCTCAACACGGACGATCTGATCATCGACCTGCTGGAGCAAAGCACTGACGTTGCCATCCGCATCGGCGATCTCGCTGACTCCAGCCTGCATGCCCGCGCCCTGGGGTGCAGCCCGATCCAGGTGCTGGCGAGCCCCGAGTACCTGGCCCGCCATGGCACGCCGGAAAAGGTCGAGGACCTGAACGCGCATTCGCTGCTTGGTTTTAGCCAGCCGGAGTCACTCAACCGCTGGCCGCTGCGCCATGCCCAGGGTGATTACTGGCAGATCCGTCCTAGTCTCATTGCCTCCAGCGGCGAAACCTTGCGTCAACTGGCCTTGGCGGGGGAGGGCATTGTCAGCCTCTCGCACTTCATGACCCACGAGGACATCCGCACCGGCCGCCTGCAGGTGGTGCTGGGCGATTTCAACAACGGTTATCGCCAGCCGATCCACGCGGTGTACTACCGCAATACCCAATTGGCCCTGCGCATCCAATGCTTTCTGGATTTCATCCAGAAGAAGCTGGCGATGTACGCCTGCTGAGTTGCCTGAACACGACAGGACCTGTGCAGGGGCGGCGCAATCTTCCCCGGGTGTTTGCTTAGTCGAACGGCTTCGGCCTTAATGACTGATCAACAAAAACAACACCAAGGAAGTGCGCATGCGTATCGTCATGTTCCAGTCCATGGCCCTCGGGGCCGCGATCCTGAGCTGTTCGTCCGCCTTTGCGGTCACCCTGGAGGGGGGCGCGGTGGCCGCGCCCGATCAATATGGCGCACAGGTGGCTGCCGACATCCTGAAAAAGGGTGGCAACGCGGTGGATGCCGCCGTGGCCACGGCCTTCACGTTGGCGGTGACCTACCCTGAAGCCGGCAACATCGGTGGCGGTGGCTTCATGACTCTGTTCGTCGATGGCAAGCCGTATTTCCTCGATTACCGCGAAGTGGCGCCCAAGGCGGCCAGTCGCAACATGTACCTCGACGAAAAAGGCGAGGTCATCGAGAACCTCAGCCTGGTCGGAGCCCGTGCCGCTGGTGTGCCAGGTACGGTGATGGGCCTTTGGGAGGCCCACAAGAAATTCGGCAAGCTGCCCTGGAGCGAACTGCTGACCCCCGCCATCGGCTATGCCAAGAACGGTTTCAAGGTCGCCCAGAAGCAGTACCAGTACCGCAACGATGCCCAAGGCATGTTCAAGACCGCCACCAACTTCAACGATTACTTCGGCAACATGAAAGTGGGCGAGCTGTTCAAGCAGCCTGAGCTCGCCCAGACCCTGGAGCGTATCGCCGACAAGGGCGTCAGCGAGTTCTACCAAGGCAAGACCGCCGACCTGCTGGTGGCGCAGATGCAGGCCGACAAGGGCCTGATCACCAAGGCCGACCTCAAGGATTACAAAGCCGTCTGGCGCCAGCCGATGGCGATCAGCTGGCGTGGCAATATTGTCTATACCGCACCGCCACCTAGCTCTGGCGGCGTGGCTCTGGCCCAGCTGCTGGGCATCAAGGAAGACCGCGCGGCGGACTTCAAGGGCGTGGCGCACAACTCGGCCAAGTACATTCACCTGCTTTCGGAGATCGAGAAGCGCGTGTTCGCCGACCGTGCCGACTACCTTGGTGACCCGGCTTTCACCAAGGTGCCGGTCGACCGGCTGATCGCCAAGGATTACCTGGCCAAGCGAGCCGCCCAGGTCAACCCGAACGCCATTTCCGACACCGACAAGGTCAAGCCGGGCCTGGAGCCGCACCAGACTACGCACTTCTCTATCGTGGACAAGCAGGGCAATGCGGTGAGCAACACCTACACCCTGAACCTGGATTACGGCAGTGGCGTGGTGGTCAAGGGCGCGGGCTTCCTGCTCAACGACGAAATGGACGACTTCAGCGCCAAGCCGGGCGCAGCCAACGCCTTCGGTGTGGTAGGCGGCGATGCCAATGCCATCGAGCCGGGCAAGCGCATGCTGTCATCGATGAGTCCAAGCCTGGTGACCCGTGACGACAAGGTGGCGCTGGTGCTTGGCACGCCCGGGGGATCGCGGATCTTCACCTCGATCTTCCAGGTGATGAACAACCTGTACGACTACGACATGCCGCTTGAGAAAGCCGTGGCGGCGCAGCGCGTGCATCACCAGTTGCTGCCCAAGGACACCCTCTATTTCGACAGCTATGCGCCACTGACCGGCCAGGTGGCCGATGAGCTGAAGAAGATGGGCTATGTGCTGGAGGACCAGGGCTGGGAGATGGGCGACATCCAGGCGATCCGGGTGACCGGCGAGAAGCTCGAGACTGCCTCTGACCCGCGTGGGCGGGGGGTAGGGATGATCGTGAAGTAAGCCAGTGGTGAGTCAGGTCATGCAAGGTTGCCTGGCCTGACGCATTCGCGGGTAAACCCGCTCCCACAGGGTTGGGCTGCGCTCAAGGGCGCCGCCAAACCTGTGGGAGCGGGTTTACCCGCGAAGAGGGCTATGCAAATGTGAGGTCAGACACGGAACTGGCTGACCAGTGCCTGCAGATGCCCACCCAGACGTGCCAGCTCGACGCTCGAAGCCGCAGTCTCGTCGCTTGCGGTCGCGGTCTGCTCGGACACATCACGCACATTCAGGATGCTGCGGCTGATTTCCTCGGCCACGGCGCTCTGCTGCTCGGCGGCGGCGGCGATCTGCTGGTTCATCGACTGGATGTTCGACACCGTGCGGGTGATGTTCTCCAGCGAAGCGCCAGCCTTGCGCGCCAGCTCAACGCTGCTGTCGGTCAGGCTGCGGCTGTCATTCATCACATCAGCCACTTGCTGGGTGCCATTCTGCAGGCTGGCCACCAGCCCTTCGATTTCCTCGGTGGACTGTTGGGTGCGTTGAGCCAGGCCGCGGACTTCATCGGCGACCACCGCAAAACCACGGCCGGCCTCACCGGCGCGGGCGGCTTCGATGGCGGCGTTCAGCGCCAGCAGGTTGGTCTGCTCGGCCACCGATTTGATTACGTCCATGACGCTGCCGATCTTCTGGCTTTCCTGCTGCAGCAGGCTCATGGCTTCGGTGGAGCGGTGCACTTCCGAGGCCAGGCGCTCGATCTGGCTGATCGCCTCGCCTACCACACGATCACCTGCACGGGCTTCTTCATCGGCGCCCGTCGCGGCATGGGACGCTTGCTCGGCGTTGCGTGCCACTTCCTGTACGGTGGCGGCCATTTCGTGCATGGCGGTGGCGACTTGGTCGGTCTCGACTTTCTGGTTGTTGGCGCCGGCGCTGGTCTGCTCGGTCACCGCCGACAGTTCCTCGGCGGCACTGGCGATCTGGGTGACGCCATCGCGGATGCCGGTGATCAACTCGCGCAGGGTCGTGCCCATGCGCGCGATGCCTTGCTGCAGCGCGCCGAGTTCGTCGCGGCGTGTGACGCGCAGGTTCTGGGTCAGGTCGCCATTGGCGATTTTTTCCACCACGTCCATCGTCTCGCGCAGGGGGCGGGTGATCTGGCGGGTGATGAGGAATGCCGCCAGCACGCCGACCAGCAGTGCCAGCACGGTGGCGATGGTCTGCAGGCTGCGGGCCTGGGCGCTTTCGCTGTCGCGACGGTCCAGTTGGATCTGGTACAGCTGGTCGCTGCGTTTGACGATGTCGGCGCCTTCGACGGTCATTTCCGCACGGGCCACGCCGACTTCGGCGTTGGCATCGCGGAACTGACGCAGCGCATCGCGGTAGCCGGTCATGGCCGACTCGAACGCCTGGATTCGGGCAGTTTCGCCAGGCAACTGGCGCTTGAGGTTGTCGATCTCCACCAAGGTTTTTTCAACCTGACGGGTGACGGTCTGTTCTGCATCGCTGGTGAGGTCCGCGATGTAGCTGCGCACGTCCAGGCGCAGTTGGACCAACTGTTCCTTGGCCTGGCTGATGGCCAGGAACTGCTGGAGGGTGGCCGTGTCGCCAGAAGTGCGCGCCAAGGCGTCTCGGCTGACGGCCTCGATGGCGGCGAGCGCCTCGCTGGCCTGGCGGGCGGTCTGGTTCATGGCTTCTCGCGCGGCGAGGCCGGTTTTGTAGGCCTTGCGCATCTTCTCCAGCGAGACCCAGTACTGGGCGATGGTCTCGCCCTGCTCGCGTAGCAGCTTGAGGTTTTCGGGGCTCTTGAAGGTATTGACCAGATGCTGTTGCTGCGCACCGAAGGCATCGAGCTTGTTCAGCACGTTGGCGGCCGAGGTGTCGTCGCCGTTGGTCAGCATGTACTGCAGGCGCGCCACGCGCAGGTTGGTCAGGTCACTGTTGAGCTTGGTGATGTCGCTCATCCAGTTGCTGCGGTCGATCAGGCTGCCCAGGCTGGTCCAGCCGGTCAGGGCCAGAAGCCCGGTCAGAAGCAGGACCAGGCCGAAGCCCAATCCGAGTTTGAGGTTGACACTGATATTGGCAAACCAGCTGTTCATGGCACGCTCTCCAGAAAATTGATTTTCGCTCGCTTGATCTCCAATCGCTGGGCATTGTTGTTGTCGGCGCCCGCTGATTCATGTGAGGAGTTATCGGCAAGGTAGGGCGAAGCTGAAACGCTTTTTCAGCGGATTTGTAACCTACTGAAAACGTTTGCGTTTTGGAGATGGCAGAAGGCTGCGATGGGCCGCAGAGCGGCCCTGTCTGTCAGAGGCTACGTGAGCCGAAGGTATCGCAGCGGTTCACGTCCCCGCTGGAGAAGCCGGTCTTGAACCAGCGCACCCGCTGCTGCGAGGTGCCATGGGTGAAGGAGTCCGGCACCACGCGCCCTTGGCCTTGCTGCTGGAGGCGGTCGTCGCCGATGGCGTTGGCGGCGTTGAGGGCTTCTTCCACATCGCCGGGTTCGAGCCAGTTCAGGCGCTTTTGCGCCTGGTAGGCCCAGACGCCTGCCAGGCAATCGGCCTGCAGCTCCTGGCGCACCAACAGGCCGTTGTCGCCCTCCATGCGTTGGCCGTTGCGCCGCGCCGCGTCGACCTTGGCCGAGACGCCAAGCAAGGTCTGCACATGATGGCCGATCTCGTGGGCGATCACATAAGCCTGGGCAAAGTCACCGGCGGCGGCAAAACGGGTTTCCATCTCGCGGAAGAAGGTCATGTCCAGATACACCCGCTGGTCTGCCGGGCAGTAGAACGGCCCGACCGCCGAGGAGGCGAAACCACAGGCGGAGTTCACCTGGCCACTGAACAGCACCAGTTTGGGATCGCGGTACTGCTTGCCGGCCTGGGCGAACAAGGCCTTCCAGGTATCCTCGGTGTCGCCTAGGATCGAGGCGACGAACTCGGCCTGCTCGTCATGGGCCGGTGGCGCCTTGCCGCCTGCGCCCGACGGCGCCTGTTGCTGCTGTTGCTCCATCTGGCCGGCGAGTTGGCCGAGGATCTGCAGCGGGTCCTGCCCGGTGATCCAGCCGATGCCGACGATCAGCAAGATGGCGCCGAGCCCCAGCCCTTTGCCACCGCCAAAGCGCATGCCGCCGCCACCGCCTTCACCTCGGGCATCGACCACATTGTCGCTGCGTCGGCCTTTTCGCCATTCCATGTAATGTTCTCCGGAGCTTGAAACATGAGCTCAAAGATTAGTTCAGGGCTGTTTCGGGTGTCAGCCAATCTGCAGATACATAACCATATGGTTATGTGTTGTGGCGTTGTTTTCAATGTTCATGCCCCGTGACCTATCTGAAACTGCATGCCCACCTGCCACGCACAGGTGCCCGACAATTCCAAGAGAGGAACACGGCATGCCCGTCCAGGACACCAGCCGCTTCGTGATCCGTGATCGCAACTGGCACCCCAAAGCCCTCACGCCTGACTACAAGACCTCCGTGGCCCGCTCGCCACGCCAGGCGCTGGTCAGCATCCCGCAGTCGATCAGCGAAAGCACCGGGCCGGACTTTTCCCACCTAGGCTTCGGCCCTCACGACAACGATCTGTTGCTCAACTTCAACCACGGCGGTCTGCCGATCGGTGAGCGCATCATCGTCGCAGGCCGGGTGGTCGACCAGTACGGCCAGCCGGTGCCCAACACCTTGGTTGAGATGTGGCAAGCCAACGCCGGTGGCCGTTACCGCCACAAGAATGACCGCTACCTGGCGCCGCTGGACCCGAACTTCGGTGGTGTCGGCCGCAGCCTGACCGACCGTGACGGCTACTACAGTTTCCGCACCATCAAGCCAGGGCCTTATCCGTGGCGCAATGGCCCCAACGACTGGCGCCCGGCGCACATCCACGTGTCGGTCAGTGGCCCGTCGATCGCCACCCGCTTGATCACCCAGCTGTACTTCGAAGGCGACCCGCTGATCCCGCTGTGCCCGATCGTCAAGTCGATCGCCAACCCCGACGCGGTGCAGCGCCTGATCGCCAAGCTCGACATGAGCAACGCCAACCCCATGGACTGCCTGGCGTATCGCTTCGACATCGTGCTGCGCGGCCAGCGCAAGACCCACTTCGAAAACTGCTGAGGACCCCGTCATGCCTATCGAATTGCTGCCGGAAACCCCTTCTCAGACCGCCGGCCCCTATGTGCACATCGGCCTGGCCTTGGAGGCAGCCGGCAACCCCACCCGCGATCAGGAGATCTGGAATCGCCTGGCCAAGCCTGACGCGCCAGGTGAGCACATCCTGTTGATCGGTCATGTGTACGACGGCAATGGGCACCTGGTGCGCGACTCGTTCCTGGAGTTCTGGCAGGCTGATGCCAACGGCGACTACCAGGACCAATACCACCACGAGAATGCCTTCAACAGCTTTGGCCGTACCGCCACCACCTTCGATGCCGGCGAGTGGACCCTGCACACGGTCAAGCCGGGCGTGGTGAACAATGCTGCCGGGGTGCCCATGGCGCCGCACATCAACGTCAGCTTGTTCGCGCGGGGGATCAACATCCACCTGCACACCCGGGTGTATTTCGACGATGAGGCCCAGGCCAATGCCCAGTGCCCGGTGCTCAACCTGATCGAGCAGCCGCAACGGCGCGAGACGCTGATCGCCCGGCGTTGCGAGGTGGATGGGAAGACGGCATATCGTTTCGATATCCGTATCCAGGGGGAAGGGGAGACGGTGTTCTTCGACTTCTGAGTGAACTCTGGGGCTGCAGTGCAGCCCCAGGTTCTGAAACTCAACGCCGAACCAGCAGTACGCCGCTTTCCATGTGGTGGGTGTAGGGGAACTGGTCGAACAGCGCGCAGCGCTCGATGCGGTGAGTGTCCTGCAACTGGGCGATGTTGGCCGCCAGCGTCTCGGGGTTGCACGAGATGTACAGGATCCGCTCGAAGCGGCGGGTCAGCTCGCAGGTGTCCGGGTCCATGCCGGCGCGCGGCGGGTCTACGAATACGGTGCCGAAGTCGTAGCTTTTCAGGTCGATGCCTTCAAGACGACGGAACGGGCGCACCTCGTTCAGTGCCTGGGTCAGCTCTTCGGCCGACAGGCGCACCAGGCGCACGTTGTCCACGGCGTTCTCATCCAGATTGCTCAGGGCCGCATTGACCGAAGTCTTGCTGATTTCGGTGGCCAGCACCTGGCGTACGCGAGTGGCCAGCGGCAGGGTGAAGTTGCCGTTGCCGCAATACAGCTCCAGCAGGTCATCCTCACGCTCGCCGATGGCCTCGTAGGCCCAGCTCAGCATCTTCTGGTTCACCGCGCCGTTGGGCTGGGTGAAAGCGCCTTCTGGCTGGCGATAGCTGAACACGCGGCCGGCCACGTTGAGCTTTTCCACGGCATAGTCGCGACCGATGACCAGGCGCTTGCCCTTGGAGCGGCCGATGATGCTGACGCCCAGATCCTCGGACAATTGCCGTGCAGCGACTTCCCAGGCGTCATCGAGCGGGCGGTGATAGCACATCGTGATCATGGCATCGCCGGCCAACGTGGTGAGGAACTCCACCTGGAACAGGCGGTTGCCCAGTTCCTCGCTGGCCTGCCAGGCAGCCTTCAGGCGTGGCATCAATGCGTTGATCTGTTCACTCGCGATGGGGAAGTCGTCGATCAGGATCGCCTTGTGTTTTTCGCCCGGGGCGAACATCGCATAGTGGCGCTGGCCCTCTTCGCGCCACAGGCGAAACTCGGCGCGCAGGCGGTAGTGCTCGCGCGGCGAGTCGAAGACGGCCGGCTCCGGCGCGCCGAACGGCGCCAATAGCTCACGCAGCCGGGCGACTTTGCCCTCGAGCTGCGTGGAATAGGCGGAAGGGTCGAAGACAGCACTCATGCGTTGAACCAGCCCAGCTTGATGACGAACAGGATGGAAAGGATCACCAGTGCCGAGTTCAGGTCGCGGTGGCGACCGGAGATCAGCTTGATGGCGGTCCAGGCGATGAAGCCGAAGGCGATGCCGTTGGCGATGGAGTAGGTCAGCGGCATGGCCAGGGCGGTGACCACCACGGGCGCAGCTTCGGTGACGTCGTCCCAGTTTATTTCCGCCAGGCCCGAGGCCATCAGCACCGCGACGAACAGCAGCGCGGGCGCGGTGGCGAAGGCCGGTACGCTACCGGCCAGCGGCGCGAAGAACAGCGCCAGCAGGAACAGGATGGCGACCACGATGGCGGTCAGGCCCGTGCGGCCACCGGCGCTCACGCCGGCTGCAGATTCGATGTAGCTGGTGGTGGTCGAGGTGCCCAGCAGCGAACCGGCCATGGCGGCGGTGCTGTCGGCGATCAGGGCGCGGCCCATCTTCGGCATGTGGCCGTCCTTGCCCATCAGGCCGGCGCGTTTGGCCACGCCGATCAAGGTGCCGGAGTTGTCGAACAGGTCGACGAACAGGAAGGCGAAGATCACGCTGATCAGGCCGACGTCCAGGGCACCCTTGATATCCAGTTGCAGGAAGGTCGGGGCCAGCGAGGGCGGCATGGACACCACGCCGCCGAAGGGCGTCACGCCCATCAGGATCGAGGCCAGGGTCACTGCCAGGATGCCGATCAGCACCGCGCCGCGGACTTTCATGGCCTCCAGGGCCACGATCAGGAAGAAGCCCAGGGTGGCCAGGATCGGTGCAGGTTGCTTGAGGTCGCCCAGGCCCACCAGGGTGGCCGGGTTATCCACGACGATGCCGGCGTTGTGCAGGGCGATCAGCGCCAGGAACAGGCCGATACCGGCAGCGATGGCCGAGCGCAGCGGCAGCGGGATGCTGTTCACGATCCATTCGCGAATACGAAAGATCGACAACAGGAAGAACAGCACTGCCGAGAGGAAGACCGCACCCAGCGCCACTTGCCAGGTGTGCCCCATGTGCAGGACCACGGTGTAGGTGAAGAACGCGTTCAGGCCCATGCCCGGTGCCAGGGCGATGGGGTAGTTGGCGATCAGGCCCATGGTCACCGAGCCGATGGCTGCGGCAAGGCAGGTGGCGACGAAGATCGCGCCCTTGTCCATGCCGGTCTCGCCGAGGATGCTCGGGTTGACGAACAGGATGTAGGCCATGGCCAGGAAGGTGGTGACGCCCGCGAGAATCTCGGTGCGCACGTTGGTGTTGTGTGCTTTTAGTTGAAACAGCCTATCCAGCATGCCCGCTCCCCAAGGCGCCCCCGGCGCCGCGATTGAATCGTCCCCAATCAGCAAAGCACAGACCGTCGACGATGCCTGCATTTGTGTGGGGCGCAAAAAAGCCGCGCATCATACCAGTATGGGTGGCGAGGGCCTATGGCCGGTGGGAAGGCCGCTGGCCGCGTTGGCCCGTTCGCGGGGATACCCGTTCCCACAGGGGGCCTGAAGGGCCTCGGGGGACGGGCCGACGCAACCCTTGTGGGAGCGGGTTGACCCGCGAATGGGCCGTTTCAGTCACCGTGCAGCCTGTCGCGCTTGGCCAAGGTCGGGAACAGCTTCATCCAGGCCCCGGTCACTATCAGCGTGCCCACGCCACCGAGCACCACCGCCGGCACGGTGCCGAACCAGTGGGCCGTCACGCCGGACTCGAACTCGCCGAGCTGGTTCGAGGCGCCAATGAACAGGCCGTTCACCGCGCTGACCCGGCCGCGCATCTCGTCCGGAGTCTCCAACTGCACGAAGGCGCCACGGATGACCATGCTGATCATGTCCGCCGCACCCAGTATCACCAGCACCGCGAGGGAGAACCAGAACGAGGTCGACAGGCCGAAGGCGATGGTGGCCACGCCGAACACGCCGACGGCGGTGAACATCGTCAGCCCCACCTTGCGCTCCACCGGGAAGCGCGCCAGCCACAGCGACATCAGCAGCGCCCCCACCGCTGGCGCCGAGCGCAGCAGGCCCAGGCCCCAGGCGCCGGTGAGCAGGATGTCCTTGGCGAACACCGGCAGCAGGGCCGTGGCACCACCGAGCAGCACGGCGAACAGGTCCAGGGAGATCGCTCCGAAGATGTCCGGGCGGCTACGGATGAAGCGGATCCCGGCCAACAGGGACTCCAGGCTGGCACGTCCACGTTGGGCCACTTGCTGGCGGGCATCGAGGCTCAAGGTCAGCAGGCAGGCGATGACGTACAGCGCCACGGTCGGTCCGTACACCCAGATGCTGCCGAAGGCATAGAGAAAGCCACCCACGGCCGGGGCGACGATGGTCGCCGCCTGGGTTGCCGATGCCGATGCCGCCACGGCCCGTGGGAACAGCCCAGGTGGTACGACATTGGGCAACAGGGCCTGGGTGGCGGGCATCTCGAAGGAGCGCGTGGCACCGAGCAGGAAGGCCAGCACGAAGATCAGCTCGCGGCTGACGTTGTCGGTGGCACTGCCCACGGCCAGTGCCAGGGCGATCAGCGCCTGCAGGCTCTGGCACAGGGCGGCGACACGGCGCCGATCATAGCGGTCGGCGACATGGCCGGTGTGCAGCATGAACAGCACCCGCGGGGCAAACTCCACCAGCCCGACCAAGCCCAAGTCCAGGACATTTCCGGTCAACTGGTAGAGGTGCCAGCCGATGGCCACGGTGAGCATCTGGAAGCCGCTGGCGGTGAACACACGGGCCAGCCAGAACGCCAGGAAGGGGCGATGCTGGCGGAGCAGAGGCGTGGTGGAGTCGGACATCGGCGAGCCTTGGCCTCGGTACGGGGAGGCGTTGCAGGGTATCACCTGTTTGTAACAAATGGTTGCTGTTTGCCGAGAGAGACAGCTTTTTCACGCCCCTTCAAGACGGTGGGACAACCGGTCACGCGGCAATCAACCGCACGGCTCGTCCGAGTATTCGGGTCTATGCTTCCCAACAATCGTTGACTTGGGTCAATCGTTCCAAATGCAACGATCCGGCCATCGGCCGCAATCCCTGCGATCGAACAGAACAATTCCAAGACAGCGCACTCGATAACCGTGGGGGCAGTGGGCGTCAGGGCCATGAGCCCGGCGCCGGATTACCTGAAGAGGAAGCACTATGTTCGGTTTAGAGGCCTTGGAGCTCGCCCGAATCCAGTTTGCGTTTACCGTGTCCTTTCACATCCTGTTCCCGGCCATCACCATCGGCCTGGCGAGCTACCTGGCGGTTCTGGAGGGCCTCTGGCTCAGGACCGGCAACAACACCTACCGCGACCTTTACCACTTCTGGTCCAAGATCTTTGCCGTCAACTTCGGCATGGGTGTGGTCTCAGGCCTGGTCATGGCGTATCAGTTCGGCACCAACTGGAGCCGCTTCTCCGACTTCGCCGGCGCCATCACCGGCCCTCTGCTGACCTACGAAGTGCTCACTGCCTTCTTCCTCGAGGCGGGCTTCTTGGGTGTCATGCTGTTTGGCTGGAACCGCGTCGGCCGGGGGCTGCACTTCTTCTCCACGGTCATGGTGGCGCTCGGGACCCTGGTCTCGACCTTCTGGATCCTGGCCTCCAACAGCTGGATGCAGACGCCCCAGGGCCACGAGATCATCGATGGCCGGGTGGTCCCGGTGGATTGGTTGGCGGTGATCTTCAACCCCTCCTTCCCCTTCCGCCTGATGCACATGGCCACCGCCGCGTTCGTCTCCACCGCCTTCTTCGTCGGAGCCTCGGCCGCCTGGCACCTGCTGCGCGGACGTGACAACCCGGCGGTGCGCAAGATGCTGTCGATGGCCATGTGGATGGCGCTGATCGTGGCGCCGATCCAGGCGGTGATCGGTGATTTCCATGGCTTGAACACCCTCAAGCATCAGCCGGTGAAGATCGCCGCCATCGAAGGCCACTGGGAGAATAAGCCTGGCGAGCCGACACCGCTGATCCTGTTCGGCATCCCGGACATGAAGGCCGAGACCACCCACTTCAAGATCGAGATCCCGGCACTGGGCAGCCTGATCCTCACCCATAGCCTGGACAAGCAAGTCCCGGCCATGAAGGAGTTCCCGCCCGAAGACCGCCCCAATTCGACCATCGTGTTCTGGTCGTTCCGGATCATGGTCGGCCTGGGCCTTCTGATGATCGCCGTCGGTTTCTGGAGCCTATGGCTGCGCAAGCGCGGCACGCTTTACAGCTCGCGTCCCTTCCTGCACCTGGTGTTGTGGATGGGGCCGTCGGGTCTGATCGCATTGCTGGCGGGCTGGTTCACCACTGAAATCGGCCGCCAACCTTGGGTGGTCTACGGCCTGATGCGCACCGCCGATGGGGTCTCCAACCACAGCTACGGCCAGTTGGGCCTGACCCTGGTGATCTTCGTGGTGGTCTACTTCGCGCTGTTCGGCACCGGCCTTGGCTACATGATGCGTCTGGTGCGCAAAGGGCCGAAGACCGGCGAGGGCGACGAGCACAATCCTGGCGGGCCTGGCCAGCAACGTACGCCGGCGCGGCCACTGTCCGCCGCCGATGAAGGCCATCAGGCCGATTCCGCCAGTCTGAGCAAGGGGAACTGAGCCATGGGTATCGACCTTCCGTTGATCTGGGCCGTGATCATCATCTTCGGCGTGATGATGTATGTCGTGATGGACGGCTTCGACCTGGGGATCGGCATGCTCTTCCCCTTCGTCAAGGCAGAGCGTGACCGCGATGTAATGATGAACACCGTTGCCCCCGTGTGGGACGGCAACGAGACCTGGCTGGTGCTGGGCGGGGCGGGGCTTTTCGGTGCCTTCCCGATGGCCTACTCGGTGGTGCTCGAAGCGCTGTACCTGCCGTTGATCCTGATGCTGGTTGGGTTGATCTTCCGGGGCGTGGCGTTCGAGTTCCGCTTCAAGGCCACGGCGCACAAGCGTCACCTCTGGGACAAGGCGTTCATCTGGGGCTCGCTGGTGGCGACCTTCTTCCAGGGCGTGGCCCTTGGCGCCTTCATCGAAGGCTTCAAGGTGGTCGATCGCCACTATGCGGGCGGGGCTTTCGACTGGTTGACCCCATTCAGCCTGTTCTCAGGGCTGGGGCTGATCGTTGCCTATAGCCTGCTCGGTTGCACCTGGCTGATCATGAAGACCGAAGGGCCGTTGCAGGAGCAGATGCACACGCTGGGCAAGCCTCTGGCGCTGGTGCTGCTGGCGGTGATCGGCATCGTCAGCCTGTGGACGCCGCTGGCTTATCCGCAGATCGCCGACCGCTGGTTCAGCATGCCCAACCTGATCTGGTTCATGCCGGTGCCGATCCTGGTGCTGGTGACCTTCTACGGCCTGTTACGGGCGGTGGCGCGCAATGCGCACTACACCCCGTTCCTGCTGACCCTGGTGCTGATCTTCCTGGGTTACAGCGGTTTGGGCATCAGCCTGTGGCCGAACATCATCCCGCCGTCGATCTCCATCTGGGATGCTGCGGCGCCGCCACAGAGCCAGGGCTTCATGCTGGTGGGGACGCTGTTCATCCTGCCATTCATCCTGGGCTACACCTTCTGGAGCTACTACGTGTTCCGCGGCAAGGTGACCCATGACCAGGGCTATCACTAGGAGGTCGGGCAATGATGGCTGAACAGAAGAAGCCCTTGTGGCAACGTCTAGGCTGGCTGGTGCTGATCTGGGCGGGCAGCGTGGCCGCCCTCGGTGTGGTGGCCTGGCTGATGCGGATGTTCATGAGTGCGGCTGGGTTGAGTACCCACTGAGCCTTGGGGCTGCTGTGCAGCCCATCGCCGGCTCCCACAGCGCGATTGTGGGGCTGCTGTGCAGGCCCTCTCTGGCTTGCATCGGAGCTCGTGGGCGCTGGCGAAGCCTGCGATGGGCCGCAAGGCGGCCCCAATCAGGTCACTTGCGTGCCTTGAGGATCACGAACTTGGGCGTCGCCGCCACTTGCTCCACCCCTCGGAACAACCGGCCCAGCTTACTGTGGTAACCCAGGTGACGGTTGCCGACGATGTACAGCGCCCCTCCTACCACCAACGCCTCACGGGCCTGCTGGAACATGCGCCAGGCCAGGAAGTCCCCGACCACCTGCTGCTGGTGGAACGGCGGGTTGCACAACACCACGTCCAGCGACTGTTTTTCCTGCCCCGCCAGACCGTCGGCGGCGCGGATTTGCACGTCCCGCTCACCCAGCGCCGCCTGCCAATTCTCGCGGGCCGACTGCACCGCCATGTACGACTCGTCCACCAGCGTGTAATGCGCCTCGGGGTTGGCCAGGGCACTGGCGATCGCCAGCACCCCATTGCCGCAGCCAAGGTCCGCGACCCGGGCCTGGCCCAGGTTGCTCGGTAAGTGTGGAAGGAAGGCGCGAGTGCCGATGTCCAGCCCTTCGCGGCAGAACACATTGGCGTGGTTGATCAGCTCCAGGGCCGGCGCATCCAGGCGATAACGGGTGGGATAGGGCGACCGGGTGACCGGGCGCTCGGCGACGGTGGCGGTCAGCAGTCGGGCTTTTTTCTGGGCCAGCGATGCCTGGACCGGGCCGATGTACTTTTCCATCAGGTCACCTGCCGCTCGCGGCAGGTGCTTGATCATGGCGCCCGCGATCACTTCGGCGCCGGGGGCCAGATGGCCTTGCAGGCGGATCAGTTGCTCTTCGAGCAGGGCCAGGGTCTTGGGCACCCGTACCAGGACCCGGTCGAACATGCCTTGCCAGGCCTCGCTGGCGGGAATGAAGGGCACGCTGTCGAACGGCTTGCCGTTGCGCACCAGGTTCTTCTCCAGCGCCAGGCGGCCCAGGTGGGAATCGCCGCTGCTGACCACCGGCAAACGGCCTGCCAGGCTGGCTGCCAGCGCGCCGAAGCTGTCGTTGAGCACCAGTACCCGGCAATCGGCGGCAGGCGCCTGGCTGGCCAGGTGTTCCAGCAGGTACTGGTCTGCGGCGTCGAAGGCCTGCAAGGGGTCGTTGGCCTGCTCAGGCTGGCGGATGAGGTCGAGTTCGGCGAAAGGGCTGGTTAGCAGGGGCATGGCGTAGGGCTCGGGTACCAATCTGCTCGACGCAGGCCACGTCGAGCTTCAAAGGCGCGATTCTACAGGGCTTTGTCGTCCGCTTGTACGGATGGAGGCCCTACAAACCATCGGTGTTCATCCCTGGCGCTTTGCGCGACACTGGGCGCACCTGCTCGATGGAGTCCGTCATGACCGCCAGCGCCGACAAGTTCACCCGCCAGACCCTGCTTGACGTCCAGCCGCTCACCCCCAGCCTGTTCACCCTACGGGTCACCCGCGATCCTGGATTTCGCTTCCGCTCCGGGCAGTTTGCTCGCCTGGGTGTGACCAAGGCCGACGGCAGTGTGGTGTGGCGGGCGTATTCGATGGTCAGCGCGCCCCATGACGAGTTTCTCGACTTCTTTTCCATCGTCGTGCCGGGGGGCGAGTTCACCAGTGAGTTGAGCCGTCTGGGCGAGGGCGATACCGTGCTGATCGACCGCCAGGCCTTCGGCTACCTGACCCTCGACCGATTCGTTGGCGGCCGCGACCTGTGGTTGCTGGCGACCGGCACTGGCATCGCGCCGTTCATGTCGATCCTCCAGGACTTCGAAGCCTGGGAGCGTTTCGAGCACATCAAGCTGGTGTATTCAGTGCGCGAAGCGAAGGAGCTGGCCTATCTGGACCTGATTGCAGGCCTCGAGCAACGCGAGTATCTGGCGGAGTTCGCGGGCAAGCTGCAGTTCATTCCGGTGGTCACCCGTGAGGCGTATCCGGGGGCGCTGAATGCGCGGATCACCACGCTGATCGAAAACGGTGAGCTGGAAAGGGCAGCGGGGTTGGCGCTGTCGCCGGAGCATTCGCGGATCATGCTGTGCGGCAACCCGCAGATGATCGATGACACGCGCAAGGTCCTGAAGGCGCGGGACCTGCAGTTGAGCCTGAGCAAGCGGCCAGGGCAGGTGGCTGTGGAGAACTACTGGTAAACCCGCATCCACCGGGTCGGCGCTGACCCCTGTGGGAGCGGGTTCACCCGCGAAGAGGGCGCCGCGGAGCAAGAGCGTTGCGCTTGCCTGCTCCCCGCGCGCTTGTGTCACTGGCGATTCTGCGCCTTGAGCAGGTCGCGGATCTCGGTCAGCAGGGTTTCCTCGGCGCTCGGCACAGGCGGTGCGCTCGGCGCCACGGCCTCTTCACGCTTGAGGCGATTGATCGCCTTGATGCCCATGAAGATGGCGAAGGCGACGATCAGGAAGTCGATCACTGTCTGGATGAACTTGCCATACGCCAGCACCACCGCCGGCACGTCACCTTCGGCCGCCTTGAGGGTGATGGCCAGGTCGCTGAAGTCCACGCCGCCAATCAAAAGCCCCAGCGGGGGCATGACCACGTCGCCGACGAAGGACGATACGATCTTGCCAAAGGCCGCTCCGATGATGATACCGACTGCCATGTCGACGACATTTCCCTTGACCGCGAAGGCCTTGAATTCACTGAGCATGCCCATGGTTTATTCCTTGTAACAAATGGAGAGGTAATCGCAGTGTAAGCCAGCAATGCGCTTCATGCGTTGCATCGCGATTACAGACTTCGCTTAGAGCGAATAGTTTTGTCGCCTCCCAGCACATTCGAGACACGTCCGGCTCGGCTATCATGGCGATTTTTCCAGGAGACTGAGCCCATGGCCAAGGCCAAGCGCTTGTATGGCTGCACCGAGTGCGGCGCAACCTTTCCCAAATGGGCTGGCCAATGCGGCGAATGCGGGGCCTGGAACACGCTGGTCGAGACCCTGATCGAAAGCGGTGGCGCTGCGGCCCCGGCCGGGCGTACCGGCTGGGCCGGGCAGCAGGCGCAGATCAAGACCCTGGCCGAAGTCAGCGTCGAGGAGATCCCGCGTTTCACCACCAGCAGCACCGAGCTCGACCGAGTGCTGGGTGGGGGACTGGTGGATGGCTCGGTGGTGCTCATCGGCGGCGACCCGGGCATCGGCAAATCGACCATCCTCCTGCAGACCCTGTGCAACATCGCTACCCGCATGCCAGCCCTGTACGTCACCGGGGAGGAGTCCCAGCAGCAGGTGGCCATGCGTTCGCGTCGCCTGGGGTTGCCCCAGGAGCAGCTCAAGGTGATGACCGAGACCTGTATCGAGACGATCATCGCCACCGCACGGGTGGAGAAACCCCGGGTCATGGTCATCGACTCGATCCAGACCATTTTCACCGAACAGTTGCAGTCAGCCCCCGGCGGCGTGGCCCAGGTGCGCGAAAGCACGGCCTTGCTGGTGCGCTACGCCAAGCAGAGCGGTACGGCGATCTTCCTGGTGGGCCATGTCACCAAGGAAGGCTCGCTGGCCGGGCCGCGGGTGCTGGAGCACATGGTCGATACCGTGCTGTATTTCGAGGGCGAGTCCGACGGCCGCCTGCGTCTGCTGCGGGCGGTGAAGAACCGCTTCGGCGCGGTCAACGAACTGGGCGTGTTCGGCATGACCGATCGTGGGCTCAAGGAGGTCTCCAACCCGTCGGCGATCTTCCTCAACCGCACCCAGGAGGAGGTTCCGGGCAGTGTGGTGATGGCGACCTGGGAGGGCACCCGGCCGATGCTGGTGGAGGTCCAGGCGCTGGTGGACGACAGCCACCTGGCCAACCCTCGGAGGGTCACCCTGGGCCTGGACCAGAACCGCCTGGCCATGTTGCTGGCGGTCCTGCATCGGCACGGCGGCATTCCCACCCATGACCAGGACGTGTTCCTCAACGTGGTGGGTGGGGTGAAGGTGCTGGAGACGGCTTCTGACCTGGCGCTGCTCGCGGCGGTGATGTCCAGCCTGCGCAACCGCCCGCTTGCCCATGGGCTGCTGGTGTTCGGCGAGATCGGCCTGTCTGGCGAAGTCCGTCCGGTACCCAGTGGCCAGGAGCGCCTCAAGGAAGCGGCCAAGCATGGCTTCAAGCGCGCCATCGTGCCTAAGGGCAATGCGCCGAAGGAGGCGCCGGCGGGCTTGCAGGTCATTGCCGTGACGCGCCTCGAGCAGGCGCTGGATGCGCTGTTCGAGTGACATCGCGGCGGCCCTTTCGCGGGTTTACCCGCGAAGAGCACACCGCGCCATCGGGTTTGTCTAGAACAAAGAAAAAGGGGAGCCGACGATGCGCATCGGCTCCCCTCGACCACCTCTGCGGGCGATCAGTGCTCGGCTAACGCTTTGCGCCGGGGCGCCTCGTTGCCATGTTCGTCAAGCTCCATCACAGGCACTTCGTTGCCGTCGGCGTCGAACAGCTTGCCATCTTTAAAGTAGTCGCCATCACGCAGGCAGGAGATGTCCGAGTATTGGATGGTGCGCTCGTAGGCGGCGGCGAATACCGACTGCTGGTCCGAGTTGCCGGTCTTGAGGTGGTTGAACAGCAGGTTCAGCAGGATCGCCATGATCGCCGCGGAGCTGATGCCCGAGTGGAAGATGGTTTCGAACCAGCTCGGGAAGTTGTGGTAGAAGGTCGGTGCAGCGATCGGGATCATGCCGAAGCCCAGGGAGGCGGCGACGATGATCAGGTTGACGTTGTTCTTGTAGTTGACTGTCGACAGGGTGCGGATGCCGCTGGCTGCCACGGTGCCGAACAGCACGATGCCGGCGCCACCCAGGACTGGGGTCGGTACCGCAGCGATGACGCGGCCCATGATCGGCAGCAGGCCCAATACCACCAGGATGACGCCACCGGTAGCCACCACATAGCGACTCTTGACCCCAGTCACGGCCACCAGACCAACGTTCTGGGCGAAGGCGCTCTGGGTGAAGGAGCCGAAGATCGGCGCCAGGATGCTCGAGGCCATGTCGGCGCGCAGGCCGTTGCCCAGACGCTTGGAGTCGACCTTGGTGTCGATGATCTCACCCACGGCAAGGATGTCTGCCGAGGTTTCCACCAGGGTCACCATGATCACGATGCACATCGACAGGATCGCCGCGATGTGGAAGGTCGGCATGCCGAAGTGGAACGGGGTGGGGAAGGCGAAGACCGGGCCTTCGGTGACTTTGCTGAAGTCGGTCATGCCCAGCGACCAGGCGATCAGGGTGCCGATGACCATGGCCAGCAGGATCGACAGGCGCGAGATGGTCGCGCTGCCCAGCTTGCTCAACACCAGGACGATGGCGAAGGTCAGCGCTGCCAGGCCGATGTTGGCCACGCTGCCGAACTCCGGCGAGGCGCTGTTGCCGCCCATGACCCAGCGCGCGGCGACGGGCATCAGGGTCAGGCCGATGGTGGTGATGACGATACCGGTCACCAGCGGAGGGAAGAACTTGGTGATTCGCGAGAACACCGGCGTGATCAGGAAACCGATGAACGACGCCGCCATGACCGCACCGAGCACGCCCGGAAGACCGCCGCCGTCCTGGCTGCTGAGAATGGCGCCCATGGTTGCCACGCCTGCGAACGAAACCCCTTGCACCAGCGGTAGCTGACAGCCGAAGAACGGCAGGCCGAGGGTCTGCAGCAAGGTCGCCAGACCACCTGCAAACAATGATGCGGCGATCAGGATGCCGATTTCCGCGGGGGTCAGGCCTGCTGCCTGGCCGAGGATCAGGGGTACGGCAACGATGCCCCCATACATGGTCAAGACGTGTTGCAGACCATAAGCCAAGTTGGCACCAAGCCCGAGATTTTCGTCTTCGGGACGTTTGGTGGGAGACGTGCTAGGGGACGTAGTCATGGAGCAGGCTCACTTGTTTATTGTTGTGCCGCTACTGTAGACAATTCCTTCAAACAAATACCACATGAATTGTATACAAGATTTTGATCGGAGCACGAACGCAGGTGAGCGCCACGTGCGGTACAAGTGAATGCAGGTTGTGTTCCAAAGTGTCAGAGGCGGTGCTAGAGGGGTGTGTACATCCTGTCCACCGGCTGGCAGAAAGCTGTCTGGGTAGACAGGAAACACATTGAGGCTAGAACGTTAGCAGGCTAAGAGATATCAATATTCGATGAGTTCGCGCAGTTCACGCATCATTTCGGTGCCGTCGGCCACGTTCAGCTCCACAAGACGGTGCAAATGCGTCATTGAGTCGATATCGATATACAGGCAGATGAAGCCCAGGCGGGTGGGTTCTTCGTGGCGCAATTCGACCTGCATGCTCACGTGATTGTGAGGGTCGAGGTGGATGATGGCGTCGAAATCCTGGGTCAGGTCCGCATCCCAGGGTTCTGGCCTTTCGATCAACAGGCCCTTTAACGAGAGATCCAGCAGCTTTACCGGCCAGCGTTTGAGGCCCTGGCGCAGTTCGGTGGGGGCGTCGAAATCAATGCGCAGGAAACGGCGGCGTTCGTCGTGTTCGCTCATGGGGCAGGCCCTCCGGGGGGTACTTCCTGACTATAGTTGATTGTGTATGTCCTTCCGGTACCTGAATCGGGCCGCAGAGGCTCTAGACCAAAGCAAGTGTGGCAATGCGCGATGACACGCCCTAGACTCGATGGGCGGTCTTTTTCCAATCCACCAGCTGGAAGTAAACCATGAACAACAATAATAGCCTGCTACGCCACATTCCGTGGCTGGCGCTGGCAGTCATAGGAGCCTGCGCGTTGGGTGTGGTTGCCCTGCGTCGCGGCGAGGCGATCAACGCCTTGTGGATCGTGGTCGCGGCAGTGGCCATCTACCTGGTCGCCTACCGCTACTACAGCCTGTTCATCGCCACCAAGGTGATGCAACTCGACCCCCGTCGGGCCACACCGGCGGTGCTCAACAACGATGGCCTGGACTACGTCCCGACCAACAAACACATTCTCTTCGGTCACCACTTCGCAGCCATTGCCGGCGCAGGCCCCCTGGTCGGTCCGGTGCTTGCCGCGCAGATGGGCTACCTGCCCGGCACGCTCTGGCTGATTGCAGGCGTCGTGCTGGCAGGTGCGGTGCAGGACTTCATGGTCCTGTTCCTGTCCACTCGCCGTAACGGCCGTTCCCTTGGGGACATGGTCCGTGAGGAAATGGGCCGCATCCCCGGCACCATCGCCCTGTTCGGCTGCTTCCTGATCATGATCATCATCCTCGCGGTGCTGGCGCTGATCGTGGTCAAGGCCCTGGCCGAGAGCCCATGGGGCATGTTCACGGTGATGGCGACTATCCCGATCGCGATGTTCATGGGCGTATACATGCGCTACATCCGTCCGGGTCGCATCGGCGAGATCTCGCTCATTGGCGTGGTCCTGCTGCTGCTGTCGATCTGGCTGGGGGGCCAGGTAGCGGCCGATCCGGTCTGGGGCCCGGCGTTCACCTTCACCGGCGTGCAGATCACCTGGATGCTGGTGGGGTATGGCTTCGTGGCTGCCGTGCTGCCGGTATGGCTGGTGCTGGCGCCGCGTGACTACCTGTCGACGTTCCTCAAGATCGGCACCATCGTGGGCCTGGCCATCGGTATCTTGATCATCGCGCCGGAGCTGAAGATGCCGGCCCTGACCCAGTTCACCGACGGCACCGGCCCTGTCTGGAAGGGCACCCTGTTCCCGTTCCTGTTCATCACCATCGCCTGTGGCGCGGTGTCCGGCTTCCATGCGCTGATCTCTTCGGGGACCACGCCCAAGCTGCTGGACAACGAAGTCAACGCTCGCTACATCGGCTACGGCGGCATGCTGATGGAGTCGTTCGTTGCCATCATGGCCATGGTCGCCGCCTCGGTGATCGAGCCGGGTGTGTACTTCGCCATGAACAGCCCGGCCGCAGTGGTCGGTGCCGACGTCGCGTCGGTCGCCCAGACCGTCAGCAGTTGGGGCTTCATGATCACCCCCGAGCAGCTCGAGGCCACCGCCCGTGACATCGGCGAGCACACTGTCCTGGCCCGTGCCGGTGGTGCGCCGACCCTGGCGGTGGGGATCGCCCAGATCCTGCACCAAGTGCTGCCGGGCGATAACACCATGGCGTTCTGGTACCACTTCGCGATCCTGTTCGAGGCGCTGTTCATCCTCACCGCGGTGGACGCCGGTACCCGTGCCGGTCGCTTCATGCTGCAGGACCTGCTGGGCAGCTTCGTTCCAGCCCTCAAGCGTACCGACTCGTGGGGCGCCAACCTGCTGGGCACCGCAGGCTGCGTGGCCTTGTGGGGCTACCTGCTGTACCAAGGGGTGATCGATCCGCTCGGTGGCATCAACACCCTGTGGCCGCTGTTCGGCATCTCCAACCAGATGCTGGCCGGTATCGCCCTGATGCTTGGCACCGTGGTGCTGATCAAGATGAAGCGCCAGCAGTACGTCTGGGTCACCCTGCTGCCAGCGGCCTGGCTGCTGATCTGCACCACCGCCGCAGGCCTGATCAAGCTGTTCGATCCGAACCCGGCAGTGGGCTTCCTGGCCCTGGCCAACAAGTACAGCGTCGCGCTGGACGCAGGCCAGGTACTGGCGCCGGCCAAGGACATCGGCCAGATGCAGCACGTGATCTACAACGCCTACACCAACGCGGGCCTGACCGTGTTGTTCCTGGTGGTGGTGTTCAGCGTGCTGATCTTCGCGATCAAGGTCGGCATCGCCGCCCTGGGCCGCAAGGAGCGCAGCGACAAGGAAACTCCGTTCCAGGCCTTGCCTGACGCGTAACCGAAGAGGAATGCAGTGATGTTCAACGACCTGGGTCGACTGGGTAAGTACCTAGGCCAGGCAGCCCGCCTGATGGTCGGCATGCCTGACTACGACAACTATGTCGAGCATATGCAGACCAAGCATCCGGACAAGCCGGTGATGAGCTACGAGGCGTTCTTCCGTGAGCGTCAGGAGGCCCGTTACGGTGGCAAGTCCGGCCCCAAGTGCTGTTGACGCAACCCCTGGGAGGTCGGCTGCCGGCCTCCCATTGAACATCACGCCCCTCATTGAGTAGCAGAACCTGTGGGAGCGGGTTTACCCGCGAAAGCGTCGGTGAGTTCACTGGCGCATTCGCAGGCAAGCCTGCTCCCACAGGTTTATTGCTTGAGGCCTCGCGCAATTCTTATCAGCTTCAGGAGACGACTGCGTGCAAACGCCTATTCCCGTGACGGTGCTGACCGGCTTTCTCGGTGCCGGCAAGACCACCCTGCTCAAGCACATGCTCAAGGCCGAGCACGGTCTGAAGATCGCCGTGATCGAAAACGAGTTCAGTGAAGCAGGCATCGACAGTCAACTGCTCGGTGACGAGCCAGTACAGGTCATGACCCTGGCCAACGGCTGCGTGTGCTGCACCATCCACACCGACCTGACCAAGGCCCTGTACCTGCTGCTCGAGCGCCTGGATGCCGGCGAGATCGCTTTCGACCGCCTGGTGATCGAATGCACGGGCCTGGCTGACCCGGCTCCGGTGGCACAGACCTTCTTCATCGACGAGGACCTGCGCGAGCGCTACCTGCTGGACGGCATCATCACCCTGGTCGATGCCGCGCACGCCGAGGTGCATCTCACCCAGGCCATCGCTCAGGCCCAAGTCGGTTTCGCCGATCGCCTGCTGCTGAGCAAGACCGACCTGGTCGAGCCTGAGGGCGTGAAGGCCTTGGAGCAGCGCCTGTCTCGCATCAACGGTCGTGCCGCGATTCGCGTGGTCGAGCATGGCCGCATTGACTTGGCCGAGTTGCTGGATGTGCGCGGCTTCAACCTCAATACCGACTTGGGCGCCAACCTCAAGCCCGCGTTGCGACCGGTGCTCAAGCCCGCTACCCCGGATCGTATCTCGACCCTGGTGCTGTGTACCGACACCCCGCTGGACATCGACCGCCTCAGCGACTTCATGAACGAGCTGCTGGAAAGCCATGGCAAGCAATTGCTGCGTTACAAAGGCGTGCTGAACATCGCCGGTGAGGACCGCCGCTTGGTGTTCCAGGGGGTGCTCAAGCTGTATGGCTTCGACTGGGACGCCGAGTGGGCCGAGGGAGAGAAGCGGGAAAGCGTGATGGTGTTCATTGCCGATGAGCTGCCGGAAGATAAGATCCGGGCGGGGTTCGAGGCGTTGAGCCAAGGCTAGCAGCTGATCCAGCGACTTATCGCTGGGCAAGCTGAACCCATCGTGAGTTTTACGCACAATGAAAAAGCCCGGCACAAGGCCGGGCTTTTTCACATCAGGCGATTGCCGATCAGTTGCCGTACACCGGCAGCTTCTTGCAGATGGCCTTGACCTTCTCGCGAACGGCGTCGATCACCGCTTCGTTGTTCAGGTCGGCGAGGATGTCGCAGATCCAGCCGGCCAGCTCGCGGCATTCGGCTTCCTTGAAGCCACGGGTGGTGACGGCTGGGGTGCCGAAACGCAGGCCCGAGGTGACGAACGGGGAGCGTGGGTCGTTCGGGACCGAGTTCTTGTTGACGGTGATGAAGGCCTTGCCCAGGGCAGCGTCGGCGTCCTTACCGGAGATGTCCTGCTTGATCAGCGACAGCAGGAACAGGTGGTTCTGGGTGCCGCCGGAAACGACGTCGAAGCCACGTTCGATGAACACACTGGCCATGGACTGGGCGTTCTTCACGACCTGCTGCTGGTAAGCCTTGAACTCAGGCTGCAGTGCTTCCTTGAAGCAGATCGCCTTGGCGGCGATGACGTGCTCCAGCGGGCCGCCCTGGGCGCCTGGGAAGACGGCCGAGTTGAGCTTCTTCTCGATTTCTTCGTTCTTGCGCGCGAGGATCAGGCCGCCCCGTGGACCGCGCAGGGTCTTGTGGGTGGTGGTGGTGACCACGTCGGCGAACGGAACAGGGTTCGGGTAGACGCCTGCGGCGACCAGGCCGGCAACGTGGGCCATGTCGACGAACAGGTAGGCACCGACTTTGTCGGCGATGGCGCGGAAGCGGGCGAAGTCCAGGACCTGCGAGTAGGCCGAGAAGCCCGCGACGATCATCTTCGGCTTGTGCTCGACCGCCAGGCGCTCGACTTCGTCGTAGTCGATCAGGCCGTTGCTGTCGATGCCGTACTGGATGGCGTTGTACAGCTTGCCGGAGGAGCTCACGGCGGCGCCGTGGGTCAGGTGGCCACCGTGGGCCAGGCTCATGCCCAGGATGGTGTCACCGGCCGACAGCAGGGCCAGGTAGACGGCGGCGTTGGCCTGGGAGCCGGCGTGCGGCTGGACGTTGGCGTAGTCGGCGCCGAACAGCTGCTTGGCACGGTCGATGGCCAGTTGCTCGACGACGTCGACGTACTCGCAGCCACCGTAGTAGCGCTTGCCTGGATAGCCTTCGGCGTACTTGTTGGTCAGTACCGAGCCCTGGGCTTCCATGACGGCGGGGCTTGTGTAGTTTTCCGAAGCGATCAGCTCGATGTGCTCTTCCTGGCGCAGAGCTTCTTGCTGCATGGCTTCGAAGAGCTCGGCGTCGTACTTGGCAATGGTCAAATCACGGCTGAACATGGCGGTCCTCAAGGATCGGGCTGAATTGGGTGGGCATTCTAACCGATTGATTCGCCACTGGCATATGAAGTGGTGTCACGTAGCAGACCAATGGGGTTCATGTTGCAACCCGCGCCCTGACTGGGCTGCGCACCTGTGCAGGTTGACTCGAAAGTCCGGTTTTGCCTGCGGCTGGCCTGGGCGGTCAAGCGACGCTTTTGCGGGTAAACCTGCGAACCGCCTCGCTCACTGGAACACGAACAACGTCTCGTGGCTGAACTGCGCCTCGAACTGGTGGGCCGGCATGGGGCGGCCGAACAGGTAGCCTTGCACTTCGTCGCAGTCGTGTTCGCGCAGGAATTCCAGCTGCTCGTGGGTCTCGACCCCCTCGGCAATGACCGCCAGGTTCAGGCTGTGGGCCATGGCGATGATCGCCCGGGCGATCTGGGCGTCCTGCTCGCCTTCCGGCAGGCCATCGACGAAGGTGCGGTCGATCTTCAGCACGTCGATGGGGAACTGCTTCAGGTAGTTAAGCGACGAATAGCCGGTGCCGAAGTCGTCGACCGCGATGCTCAGGCCGAGGTTCTTCAGACTGTCCAGGATCTGCATGGCCTCGTTGACTTCGCGCATCAGGATACTTTCGGTCAGTTCCAGCTCCAGGCATGCCGGGGGCAGTCCGGTTTCCTCGAGGATGGTGGCGATGCGCGTACCCAACTGGCCATCGGAGAACTGGCGCGCCGAGATGTTCACCGACACCTTCGGCACCCGCAGCTTGGCTTTGTGCCAGGCCTTGAGCTGGCGGCTGGCTTCTCGCAGCACCCAGTCGCCGACGTCCACCACCAGGCCCAACTCCTCGATGACCGGGATGAAGTCGCCCGGTGGAACCAGGCCTCGACGTGGGTGACGCCAGCGCAGCAGGGCCTCGGCACCGGTCAGGCGTTTGCCGTCTCCGCTGAACTGCGGCTGGTAGTAGAGGATGAATTCGTTCTGCTCCAGGGCATGGCGCAGGTCGCTTTCCAGCTCCAGGCGCTCCAGGGCGCTGGCGTTCATGTCGGCCTGGTAGAACTGGAAGTTGTTCTTGCCGCGCTCCTTGGCGTGGTACATCGCGGTGTCGGCGTTCTTCATCAACTGGCTCAGCTCACCGCCATCCTGCGGGCTGAGGGCGATGCCGATACTGGCAGTGACGAAGAACTCGCGGTTTTCCAGGACGAACGGGCGCACCAGGCTGCCGAGGATGTTCTCGGCCACGTGAATGGCGCGGTTCAGGGCCATTTCGCGGCTGGCCTTGGGTTGCAGCAGCAGGGTGAACTCATCGCCGCCCATGCGCGCAACGGTATCGTCGTCGTCGACGCAGGCCAGCAGGCGCTGGGCCATGTCCTTGAGCATGCGATCGCCTGCAGCGTGGCCGAGGGAGTCGTTGATCGGCTTGAAGCGGTCCAGGTCCAGGAACATCAACACCACCCATGACTTGTGCCGCTCGGCCTGTTGCAACGCGGTGAACAGGCGATCCTGGAACAAGGTCCGGTTGGGCAGGTGGGTCAGGGCATCGTAGTAGGCTAGGCGGTGGATGCGCTGTTCACTGGCCTTGCGCTCGCTGATGTCGGTGAAGAAGCACACATAGCTGGCCAGGTCGCCCTCGTCGTCGAGCACGGCGGTGATGCCGACCCAGGCCGGGTAGTGCTCGCCGTTGCGACGCTTGAGCCAGACTTCGCCTTCCCAGCTACCACGTTGATGCAGCTGCTTGACCACATAGCGCAGGTGCGCCTCTTGCTGGGCGTCGACCGTGAGCATGCCGGGCAGTTGATCGAGCACCTCGCTGACCGCATAGCCGCTGACTCGGCTGAATGCCTCGTTGGCTTGCACGATATAGCCGGCCGGGTCGGTGATGAGGATGGCCGACGTGGAATGCTCGAATACCGTTGCGGCCATGCGCAGGTCTTTTTCAGCGCGGCGCTGCTGGCTGATGTCACGCCCGACGCCGAGCACACCTTCGAAGTGTTCGTGCTCGTCCCAGACCAGCACCAGACGCAGCTCGATGGGAATCTTGCGACCATCGGCGCGCAGGCAGTCGAACAGGAACAATTGGGTGGGCAACTGGCTGCGCAGTTGGGCCAGCTGCTCGCTGTCGTGCAATGCCTTGCTGACCCGCTCGAGCAGGGTGTAGACGCCCGTGAGTTGGGCCGGGTTGGCGACGATCGATTGCCAGCCGTGCTCGAAGATCCAGTCGGCCTGATAGCCCAGCACCGCCTGCACCGACGGGCTGACATAGTTGAGTTGCAACTGGCTGTCGGTGGAGAAGATCACGTCGCTGATGCTTTCGGCCAGCATGCGGTAGCGCTGCTCGCTGTCGCGCAGCGATTCACTGGCTTCGATCTGCACCGTGACGTCCTTGCCCACCCCGATGATGCGTGTCACCTGGCCATTGGCCTCGCGGCTCAGGACCTGCTCGCGGATTTCGTAGCAGCGCCAGCCGCCGTCACGGTGGCGGAAGCGCAGTTGGCAATGCAGGGTCTGGCCGTGACCGGTGTCACGCTGCTGCTGGCGGAGCGCTTCGTAGTGTTCGGCATCCTCCGGATGCAGCAGCAGTTCCCAGAAGCGATCCCCCATCTGTGTAAGCTCGGCGCGGTCGTAGCCCAGGGTCTGGCCGAGATGGCGATTGCTGAAGATGATCCGTTGGCTGTGCACATCCTGCACGTACAACTGGTCGGGAACGGTTCGCACCACGTCCGACCAGAAGCTCTCGCGTTCGAGCAGTGACAGCTCGACCTGTTTGCGGCGGGTGATGTCGCTGATGCTCAGGATCACCGCCTGGTAGTCCCGGCGCTGCTGGGGCAGGCGGGCCATCAGCCAAAGGTGCAGCTCGCCGCTCGTGGGCGCGGGCAGACGCACTTCCAGTTCCAGCAGGTTGCGTTGCTCGATCAGCGCATCGATCAACTGCATGCCGACGCTTTCGCGGCCATCGCCGCTGCCGTCGATCAGGCGCTGCCAGGCCCCCTCGTGGCATTGCACGTTGAGCAGTTGACGCGCGACTTCGTTGATTTCGGTGATCTTCAGCTCTTGCAGCAGCGAGCGGCGCAAATTGGCATCCAGGGCCAGGCTCTGCTTGAGGGCGGCATGGTTGCGCAGGTGGTAGCGGTCGAGCTGGCCAGGCAGGCTGGACAGGTCGAGCACGCACAATGCCACGCCCGTGCCTTCGAAGATTTCCTGGTAGCGACGACGGTCTTCCTGCAGCGCCCGATGGCGACGGCGCAGGTTGATCAGGGCCAGCACCGGCAGCAGGGCGCAGAACAGCACCAGTAGGCATTTTCCGATCAAGGGTGGGAGCAGGTCGGCACGTGCCTGCTCGGCGTCGAACAGCCCGCGCAGTTGCCAGGCACTGTTGTCGATGAAGGCCAGCATCACGCTTTGCAGAGGCTCGCTGGGCTGCGGGACTGCTCCGTGCCGCTCGAGAACCTTGCCGCTGCGGCTGTTTTCCAGCAGCCACAAGAGGTGACCCGTGCCGTTGAGGTGTTCGGACAGTTGCTGGTAGTAGCGGGGGGCAAGCCGCAACAACCAGTAGCCGCGGTCGTCTGGCTGGCGCAGCAGCAGGTAGATCTGGTGGTTGTCCGCGGTATTGCTGAAGAAGTACGGGCGGCCTTGGATCAATTGCAGCAGCTCGTCAATCGATTGACGGTCCGGGCTACCGGCCAGGCTGTCGGCCACGACCCTGCCGCCGTTGTCCAGCCAGGCCAGTTGTTGCAGGGTGGGAAGACGATCACGAACCGCGCGCAGCGCAGCGGGCAAGGCCGCAGGTGTCGGGGCGTTGACGTAAGGCTGGAGAATGTTCCCGGCCTGTTCGGCCTTCAGGGCCATGTTCAGGCTCAGGTGATCGGCCAGCTGGGCGCTCGCTGCCAGGCTCTGGCGGTGCAGCTCGGCCTGGGTTTGGCGGTATTGGGAGAACAATTGCCACAGCAGCAACGCCAGCAGGACCAGGGCCAACAAGGCCAGGGCGCTTTTGAGCGAGCCCCGCGGATTGCCAGCCGAGGCAGGTTCAGCAGGGCGCAGGGAGGGCGATCGAGTGAGATTGGTCAAGCGTTGATCCTGCGATTGGGCTGGCGATGGCAGGGGCTGAACATGCATGGGGCGTGCCTGGGCATATCGCCGGGCGCACTATTATAGAGTGGCGCATCAAGCCGACTAGCATGCCTTGAATTATGGCGAAGTGCCACTCTTCTGTCCGCTGCCGATGGTCGACATCCTGTTCGGCAAGACCCTTCAAGCTGTGCGAGAATGCGCGCCGCTTCATAGTCAACGCTTCTGGAGATGTACGGTTTTGGTTACTCACTATTCCACCAATGGCCTCGATTCCGCCTGTGGGCGCAGCAGTCAGACCCTGGTCAGCACTGCCGTGACCGACGACGTATCCTGCAAGTCCTGCCAGCGTTCGTTGGCAAAGCCAGATGCCACCAGCGCGGCGGTGCGCAAGAGCCCTTCGCTGGCTGAACTGCGCAAGTCGGCCAAGGCCTGTGTCGAACCGGCTGCCGAGCCGGTTGCCGTGGCTGCACCCTCGGCAAAACCTGCCGCCAAACCGGTTGCCCAGCGTGGCGCCAAACCAGGCGCGAGCAAGCCGGCACGCACCGGCGGTTTCAGCGTCAAGGCCGCCTGGGCTGCGCGCCTGGCCGAGCAGAACGACCGTTGCCGCCTGCCACGCGGCAAGGCCAAACAAGCTCACGTCTGAGTTTGCCTCGGCGCAGGCCGCTCCCTCCGGTACAGCCCGCGTACGGAAGGGGAACGGCCTCGCCAGAGCACTCTTCCTTCAATGCACCCATTCGACGCCCCGCCATCTGTGAAACGCCACGACTTGGCGTAGAATGGCCCACTTTGTTCAACGACACCCCGTAAACACATCCCCCTGGCCCATGCCGGGGTCGTTGTCTTTACCTTTCTGATAGAGGGCTTGGTTTTGGCTCAATACGTCTACACCATGCATCGGCTGAGCAAGGTCGTGCCGCCGAAGCGGGAAATCCTGAAGAACATCTCCCTGTCGTTCTTCCCCGGCGCGAAGATCGGTGTGCTCGGCCTCAACGGCGCGGGCAAGTCGACCCTGCTGCGCATCATGGCCGGCGTCGACAAGGAGTTCGACGGCGAAGCCCGTCCGATGCCGGACATCAATGTCGGCTACCTGCCCCAGGAGCCGCAGCTGGACGCGAGCAAGACCGTCCGCGAGGTCGTCGAGGAAGCGGTGAGCGTGATCAAGGATGCCCAGGCACGCCTGGACGAGGTCTACGCCGCCTACGCCGAGCCGGATGCCGACTTCGACAAGCTGGCTGCCGAGCAGGCCAAGCTCGAAGCGATCCTGCAGGCCTCCGACGGCCACAACCTGGAGCGCCAGCTGGAAGTCGCCGCCGACGCCCTGCGTCTGCCGCCATGGGAGGCCAAGATCGAGCACCTGTCCGGTGGTGAGAAGCGCCGTGTGGCCCTGTGCCGCCTGCTGCTTTCGGCCCCCGACATGCTGCTGCTGGACGAACCGACCAACCACCTGGATGCCGACTCGGTGGCCTGGCTCGAGCACTTCCTGCACGACTTCCCCGGGACCGTGGTGGCGATCACCCACGACCGTTACTTCCTGGACAACGTTGCAGGCTGGATCCTCGAACTGGACCGTGGCGCCGGTATTCCGTACGAAGGCAACTACTCGGGCTGGCTGGAAGCCAAGTCGGCGCGCCTGGAGCAGGAATCCAAGCAGCAGAGCGCTCACGAGCGCGCCATGAAGGAAGAACTGGAGTGGGTGCGCAAAGGCGCCAAGGCCCGCCAGTCCAAGTCCAAGGCTCGTCTGGCACGTTTCGAGGAGATGCAGTCCCAAGAGTTCCAGAAGCGCAGCGAGACCAACGAGATCTACATCCCGGCCGGTCCGCGCCTGGGCGACAAAGTCATCGAGTTCAAGAACGTCACCAAGGGCTACGGCGACCGCGTGCTGATCGACAACCTGTCGTTCTCCATGCCCAAGGGCGCCATCGTCGGCGTGATCGGTGGCAACGGTGCCGGTAAGTCGACCCTGTTCCGCATGCTGATGGGCAAGGAGCAGCCGGACTCGGGCAGCATCGAGATCGGTGAAACCGTGCAACTGGCCTGTGTCGACCAGAGCCGCGAGGACCTGGACGGCAGCAAGACCGTGTTCCAGCAGGTTTCCGACGGCTCGGACGTGATCCGTATCGGCAACTACGAAATCCCGTCGCGTACCTACGTTGGCCGTTTCAACTTCAAAGGCGGCGACCAGCAGAAGTTCGTGAAGGACCTTTCAGGCGGTGAGCGTGGCCGTCTGCACCTGGCCCTGACCCTGAAGGAGGGCGGCAACGTCCTGCTGCTCGACGAACCGTCCAACGACCTCGACGTCGAAACCCTGCGTTCGCTGGAGGAAGCCCTGCTGGACTTCCCGGGCGCCGCGATCGTGATCTCCCACGACCGTTGGTTCCTGGACCGTGTGGCCACTCATATCCTGGCCTACGAGGACGACTCGAACGTGGTGTTCTTCGAGGGCAACTACACCGAGTACGAAGCCGACCGCAAGAAGCGCCTGGGTGATGCCGCTGCCCAACCGCACCGGGTACGGCACAAGAAGCTGGCCCAGTAAGCCGGCACGCGCTGCACAAGAATGGGGCCCTCAGGGGCCCCATTTTTGTGCCTGGCGTCTGAGGTGCCGTTGCCTGAGCGTGGCTGTTGAAGAGGGCCTTGTGTTGAGACCGGGCGCGGTGCAAGGCGCTCTTGAGCGCGCCGATTGGCATGGTGCCGTTTGTATACAGTTATAGAAATTGCACCAGAAAATTTCAAAAAAACGACATATCGCCCTGTTCCGGTGCGATTGGTTCTTGGTAAAGTCTCGGAAAAAACCAATAAGTCCAATCCTCTTGGTGAGATGTCTACCATGATCGAATCCGTCGACGATTTCCTGGCCCGCCTGAAGCAGCGCGACCCGGCCCAGCCTGAATTCCACCAGGCCGTGGAAGAAGTTCTGCGCAGCCTGTGGCCTTTCCTCGAAGCCAACCCCCGCTACCTCAAGGCCGGTATTCTCGAGCGGATGGTCGAGCCCGAGCGTGCCGTACTGTTCCGCGTTTCGTGGGTCGACGACCAAGGCAAGGTGCAAGTCAACCGCGGCTACCGCATCCAGATGAGCAGCGCCATCGGCCCGTACAAGGGCGGCCTGCGTTTCCACCCGTCGGTCAACCTGGGTGTGCTCAAGTTCCTGGCCTTCGAGCAGGTGTTCAAGAATTCGCTGACCTCGCTGCCCATGGGCGGCGGCAAGGGTGGCTCGGACTTCGATCCGAAAGGCAAGAGTGATGCTGAAGTCATGCGCTTCTGCCAGGCCTTCATGAGCGAGCTGTATCGTCACATTGGCGCCGATCTGGACGTTCCGGCCGGTGACATCGGCGTCGGTGCCCGTGAGATCGGCTACCTGTTCGGCCAGTACAAGCGCCTGGCCAACCAGTTCACCTCGGTGCTGACCGGCAAGGGCATGACCTATGGTGGCAGCCTGATCCGCCCAGAAGCCACTGGTTACGGCTGTGTGTATTTCGCCGAAGAAATGCTCAAGCGCCGCGATCTGCGTATCGATGGCCGCCGTGTGGCGATCTCCGGTTCGGGCAACGTGGCCCAGTACGCCGCGCGCAAGGTCATGGACCTGGGCGGCAAGGTTATTTCGCTGTCGGACTCCGAAGGCACCTTGTTCTGCGAAGCCGGCCTGACCGACGAGCAGTGGGATGCGCTGATGGAACTCAAGAACGTCAAGCGCGGCCGCATCAGCGAGATGGCCAGTCAGTACGGCCTGGAGTTCCGCAAAGGCCAGACGCCATGGAGCCTGCCATGCGACATCGCGCTGCCATGCGCCACCCAGAACGAACTCAACGCCGAGGATGCTCGCACCCTGCTGCAAAACGGCTGCATCTGCGTGGCCGAGGGCGCCAACATGCCGACCACCCTCGAGGCGGTGGATATCTTCCTGGAAGCGGGCATCCTCTATGCGCCGGGCAAAGCCTCCAACGCAGGTGGCGTGGCGGTTTCGGGCCTGGAAATGTCGCAGAACGCCATGCGCCTGCTATGGACGGCCGGTGAAGTGGACAGCAAGCTGCACAACATCATGCAGTCGATCCATCACGCTTGCGTGCATTACGGCGAAGAAGCCGATGGCACCATCAACTACGTCAAGGGCGCCAACATCGCTGGCTTCGTCAAGGTCGCCGATGCCATGCTGGCCCAAGGTGTGGTCTAAAAGCCATCACCGACCCTTTCGCGGGTAAACCTGCTCTGGCAAGGTTACCGCCCACCTTGTGGGCGCGGGTTTTGCCCGCGAAAAGGGCGCACGATGTTTCAGGGCTCGCCTTCGATGCTGACGATCTCGATCGACTGATCCCCCGCCGGTCGTCGCCACAGCACTTCATCCCCTGGCCCCGCGCCTAGTAGCGCCCGGCCCAGCGGTGAGCCCCAGTTGACCAGGCCATGCGTGGCGTCGGCCTGGTCTTCCCCCACCAGTTGCACGGTGTGTTGCTGATCGTGTTCGTCGACGAAGGTCACCCGGCTGCCGATCTGCACTTTTTCGGTGGAGTGGGCGGCAGGCACGACTTGGGCGCTCTGCACCCGCGCGGAGAAATACCGTAAATCCCGCTCGCTGTCGGCCAGGCGCTGCTTGTCGGCGCGCTCGCCCTGGGCCAAGAGCTCGCTGCGCAGTGCGTTGAGCTCGGCCACGCGTTGCTGCAGTTGGGCGAGCCCGCTGGCGGTGACGTAGTTGGGCTGGTCGCTGACCCGTCGCTCCACCGGTTGGCTGGCCTGGGCAGCGGCCTGATCCTCGTTGACGAATGCTCGACTCATGAAAGCCTCCTTGTGCAGGAGACTATGGTGGCAGCTTGCGGGTTTCAAGGGTTGTCCGTTTGCGACTCATTGGCGGCGATAGGCGCGTGCGGCGTCGCGGTCTTTTTCCTGCTGCCATTGCCGGTCGCGTTCATCCCAATAGCGTTCGCGATACTGGCGTAGATCTTCGTTGGACTGCATTGCATTGCACTGGCGAAAACCGTCGTCCCAACCGGTTTCGTATTGGCGCTCGTGCAGGTACCGCGCCACGTTCTTGCGAAAGCCCCCGACCATCAGCCCAGCTGCCTGGCGACCGCTGCTGCAGCCGTCTTCGAAACCATCGGCGTAGGCGGGCGGGTAGCCCTGGTCGATCATTTGCTGGTGGGCTGACTGGCAGCCGGCGAGCGACAACGTTATCCACAACCCGACCCCACACCAACGCATGACCACCTACCCTCTGACCGATACGGGAAAGTCTAGGCGGCGATTTGTCGGTGGGGCGTCAAAACCGTGTCAATGAGTCGCACAGTGTCCCGGTGTGCCGACCTGTTCGCGGGTAAACCCGCTCCCACAGACGGTGGCAGCGAGTCGGCTCAGTAGTGGTACCACTTCAACTCCAGCATCACCTCGTTCTGCGCCGTCGCCAGGTGGCTGAACTCGCGGCTGGCGCTTAACCGCAACCCAAGGTTCTGGCTGATTTCCCACTGCTGGTTGAGGCTCAGGGTGCGGCGTACCTCGCCATTGACGAAGTAGTCGCCCTTGGCCTCCAGGGTCAGGTTGCCCAGGCCGTTGCGCCACAACAGCCCGCCGTTGAAGCCTGCCGCCGGGGCGATGAACTGGGCAAAGTCGTTGTGGTGCTCGATCCGCGCCGTGCCCAGGGCGAAGCCCAAGAGGCCGTCGGCCAACTGCCAGGTGGCACCGGCGCCACCGTTGACATGACTGACCAGGACCTCGTCGTCATGCTTGCCCGGCACCCGCTCGAGCCCTCCTGCTACCTGCCAGGACCAGGGCTGGAGCAGCTCGTTGCGTGGTGTCAGGGAACGGATGGTCGCAAGGTCCAGGCGTTGCACCTGCCAGTCGTTGTTTTCGTACTGGCGCAGCTTGAGCTGCAGGATCTCGATCTGCGCGCCCAGCGGGAAACCGTAGGCATTGTCGTTGAGGTCATGGTAGGCCATGCGCAGGCCGTATTCGGCATAGGCGCGGTCGTCGCGGGTGCCGACGCCCAGTTGCCAGGTGCGTGACTGATGGCCGTCCTCGGGCAAGCCCGGCCGCTCGATTGCCAGTGGTGGTGGCGGGTTGCGGTTGATCGCCTGCAACAGTTCAAAGCTGCGCCGGGCCTGGGCCGGGTCACGGACCTGGCCATTGGCGCGATAGCGCTCCAATCGGTAGGCGGCGTCCTGCACGAGGGCTTGGCGTTCGCGGGGCAGGGCGGTGAAGGCGGGGGCCTTCAGTTCTGCGGTATCGGCACTGACGGCCAGCACCTGCTGCTTTTCGTCGTGATCCAGGGATTCGGCGCGGGCTAGCAGTTCACGCTCGCGGGAGGGGCGGTAATGGACGCTGGCGACCAGGCCGGACTGCTTGACCGCCTTGACCGTGTCGGTGGGGATGGCGGTCAGCGGGAACTGCGAGGTGAGGTCCAGGCTGGGGCGGGCCACCTGCAGCAACTCCAGCAGGCGGTAGGAGCAGTTCTCATCGAAGAAGAAGTAATCGAACTGGATCTGTTTGAGTTCCCACACATGCTCGACCATACGCCCGGTCTCTTCGGGGGTCAGGTCCAGCTGGTATTCCCACAGGTCGCGGTTTTCCAGGCTGCGGTACTCGGAGAGTTTTTCCTGGTAGGGCATCAGTGCGAACAGGCCGGGGTAACCGCCCATCAGGCCCTTCCAGGCATAGAGGATGCTGTTGTCGCTGCCTTCGATATAGGCACCGAAGTTGATCGCGTAGCTCAGCAGGGTGGTGTCGTCGCTGCGGGTATTGGACTGGTCGATACGCAGCAGGGTATGGCCGAACATCGACGAAGGGCTGTTCAGGTAGGCCGCCGGAAACACCAACACGGCGCTGTGCGGGTCGATGGATTTGTACCAGGTGGCGAATTCCTGGCAGTTCGGCTGTGGCAAGTCCGTGAGCTGCAGTTGCTCGCGCAGCCAGCGGGTGCGCGCAGGGAAGACGCATTGGACATGCTTGTCGCCCAGGCTGGCCGGGGCATACAGGGCCTGGACCGTTGCCTCGAGCTCCTGATCGGGATGATGGGCGCCATCGGGGGCCAGGAAGAACGCGTCATCGTCCACATAGCTGCGCCAGCCACCGAGCTTGGCCGTCTCGTAGTGGCCCAGGGCAATCCAGTAAGGGGTCGAGGCCAGTTGTTGGACTCGCGCCTGATCGAGCTGTGGCGCGGCATGAAGTGGAGCACTGGCGACCAGCGCCAGGGAAGCGAGGCGTTTGAGCATATCGGGCAACTACGTCTGGATGATGCCGAAGGTGAAAGTGACCGAACCCGCCCCGAAACCGGGGCGGGAAAGGGCAGGACTCAAGCCTCGGTTGCGTATTTGGCCAGGCGTGGGTCGCTCTTGAGGACCGCGAGCGTGTTGCTGTGGACGGTCTCGGCGGTGACGTCGGCGCTGCTGAAGATCTCGCTGAAGTGCTGGTGGGTGACAGCGGCGAAGTGCGCGCGGTCTTCAGGTGCCACACCAAGGACCACGGCATAGGTGGTCAGGGCTTCGCCCTGGCCCTGGGCCATGTCTTCGGAGAGCTCGTTCATCATGCCGTTCATGGCGAACCAGGACTTGCCGCCATAGGTGAGCGCTGCTTTGGTCGAGCAGCCGTTGGTGCCGGAGGTCATGCCGAAGGTCGCGTTGCCGGAAGTGCCGTTGGTGGTGGAAGCCAGGAAGTGGGCCGGTGTACCGCGCTGGCCCTCGAACAGCAAGTTGCCCCAGCCGCAGTTCGGGCCACCCGGCGCTTCCGCCATGGCATTGATCGAAACAGCGGCGAACAGAGTACCCAGAAGAATCCGTTTCATAGCTTTGTTCTCTTTTTCGGTTTCAGTAGACGTACCAATGGTCAGGGGTTCTGGCAACGCGGTTGCCAGGTCGGGAAAGCAAATAGGCCCACCCGCGCAGGTTGGAGTTTAGGCACGATCCAAAGGTTGCGTTATTTATTGCGAAAAATTGCTTGCGCATTCGCATCGGCTGGGCTGCGACATAAAGTCCCGCCAAGCCTTGCAAGCAGCGAGCGGGCAGCGCCAGAATGCCTTTCATCCGCCCCGCCGAAGTAAGGAAACCCAATGCCCGATTCTGTCGCCTCGCGCCTGCGTCTCGCGCCCGAAGCCCTGACCCGGCGTTTCTCCGCTGAGCAGTTTGCCTTTTCCACCACCGACGATCTGGAGCCGTTTCGAGGGGTCCTGGGCCAGGAACGTGCCGTAGAGGCCCTGCAGTTCGGCGTGGCCATGCCGCGCCCAGGCTATAACGTATATGTCATGGGCGAGCCGGGCACCGGCCGCTTCTCGTTCGTCAAGCGCTACCTCAAAGCCGAGGGCAAACGCCAGCAGACGCCGTCTGACTGGGTCTACGTCAACAACTTCGACGACACCCGTGAGCCACGGGCACTGGAGCTGCCGGCTGGCAGCGCCCATGAATTCATCGCCGACATGAACGGCTTGATCGACAACCTGCTGGCCACGTTCCCTGCAGTGTTCGAGCATCCGTCCTACCAACAGAAGAAAGGCGCGATCGACCGGGCGTTTAACCAGCGCTATGACCGCGCCCTGGACGTGATCGAGCGGGCGTCTCTGGAAAAGGACGTGGCCCTATATCGCGACGCCAGCAACGTCGCCTTCACGCCCATGGCCGATGGCAAGGCCCTGGACGAGGCCGAGTTCGCCCAACTGCCCGAGGAGGTGCGCGAGCAGTTCCACGAGGACATCGCCGAACTCGAGGAGCGCCTCAACGAGGAGCTGGCCAGCCTGCCTCAGTGGAAGCGCGAATCGAACAACCAGCTGCGTCAGCTCAACGAAGAGACCATCACCCTGGCCCTTCAGCCGCTGCTGGCGCCGCTGTCTGAAAAATACGCAGAGAATGCGGCCGTCTGCGCTTACCTGCAGTCCATGCAATTGAACCTGCTGCGTACCGTGGTGGAGCAACTGGTCGACGACAGCAAGACCGACGCCGTGGCGCGCAAGATGCTCGAGGAGCAATACGCCCCGAGCCTGGTGGTCGGTCATCATGTCAGCGGCGGAGCACCGATGGTGTTCGAGCCGCACCCGACCTACGACAACCTGTTCGGCCGTATCGAGTACAGCACCGACCAGGGCGCGCTCTATACCTCCTATCGCCAGCTGCGCCCGGGTGCGCTGCACCGGGCCAATGGCGGCTTCCTGATCCTCGAAGCGGAGAAGATGCTCGGCGAGCCGTTCGTCTGGGACGCCCTCAAGCGCGCCCTGCAATCGCGCAAGCTGAAAATGGAATCGCCGCTGGGTGAACTGGGACGGGTCGCCAGCGTGACCCTCACGCCGCAGATGATCCCGCTCACCATCAAGCTGGTCATCATTGGCTCTCGCCAGCTGTACTACGCGCTGCAGGACCACGACTCGGACTTCCAGGAGATGTTCCGGGTGCTGGTGGACTTCGACGAAGACATGCCGATGGTCGACGAGAACCTCGAGCAGTTCGCCCAGTTGCTGCGCACCCGCACCAATGAGGAAGGCATGGCCCCGCTGACCAGCGATGCCGTGGCAAGGCTGGCCACCTACAGCGCCCGTCTTGCGGAGAACCAGTCGCGCCTGTCGGCGCGTATCGGTGACCTGTTCCAGCTGGTCAGCGAGGCGGACTTCATCCGTCAGCTGGCCAGCGAGGACATGACCGACGCCGGGCACATCGAACGCGCCCTCAAGGCCAAGGCCACGCGCACCGGGCGGGTGTCGCAGCGAGTGCTCGACGACATGCTCGCCGGCATCATCCTGATCGACACCGAGGGCGCGGCCATCGGCAAGTGCAACGGCCTGACCGTGCTCGAGGTCGGGGATTCGGCGTTCGGCATGCCGGCGCGGATCTCCGCCACCGTCTACCCGGGCGGCAGCGGCATTGTCGACATCGAGCGCGAAGTCAACCTGGGCCAGCCGATTCACTCCAAGGGCGTGATGATCCTCACCGGTTACCTGGGTAGCCGCTATGCCCAGGAGTTCCCGCTGGCGATCTCGGCGAGCATCGCGCTGGAGCAGTCCTATGGATATGTCGACGGGGACAGCGCATCGCTCGGCGAAGTCTGCACCTTGATCTCGGCCTTGTCCCGCACTCCGCTCAAGCAGTGCTTCGCCATCACCGGCTCGATCAACCAGTTCGGTGAAGTGCAGGCGGTGGGAGGTGTCAACGAGAAGATCGAAGGCTTCTTCCGGCTCTGTGAAGCACGCGGCCTGACGGGCGAGCAAGGCGTGATCATCCCGCGCGCCAACGTCGCCACGCTGATGCTTGATGAGCGGGTGGTCCAGGCGGTCGAGGCCGGACGGTTCCACGTCTATGCCGTGAGCCAGGCCGACGAGGCCCTGAGCCTGCTGGTGGGCGAGGAGGCCGGGGCACCTGACGAGAAGGGCCAGTTCCCTGAGGGCAGCGTCAATGCGCGGGTGGTCGAGCGCTTGCGGGTGATTGCCGAGATGATCAGCGAGGAAGACATCAAGGAAGCTGAGAAAGAGCGCATGGAGGAGGTGGTTGCCCAAGCGAATCCTGCTTGAGTCAATAAACCGGCGCTGGAGGCAAATGGCTACCGTTCAGCGCCGGTTTTCCATCTTTTTGCGCGTGTCTTCTATGCTGGAACTTAGGACGGTATCAGCGTTCAGGATGGAGACAGCCTGAAGTTTTCGGGCTGAACAAGGCTTCACAGAGGGGACGCCGCCATGCGCAACCTCAGCCTCACTCGCCAGTGCCTGGGCCTGGTGACGCGTATCGAATGCAGTATCCGTCCGCTGGCCGGCGACACGGGGATGTGGACCTTGCTCTTCGCTGCCGGGATGGAGGGAGAGCAACCGTCGGCCATCAAGGCTCAAGGGCCGTTCCATGGTCCGCTGGTCGCCGAGTCGGTGCTCAATGCCATCGTCGACAGCCTGACCTTGCATGGTTATCAGGTCGCTGACGACCCGCAGATCTGGTGCCTGCACCTGCAAGCGCAGTTGCGGCGGATCAATGGCGAGCGCTGTCGCAACCTGGGGGATTACCAGTTCCATCCTGAGACCTGATGGCGAGGCAGTCGTTGCGTTCGGCTGCCTGGCGCATGGTGGGTACCGCTTCCACCTGTGGGGGCGGTTGCCCGCGACGCTCTGGGCTCCAGGCTTTTGCTGTCCTGGAGGGGTAGCTATACTCGCGCTCGTTTTTTCGCCATCTGACGAGTCTCTATCTCCCCATGGAACGTATCCTTGAAAATGCGATGTATGCCTCGCGCTGGCTGCTCGCTCCGATCTATTTCGGCCTGTCCCTGGGCCTGCTGGCCCTGGCGCTGAAATTCTTCCAGGAAGTCATCCACGTCCTGCCCAATGTCTTCGCGCTGAGTGAAGCCGACCTGATCCTGGTGATCCTGTCGCTGATCGACATGTCGCTGGTCGGCGGCCTGCTGGTGATGGTGATGATCTCTGGCTACGAAAACTTCGTCTCGCAGTTGGACATCGACGACAACAAAGAGAAGCTCAACTGGCTGGGCAAGATGGATTCTTCTTCGCTGAAGATGAAAGTCGCGGCCTCCATCGTGGCAATCTCCTCGATCCATCTGCTGCGGGTGTTCATGGATGCCCAGAACATCTCCACCGACTACCTGATGTGGTATGTGATCATCCACATGACCTTCGTGGTCTCGGCGTTCGTCATGGGTTACCTGGACAAGCTCACCAAGCACTGATCGACGCCGTTGCCGAGTATCTAGCCGCCGCCCGTCCGTTGCCAAACGGACGGGCGGTTGCGTTCATGGCTTGTGATTTTTCACTGGGTGTACAAAAAATGAGCAGTCATGCGTGGTTCCCACTTGTGAGGTGCTCTCATGAACCTGCATCAGCTCAATGTCGAAGCCAGGGCTGGCCATGTCGAAGAACTCAACCTGATCGCCATCGAAGGCGGTGATTACCTGCTCGAGGCCCGGGTCCAGGGCCATGCCCACCCGCTGGCAGATGGCCGTGGCGAACGGCTGCGGGTGCATTCGGTAGAGGATGCGCGGCAATTGCTCAACGCTTTGCCGATGCTGTCGATGAACCTGGTGCACTGGTCGGTCCAGGACGAAATGTGCGGAATGGGCTCGCATCCGGAAGAGGACTTGAAGGTGCCGATCTCCCAGCGTTCGGCTTGGTAGCCCTGATAGCTGAATCACTGCGCCGCTGTGTGCTAGGCTTCTTGCCCTTTTTCATGCAGGGCGGATTTCCTTCGCCCTCAAGCGGAGAGTGAAATGTCCGAACTGAACCTGAGCACCGACGAAACGCGCGTCAGCTATGGCATTGGCCGTCAGCTGGGCGGTCAACTGCGTGACAACCCGCCACCAGGCGTCAGCCTGGACGCCATCCTGGCCGGCCTGACCGACGCGTTCAACGGTGCCGAGAGCCGTGTCAGCGAAGCCGACCTGTCGGCCAGCTTCAAGGTCATCCGTGAACTGATGCAAGCCGAAGCGGCTGCCAAGGCCGAAGCTGCTGCTGCCGCTGGCAAGCAGTTCCTGGTCGATAACGCCAAGCGTGATGGCATCGTCACCCTGGCGTCGGGCCTGCAGTACGAAGTCCTGACCGCAGGCGAAGGCGCCAAGCCGACTCGCGAAGACAACGTGCGTACCCACTACCATGGCACCCTGATCGACGGCACTGTGTTCGACAGCTCCTACGATCGTGGCCAGCCGGCTGAATTCCCGGTCGGTGGTGTCATCGCGGGCTGGACCGAGGCCCTGCAACTGATGAACGCCGGCAGCAAATGGCGTCTGTACGTGCCGAGCGAGCTGGCCTATGGCGCCCAAGGCGTCGGCAGCATCCCGCCGCACAGCGTACTGGTGTTCGACGTCGAACTGCTCGACGTTCTGTAATGCCGCTGGGGCCGCATTGCGGCCCAATCGCGGGACAAGCCCGCTCCCGCAGGTGCCTTGCATTCAGCGCGTGCGGGAGTCGGCGAAGCTTGCGGTGGCGTCTGCCGAGACGGTATCAGCTCCACTCTGTTCCCCCCGGGCGCAATGCCCGTGCATAGCAATACAGAAACAGATTTCGCACCAACTCCTTGAGCACTCCCGGCTCGCTTGAATTCAGGCCATTGAGGTCCAGGTCGCCCTGGTCGCGCAGTTCATCGAGCGCGTCTTGCTCGAGCACGGCACAGACTTCGCCTGTTTCGCGATGCAGAATGCGCAGGTAGGGGTGGGGCCGGTCGAGCCAGGCATCGATCAGATAGGTCATGGCTGTTCTCCTTGGAATGCGGTTCCAATGAGAATAATTCTTATTACGAGAATGGCAAGTCCCTATTGGAAGTTTTCTTCCGGGCGGGGTAGGGGCTTGTTGAGCTGACGGGGCCGCCTGGGTGGCGGCCCCGGTGTGCGGGTCAGACCTTGCGCACGAACTCGGACTTCAGCTTCATGGCGCCGATGCCGTCGATCTTGCAGTCGATATCGTGGTCGCCATCGCACAGGCGGATGTTCTTGACCTTGGTGCCGACCTTCACCACCAGGGAAGATCCTTTGACCTTGAGGTCCTTGATGACGGTGACGGTATCGCCGTCCTGCAGGACATTGCCGACCGAATCCTTTTTCACCACGTCGTCGCTGGCGGCTTCGGCTTCGCCGTTGGCCGACCACTCGTGGGCGCATTCAGGGCAGATCAGCTGAGTGCCATCCTCATAGGTGTATTCGGAGTTGCATTTGGGGCAAGGTGGCAAAGTGCTCACAGGGGTTCCTCAAGACAAGCGGGATTAAGGCCCACATTGTATAAGGTTTTGATCGGATAGTGTGTTTTGCCTGTGCAAATGCATTCGCGGGTAACCCGACTCCCACAGACGCGGTGCAATCTGTGGGAGCCGTGTTACCCGCGAATGAGGGCGATGCGAGCTTAGTGGGTACGGGCTACCGCGAATTCGCTCAGTTCGATCAGTGCGTCACGGTATTCGCTGGCGGGCAGCACTTCCAGGCATTCGATGGCGCGCTTGACGTAGTCACGGGCCAGCTGGGCGGTATAGTCCAGGGCGCCGGAGGCTTCCACGGCGACGCGGATCTGCTCCAGGTCCTCGATACCGCCTTTCTGGATCGCCTGGCGTACCAGGGCGGCCTGTTCGGCGGTGCCTTCGCGCATGGTGTAGATCAGCGGCAGGGTTGGCTTGCCCTCGGCCAGGTCGTCGCCGACGTTCTTGCCCAGGGTCTGCGAGTCGCCCTTGTAGTCCAGCAGGTCGTCGACCAGTTGGAAGGCCACGCCCAGGTGGTCGCCGAAGGTGCGCAGGGCTTCGCGCTGCTCGTCGCTGGCGCCAGCCAGTGCAGCGGCGCTGTGGGTGGAGGCCTCGAACAGCATCGCGGTCTTGCCACGGATGACATCCATGTAGACTTCTTCGGTGGTGCTGGCATCGCGAACTCGCGACAGTTGCAGCACTTCGCCCTCGGCGATCACCCGGGTGGCCTTGGAGAGGATCTGCATGACTGGCATCGAGCCCAGCTCGACCATCATCTCGAACGAACGCGAATAGAGGAAGTCGCCGACCAGCACGCTCGGGGCGTTGCCCCACAGGGCGTTGGCGGTGGAACGGCCACGACGCATGCCGGACATGTCGACCACGTCGTCGTGCAGCAGGGTGGCGGTGTGCAGGAACTCGATGGTCGCCGCCAGCAAGCGTAGGTCGTCGCCTTCACGGCCCAGGGCCTTGCCGCACAGCAGCACCAGCAGTGGGCGCAGGCGCTTGCCGCCAGCGGACGTGATATAGTCGCCGATCTTCGATACCAGCGGCACGCGCGAGGTCAGCTGCTTCTTGATGATCTCGTCGACGGCGCTGAAATCGTCAGCTACCGCGCGGTAGAAGGTTTGGGGTTGCATCGGCTGCTCCATTGAGGTTGCGCGGCATGCTAGGTCGCGGGTCCCGGTGTGTCAAGGCGCGGTGCCCGTGGCCCCTGGCCGCCACTTGCAAGCATTTATTGGGTTGCGTACAATCGCGCACCCTAACTTCCTGGGCAGCACCTGCCTTACGCAATTGCACCGGGCCGTTCCAGCCCAGTGCAGCCATGCCAGCCAATACTCATCATATAAAGCGCTGGGTGAGCAGGATTATCGGAGAAATACCCAATGTCTTACGCAGTAATCGTTACCGGCGGCAAGCAGTACAAAGTCGCTGAAGGTGAATTCCTCAAGATCGAGAAGCTGGAAGTCGCTACTGGCGAATCCGTGACCTTCGATCGCGTTCTGCTGGTCGCCAACGGCGAAGAAGTCACCATCGGCGCTCCAGTCGTCGCAGGTGCCAAGGTTGTGGCTGAAGTCGTTTCGCAAGGCCGTCACGACAAGGTTCGCATCATCAAGTTCCGTCGTCGTAAGCACCACATGAAGCGCATGGGCCACCGCCAGTGGTTCACCGAAATCAAAATCACCGGTATCCAGGCTTAATCGCCCCGATCCCCTGAATTTATTGGAGAATTGAACCATGGCACACAAAAAGGCTGGTGGTAGTACTCGTAACGGTCGCGACTCAGAATCGAAACGCCTTGGCGTGAAGATGTATGGTGGCCAGGTTATCAAGCCAGGCAACATCATCGTCCGCCAGCGCGGCACCGAATTCCACGCCGGCTACGGCGTTGGTATGGGCAAGGATCACACCCTGTTCGCCAAGATCGAAGGCGTGATCAAGTTCGAGAAGAAAGGCGAGTTCGGTCGTCGTTACGTAAGCGTCGTCGCGGCCTAATCGCGCTGTCGCTGGAGAAGCCCCGTCATGCGACGGGGCTTTTTCGTTTGTGGTGAGCCTCTTGCAAAGCTGTTTGTATGGGCTGCCGGCGTGGGTTTCTACGGTCGTACGGGGCCGCCGCGCTCATTTTTGCAAGAGCCTCATGTAATTGAGTCATTCAGCTCGTCGGAAGACGAGAGGCGGTTTTTATGAAGTTTGTTGACGAAGTATCGATCCGGGTCAAGGCCGGTGACGGCGGCAATGGTTGCATGAGCTTCCGCCGCGAGAAGTTCATCGAGAACGGTGGTCCCAACGGTGGTGATGGTGGCGACGGCGGTTCGGTGTACATGGTTGCCGATGAGAACCTCAACACCCTGGTTGACTACCGCTACACCCGCCACCACGAAGCCCAGCGTGGTCAGAACGGTGGCAGCACCGACTGCACCGGCAAGAAGGGTGAGGACCTGTTCCTGCGTGTGCCGGTCGGCACCACTGTGATCGACGCCTCGACCCAGGAAGTGATCGGCGACCTGGTCACCCCGGGACAGAAGCTGATGGTCGCCCAGGGCGGCTGGCACGGCCTGGGCAACACCCGTTTCAAGTCCAGCACCAACCGTGCGCCGCGTCAGACCACGCCAGGCAAGCCGGGTGAGCAGCGCGACCTGAAGATGGAGCTGAAAGTCCTGGCCGACGTCGGTCTGCTGGGTTTGCCGAATGCGGGCAAGAGCACCTTCATTCGTGCGGTTTCCGCAGCCAAGCCGAAGGTCGCCGACTACCCGTTCACCACCCTGGTGCCGAACCTGGGTGTGGTCAGCGTCGACCGCTGGAAGAGCTTCGTCATCGCCGACATCCCGGGCCTGATCGAAGGTGCATCCGACGGCGCCGGCCTGGGTATCCGCTTCCTCAAGCATCTGGCGCGCACCCGTGTGCTGTTGCACCTGGTCGACCTGGCGCCGCTGGACGGCAGCAGCCCGGCCGATGCCGCTGAAATCATCCTCAACGAGCTGGCGCAGTTCAGCCCGGCTTTGGTCGATCGTGAGCGTTGGCTGGTGCTGAACAAGGCTGACATGATCATGGACGAGGAGCGCGAAGAGCGCGTCAAGGAAGTCGTAGAGCGCTTGAACTGGGATGGTCCGGTCTACGTGATTTCGGCCATTGCCAAGCAGGGCACCGAGCAGCTCAGCCACGACCTGATGCGTTACCTGGAAGATCGCGCCGACCGCCTGGCCAACGACCCGGCCTACGCCGAAGAACTGGCCGAGCTCGACCAGCGTATCGAAGATGAAGCCCGTGCCCAGCTGCAGGCGCTGGATGACGCGCGTACGCTGCGCCGCACCGGCGTCAAGAGCGTGCACGACATCGGCGACGACGATGACTGGGATGATTTCGAGGACGACGAAGACGGTCCGGAAATCATTTACGTGCGCGACTGATCGGTTGCAGTACACTAAACGCCGCTCAAACGAGCGGCGTTTTTGTATCTACGGTATCTACAGATTCGACATAGGTTGGAAGAGAAGATGCGAAGCAAGGTGACGGGCGCCAAGCGCTGGGTCGTGAAGATCGGCAGCGCCCTGCTGACGGCGGATGGCAAAGGCCTCGACCGCGGTGCCATGGCCGTCTGGGTCGAGCAGATGGTCGCACTGCGGGAAGCAGGTGTGGAATTGGTGCTGGTCTCCTCCGGGGCCGTGGCGGCGGGCATGAGCCAGCTGGGCTGGACCTCGCGACCGAGCGCGATGAACGAGCTGCAGGCTGCCGCTTCCATTGGCCAGATGCGCCTGGTGCAGGCGTGGGAGTCGAGCTTCGGCGAGCACGGCAAGCACACCGCGCAAATTCTTCTGACCCATGATGACCTTTCCGACCGCAAGCGTTACCTCAATGCACGCAGCACCCTGCGTACCTTGGTCGACCTGGGTGTGGTCCCGGTGATCAACGAGAACGACACCGTGGTCACCGACGAGATCCGTTTCGGCGACAACGACACCCTGGCCGCCCTGGTGGCCAACCTGGTGGAAGCCGACCTGCTGGTGATCCTCACCGACCGCGACGGCATGTTCGACGCCGACCCACGCAATAACCCGCAGGCGCAGCTGATCTATGAGGCTCGCGCCGATGATCCGTCGCTCGATGCCGTTGCTGGCGGTACCGGTGGTGCCCTCGGCCGTGGCGGCATGCAGACCAAACTGCGTGCCGCGCGCCTGGCGGCCCGTTCCGGCGCCCATACCATCATCATCGGTGGCCGCATCGAGCGTGTCCTGGACCGCCTGAAGGCCGGCGAGCGCCTGGGGACCCTGCTGTCGCCCGAGCGCGGCATGCTCGCCGCGCGCAAGCAGTGGCTGGCTGGCCATCTGCAAACCCGCGGGACCCTGGTGCTGGACGACGGCGCCGTGAAGGCCTTGCGCGAATCGAACAAGAGCCTGCTGCCGGTCGGCGTGAAGACCGTGCAGGGCAGCTTCCGTCGTGGCGAGATGGTGGTCTGCGTGGGGCCCGATGGCCGTGAAGTGGCCCGTGGCCTTGCCAACTACAGCGCCCTGGAGGCGCAGAAGATCATTGGTCAGCCTTCCGATGCCATCGAGAGCCTGCTGGGCTACAGCGCCGAGCCGGAGCTGGTGCACCGCGACAACCTGGTGCTGGTCTGAGGAGGCGGGTGTGCTTAAAAAGATGATTGCCGTGGCGGCTTTGACGCTGCCGATGTTGGCCGGAGCCGATGAAATCGGCCAGGTGTCCACTGTGTTCAAGTTCATCGGGCCGAACGACCGCATTGTGGTCGAGGCGTTCGACGATCCGAAGGTCGAGGGTGTGACCTGCTACCTGTCGCGGGCCAAGACGGGTGGTGTGAAAGGTGGGCTGGGCCTGGCCGAAGACCGCGCGGAAGCGTCGATCGCCTGCCGTCAGGTCGGTCCGATCAACTTCAAGGGTGAGCTCAAGGACGGCGAGGAAGTGTTCAAGGAGCGCACCTCGCTGGTGTTCAAGACCATGCAGGTGGTGCGCTTTCTGGACAAGAAGCGCAACACGCTGGTGTACCTGGTGTACAGCGACCGGATGATAGAAGGTAGCCCGCAGAATGCGGTAACGGCAATTCCTATCCTGCCGTGGGCGCAGTGATACCTGATTGACCGCCGGGAGGCTTCGGCCTCCCATCCTCGGCTGTCATGGGTTCACGCCCAGCGGACTCCCTGTAGGCGCTGGAGATAGCCTGCGAAGGGCCGCAAAAGCGGCCCCTGTTTACCGAGTCAGGCCAGTTCCTCAGCCACATCCTCACGCACGATCGCCTTCACTTCATCGATACGGCTGATGAACTTCCAGTCCGCTTCGTCGATGTAGATGCCGTTCGGCCCGCTACCCCCTTCCAGATCAATCGCGACCCGCGCCGACACCTGCGGCTTCACACTCGCGAGAATCGGCACGAAGCCCAGCTGTTGGCTGGTTTCCAGCAGCGCTGCCTGGTTACGTTCGTCGATGTCCGCCGCCTCGTCGAGGTAGTAGGGCAGGCGAATGCGCCCGGCCAGATCGCGATCCATCAAGTGCAGCAACAGGTACATGTTGGTCAGCGCCTTGATGGTCATGGTGGTGCCGTTGGATGCGGCGCCATCGATGTCGGCGTGGATCACGGGCTGGCTGTTGATCTTGGTGATCTCGAAGGCCAGCTCGAACAGGTCCTTCAGGCCCAGCTGGTTGTGGTTGGCCGCCACCAGTCGCGCCAGGTACTCCTTGGCCTCTTCGTTCTTGTGATCCTGCTCGGCGCTCTGGGTCAGGTCGAACACCGACAGGGTCTCGCCTTCTTCGTACTGGCCGGCGCTGTGGATGATTTGGTCGATGTGCTTGAGCGCTTCCTTGTTCGGTGCCAGGACCACACGGAAGCTTTCCAGATTGGACACCTGACGCCGGTTGATCTCGCGGTTGAACAGCGCCAGTTGGTGCTCGAGGCTGTCGTAGTCGCTGCGGATGTTGCGCAGGGTCCGGGCAATGTCGGTGACCGCCGCGCGACGGGCCTTGGCCAGGGTCAGGGCCTCTTCGGTGCGGTGCGAGTAGGCATTGATCAGCAGTTGCAGGCGGCGCTCCATGTCGTCTTCGCTGTCGAACTTGGCCACGCCCTTGAGGCGTACCTGGGCATACAGCGCCTCGATCTGGTTGTCCACCCGCTGCAGCGCCTGCCAGCTGTCCTGGTAGTCGTTGAGCAGTGGCAGCAGGTTGTCCATGGAGTCGTCGACCGCTTCCATGAATGGCGTGCCGAACGGCAGCTCGGCGGGCAGCAGCTGGCGGCGGCGCAAGGCGTCGTCGAGGGTACGCTGCTTGGCTTCGAGGTCGGCGATCTGCCGGCCGACCAGTTGCAGCTTGGCCGACAATTGCTGGACGCGTTCGGTGAAGGCGTCGCTGGAGCGCTTGAGCTCGTCCTGGGCGGCTTCCAGCTGCGCCAGTTGCTCCATCTTATCGGGCTCTTCGGCGCTCAGGGTTTCGCTGCGGCGGAAGTCTTCCAGGGCCTTCTGGGCGTCGAGCACCTGTTGGTACAGGGCCTCGGTCTGGGCCTTGCTCGCGTTGCGGTCGGCGGCAACTGCCTGCTGGGTCTTGAGCTGCTTGAGTTCTTTTTCCAGGCGCTCTTTCTGGTCGCGCAAGGCGGCGCGGTCGGCCAGGGCCTGCAGGGCCGGTGGATCGATATGCGACAGGTCGATGGACAGGCCAGGCGCCTCGAAGCGCTCGCCCTTGAAGCTGTCGAGCACTGCCTCGAGCGTCTTGACCCAGACGTCGCTGTCGTCCAGCTCGATGCCGCGATCGCCCAGCGGCAGGCTGAACAGCGCACCGTTGAACAGGCGCATCAGGCGGTCGACATCCTGCTGGGAGAACTCCTCGCGCAGGCGGGCATAGCTGTTGTTGTCGGCGTGGTCGAGCTGCTGCTTGACCTGCTTGAGGCGTTTCTCCAGATCGCGCACGCGCTCGTCGAGGTCCTCGGCGGAGAACTGACGCGACTGGGCCAGGGCGCCGGCCAGTTCGTCGTGGGCGTCCTTGGCGGCCAGCAGTTGCTGTTCCAGGACCTTGGCATCTTCGACCAGGGCGAAGCGGTGCTTGAGTACCGACAGCTCGCCAAGCCAGCGCTGGATACCGGTGATCTCGCGCTCCAGGCGCATCAGCTCCTGGGTGCCGCCGCGCTGATCGTTCTGTAGGCGGTCCTGCTCGCCGCGGTAGTGCTCGGCCTGGATGACCAGTTCTTCCTTGCGCGCCATGGCGTATTCCTGCCAGGTGCCCAGCAGGTTGTCGAGCAGGGGCGAGAGGCGGTGCAGCTTGCCGCGCAGGATGTCGCGCTGGGCCACGCCGCCGGCCAGGGCCTCGACCAGCGGGCCTGCGGCGACCAGGGCGTTGTAGTCCTGCTCCATGCGGCGCACGTCGCGGAAGGCTTCCTCGCAGGCGGCGATGTAGTCGACGCTGCCCGAGCGCAGGCTGTGCTCGAAGGCATCGAGGAACAGCTGCTTGAGCTTGGCTGCGGTGATCTCGCGCATGTGCAGCAGGTTGATGAACAGCGATCGGAAGGTCTTCAAGCTCTGTTCGCTGGTCGAGCGCAGCGGGATCAGGGTCAGGTCCAGCGGCACCGACGTATGGCCGCCGACCAGCAGTCGGCGCAGTTCGTCGGGCTTGAGTTCGTAGGCCTTCAGGCCGTGCTGCTCGAGGTTGGTGAACAGCTCCTTTTGGCGCAGGCAGGTGTCGTTCTTCTGGTAGTGCGCCAGGTCCAGTTGGCCCTGGTAGGCGAAGAACTGGTGGCCGAAGCCGCCCCCTGGGCCGCGGCCGACCACACCGATCACGTGGGGGCCGTGGGGCAGGTTCAGCTCGCAGAGGATGTAGCTGGTGTCGCTGGCGAAGTAGAACCGGCGTGACTGCTCCAGGCTGTACTTGCCGAAGCTCATGTCGGACATGCGCGCCAGGATCGGGAACTGCAAGGCGTTGATCGAGGCGGATTTACCGAGGTTGTTGGCACCATAGACCGACAGTGGCTGCTCCAGAGGGAACAGTCCCAGGCTGTAGCCGGCGGTGTTGAGCAGTGCGAAGCGGCGAATACCGTAGCGTTCCTGGCTCATGCGTCAATCTCCTGTTGCTCTTCGCGGATGGCTCGGGCGAGGGCTTCTTCCTCGCTCTCCTCGCTGTCGAACGGCGACAGGTCGAGCGGATCGTCGGTGCGGTTGAGTGCTTCCGGGCTTTCTTCTTCGACCAGGACCGGCGTTGGCAGCGGCAGGTCGCTGTGCAGGCTGGCGGCCAGATCCCGGTCCTGCTGGACCGACAGGCATACATCCAGGAAGCGGTGCATCGGCGGCAGGAAGCGGTAGATGCCGCCTTCCTCGTGGGCAAAGCCCAGCTGGGTCATGCGGCGCAGGATCTTTTCTTCCAGCTCGTCGACGGTCTGCACTTCGGCCTGGATGAACAGGTCGCGGTACTTTTCCAGCAGTGAAGGCAGCTCATCGCGGCCAATGCTGCCGCCGTCGAGCACGGCCATCGGATCGCGGCCCTGGTCGGCCAGGTGCTCGACTAGGATGAAGGTGAACAGCGACAGGCGCTGGGCGGTCTTGTTGACCTGCGCGGCGGCTTGCTCGGGCACGAAGTAGTAAAACCCGCGGGTATCGCACACCAGCTCGAAGCCCAGGGCCTTGAACAGGGTACGGTACTGGTCCTGGAAGTTCGACAACTGGGCATACAGCTCAGGGTCGCGGCGGCTGATGTGAAAACCTTTGAACAGCTCGCGGAAGATGGGGGCGAGCTGGGACAGTTCGGAAAGATCAAGATGCATTGGCTGGGCTCGCGTTGGATTCGGGCGTGGTTTCGCGGCTGGAGGTCAGGGCGAAGGAGCGCAGGCTGACCAGGTGCTCGCGGGTGGTGTACTCGCGGCGGTCCAGGCGTTCGCGGCTAAAGCGCTTCTCCCGCGACAGGCGCGAGAACCAGTACAGCAATTCGTCGGTGGCGCCTTCGGGCTCCTGCTCGAGCAGCCAGACCATCAGATCTGGCAGGGGCAGGGCGTCCTCGCAGCGCTCGAGCATTTCCTTGACCGTGCGCGGAGCGCGGGGCAGCGGGCCTTTCTGGCTCTTGTGCGCCTTGGGGAAGCGCGCCGGCTTGGGCTCGAAGCGGGCCAGGGCATACACATAGGCCTCGACCTGGCTGGCGCTGCCGAGGAACGTGCTCTGCGGGCGGGTGAACATCGGCATGGCCGCATGCGGCACCGCATCGATGCCTTTGCGGCGGATCACCGACAGGGCAAGGGCCGCGCCACGGGTGACCGCGTTGTGCCGGCGCGCCTCTTCGCGCAGCGGCAGCAGCAGCTCGCGGGCGTGGCGCAGGGTGAGCTGGGCGCTGGTCTGCATCTCGAGGATGCGCGCATGGGTGCGCAGCAACATGTCGTCGTCGACCAGGTGGCCCAGACGCGCCTGCTCGCCCAGCAGGCGCAGCAGCACGGTCTCGACCTTGCGTACGCCCTGTTCGAAGGCGCCGTCGGCATTGACCAGCTGGATCATCGGCTCGACGTATTCGTCCCAGGTCGCCAGGACTTCGGCGTAACGTTGGCGCAGGGGGATCTGGCGGTTGCTGGTCTTGGCCCGTTCGGCCACGGCGACCAGCGCCTGCTCGTCGTTGTCGAGTTTCTTCAGGACATCGCGCACGCGCATGTCGAGCAGGCGCAGCTGGCGCGCCAGGTCGTCGCTGTCGCGGTTGTCGAAGGCGTCCTGGATGTGCCCGGCCAGGCGCTCCAGATGGCGCAGGTAGGCCTCGATCTCCAGGCACAGGCCCAGGCGGTGCTCGCGGCGCAGGTAGGCGAGGAAGTCGTGGATCTGGGCGTTGAGCTCGAAGCGGTTCGGGCTCTTGGCCACCGGCACCAGGATATCCAGGCGTATCCAGACGTCCAGCAGCTGGGTGATGTCCTGCGGCGTACTTTCCACCTGCTGCCGGGCCAGCTGCTGGCGCAGTTCGACCAGGCTCAGGGTGCCCTGGTCGAAACGCTCGCACAGCGGCTCGATCAGGGCCCAGTGTTCGGCTAGGGCGCGCAGGACGCGCTTGGGTTCGATCATTGGCGGGTCGACTCGTTGCCAAATAAAAGGGGCGATTGTACTGCATCCGGGGGGGAGGATTTCACCCCTTGGTCTGTAATCAGGGATGGCCCGGAGCCTTGCAGAGAATTGCCTGGCCTCTTCGCGGGCAAGCCTGCTCTCGCCTGGTTCTGCGGTGCGCTCAGCAACACCGCTGGATCCGTGGGCGCGGGTTTGCCTGCGGATGGGGGAGCAAACAACAAATTTCCGCCGACCAGTTGCGGCGCTTGCTGGGCAACGGCGTTAGAATGACCGACTGTTTTCGTTCCCCGGATGCCTGTGCCTTGCTGACCGAGCCCCGCCGCCGCGCCTACCTATCCGCCATGCAAGTGGTGCATTGGCTGCCGCGCGCCGAATTGCCGTTCGCCGCGCCGTCGCGTCCGGAGCTGCTGGCGCCCTTGGCGCCGGTCGAGGATTTCGACAGGGACGTGCAGCCACCGGCGCAGCCGTCCAGGGAGGTGCCAGCCGCGCCCCAGGCCCGCTCGGTCGAGCGACCGAAGATCGAGATTCCCCGCCCTGGCGCTGCGCCCAAGCCTGCCAGCAAACCGGTCGAAGCCGAGGAGCAGGCCCCCGCACCTCGGCCTGCACCTGTCCCACCGCCGCGTTTCGCCCTGCAGTTGCTGCGCGCCGGCAGTTGCCTGCTGTTGGTGGAGCTGGCGACCGGCCAGCCGTTCCAGAGCCGCGATCCGTCCTACCTGCTGCTCAAGGACATGCTGCGTGCCGCTGGCCTGCCCGATGCCCCGCAGATCATCGGCGAGCCGGTACGCTGGCCGCTGTTGGTGCGCGGCAACATGGATCAGGGCCCTGAGGCGGCGCGGGATTTCGTCCAAGGGTTCATCCAGGCTCGCCTGGAAGAGGCGCCCTGCACCTGCCTGTGGCTGGTCGGCTTGCCGGCCGTGCGCTTTGCCGGCCAGGCCGACGGCGAGGCCTACTACCAAGAACTGAAGGTCGAGGGCCTGGGCGATGCCTGGGCCTTGCCGGGCCTTGAACTGTTGATGGACGAGCCGCAGCGCAAGGCGGACGTCTGGCAAGCGATGCGCCGGCTGATGGCGCGCTGGAAGAGCGTTGAATGAGTGACTCGATCAGTTTCCGCCGGATGACCGAGGCGGATCTGGATGCCGTGCTTAAGATCGAATATGCCGCGTTCAGTCATCCCTGGACCCGCGGGATCTTTCAGGATGCGCTCAAATCCTACGAAGTGTGGCTGATGTTCGACGGGCAGCAGCAGGTGGGGCATGGCGTGATCAACGTGATCATCGACGAAGCGCACTTGCTCAACATCACCGTCAAGCCGGAGAACCAGGGGCGCGGCCTGGGCCTGCGCCTGCTCGAGCACCTGATGGCGCGGGCCTACCAGCTCAATGGCCGCGAATGCTTCCTGGAGGTGCGCGCCAGCAACCAGTCGGCCTATCGTTTATATGAGCGCTACGGATTCAACGAAATCGGCCGGCGCCGGGACTACTACCCGGTCGCCGGTGGCCGCGAAGATGCTCTGGTGATGGCCTGCACCCTGCTCGAAGAGTGACCTTGCAGGAGCAGGTCGTGTCACACAGCCATACCCTGATGAGGCAACGACCATGCATGACCTGCAGGAACTGATCGACAACAACGAGCGCTGGGCCGATGCGATCAAGCAGCGCGACCCGGATTTCTTCGCCAAGCTGGCCCGTCAGCAAACCCCCGAATTCCTCTGGATCGGCTGTTCCGATGCCCGCGTGCCGGCCAACGAGATCGTCGGCATGCTGCCGGGCGATCTGTTCGTCCATCGCAACGTCGCCAACGTGGTGCTGCATACCGACCTTAACTGCCTGTCGGTGATCCAGTACGCGGTCGAGGTGCTCAAGGTCAAGCACATCCTGGTCACTGGCCATTACGGCTGCGGCGGGGTTAGGGCGGCCATGCAGGACCGCCAATTGGGCCTGATCGATGGCTGGCTGCGCTCGATCCGCGACCTGTACTACGAAAAGCGCGGCGAGCTGGCCAAGCTGGAGAGCGAAGAGGCCAGGGTCGATCGGCTGTGCGAGCTCAATGTCATCCAGCAGGTTGCCAACGTGGCTCATACCAGCATCGTGCAGAACGCCTGGCATCGCGGGCAGGAGCTGTCCATTCATGGCTGTATCTATGGCATCAAGGATGGTCGTTGGAAGAGCCTGGACACCACCATCAGCGGCTTTGCCCAGTTGCCGCCTCAGTATCGCCTGCGGCCTCTCGAGTAACCCTGTCATCAGTGGTGCGGGTCCCATGCTTTACTCGATGTAGGGGCGAGCACAGGAGTGGCAGATGAAAGGCATGACGCTGCTGGCATTGGCGGCAAGTCTGGTGATGGGCGCTCACGCTCGGGCCGATGATCGAGACCTTTGGATGTTCGCTCAATGGGCGGGCGACCACCAGGCCCGTGCCTTCCGCCAGATGCTGGTGGATGCGCGCCTTTATGGCGTGGTGCCGATCCATCAACTGTTGCGCTCGGCCTCGGACTGGCGCCTGTGCCGGGCCTCGCCCTTCGCCGTGCCGCCGGCCGCCCAGTGGCCCCAGGTGCGCTCCACCCTGGCGTTGCTCAAGACCCTCGACGAGCAAGGCATCCTGCGTCAGTTCGAAGTGGTTTCGGCCTACCGCGATCCGCGCCTGAACGCCTGCGCAGGCGGCGCGCCGGGTAGTGCTCACACGCGCGCTTTCGCGGTCGACGTGTTGCTGCCGGCCTGGTCAGATCCCAATCCGCTATGCCGCTTCTGGCAACAGTACGGCCAGGCCTGGAACATGGGGCTGGGGCGCTACCCGACTGGGCGCATTCATTTGGATACCGCAGGGTTTCGGACTTGGGGTGGTGACGGGCACTCGGGCTCGTCATTCTGTATCAAGCCCAAGTGAGCCAGGCAACTGCGGCACTCCTGAACCACCCACGTTGCGAAGCGCTGGCGCTTGTCACCGGCCTCCAAGGGCCGGGGGCTGAGCAGGTGGTAGGCAGAGCCATCACGCAGGAAGCCAAACGGCGCCTGAAGCTGTCCGCTGTCGAGCTCGTCGCGAACCATCAAGGCTGATGCGATCGCCAGGCCCAGGCCCGCGCTGGCGGCCTGTATCGACAGGTAGAAATGCTCGAAGTCGCTACGCTCGGTCTCTCGGGCCTGTCTGCCGTCCAAGCGCAGCCAGGTGCTCCAGGCGTTGGGACGGGTGGCGCTATGCAGCAGACGTTGGCCGTCGAGGCTGCGCCCCAGGTTGGGTTGGCAGACGGGGCCGATCCATTCGTCGCAGATCTTCAGGCTGTGCAATTGTCGGTCCCAATGAAAATCATCACGCCGTAGGGCCAGGTCGACACCCGCCCGTGCAAAATCCAGGGGGCCGCCGGCGGCCACCAGGTGCAGTTGCAGGTCAGGGTGGGCGGCGTGGAAGCGGGGCAGGCGTGGAATCAGCCAGCGCATGGCGATGGTCGGCTCGCACGACAGCACGAGGACGTTATCGCGCTCCTGGGTTTGCAGGCGCTGCACCGTACCTTCCAGTTGTTCGAAGATCGATTGGGTGGTGCTGTGCAGTGTCCGGCCGGCAGCGGTGAGGAAGATCGCCCGGTTGCGCCGTTCGAACAGTTCGATGCCAAGGCTCTCTTCCAGTAGGCGCACCTGGCGACTGACCGCACCATGGGTCACATGCAGGCGCTCGGCGGCGCGCACGAAGCTTTCGGTTTCGGCGGCGATGTCGAAGTAACGAAAAGCGGTAAGTGGCGGCAGTTTCATGATCGTGTCGGCGCGACAGCCCTGTGGGAGCGGGTTTGCCCGCGAAGGGAATCCCGTGTTTTCAAGAGCGAGTTCGCTCTCGAATCTGTGAACAAAACTAGCGGATTTGTCGCACTATAAATCGATTTTTGCCTGTGGATAAGCCCTCGATAATTGGCACCTCTGTGTATTTTCATCGCCTATCGAGGAGCTTTTTTGTGAATGAACTGATCGCTGTCGCCCTGTTCACTGTGCTGGCTGTCATCAGCCCGGGTGCTGACTTCGCCATGGTCACCCGCAGCAGTTATGCGCAAGGGCGCAAGGCAGGGCTCGCCGCTGCCATCGGCATCGCCCTGGGGGTGCAGGTGCATGTGCTGTACACCGTCCTGGGTATTGCCGTGATCATCAGCCAGAGCCCGTTGTTGTTCATGGCGATGAAGGTGGTGGGGGCGGGCTACCTGATCTACCTGGGCTACAAGTCGCTGACCAACACCTCGCGCATCTGCCTTGATGGCCTTGCGCAGGACGGCCAGGCGAGCACGTTACAGGCGTTGCGCACGGGCTTTCTGACCAATGCGCTGAACCCCAAGACCATGCTGTTCGTCGTCAGCGCCTATACCCAGGTCGTGCAACCGGGCAGCCCGTTGGCCCTGGACTTTGCCTATGGTGCGTTCATGTCCTTTGCCCATTGGGTGTGGTTCAGCCTGGTGGCGGTGTTCTTTTCCAGTGCGGTGCTGCGCAAGGCAATGATCGAGCGGCAGGTGATGGTCGATCGAGTGATCGGCGTAGCCCTGATCGGGCTAGGTGTCGCGGTGGTGGCGGCGGGGGTGCGATGAGCTAGGGCGGGGAACGCGACTTTTTCGCGGGCAAAGAAAAAGGGCTTATCTTTCGATAAGCCCTTTTCAATATGGTGGCTACACAGGGACTTGAACCCCGGACACCGGCATTATGAATGCCGTGCTCTAACCGACTGAGCTATGTAGCCAAGTGGCGCGCATTATTCGCCTGAAACGCGATTGTGTCAACACTCATTTCAAAAAAAAATTACGCGCTTTCAATCGCTTAGCCAGAAAGCCCTGAATCCGCGCACCACCAGCCAATGGCCGAACACCTTGGGCAGGTGCGAATGCTGTTCGCCAGCCAAGCGTTCTGCGCGCTGTGTGGGGTGTCGAAGGTGAAGTCATCACTGACACGCCGCTGGAGAGTCTGTGGCAACGATATAAAAAGGTAGCTATCTATCTACCTATTTCCGGATAATCGGATCCCAAATTCGCGAACGGAACACCTGACATGGCCATCAGCAGCGCCCAGACTTCCACTGCCGCCAGCGCGACGGCCCAAGCCAACCCGCTGGTGATGCGCATCATCGCCTTCTGCGCCTTGGCGCATCTGATCAACGACTTGATCCAGTCGGTGTTGCCAGCCATCTACCCCATGCTCAAGGCGAACTATGACCTGAGCTTTGCCCAGATCGGCCTGATCACCCTGACCTTCCAGGTCACTGCCTCGCTACTGCAACCTTGGGTGGGCTTTTTCACCGACCGGCGACCGACGCCGAACCTGTTGCCCCTGGGCACGGTGTGCACGTTGGTGGGGATCGTGATGCTGGCGTTCGTCGGCAGTTTTCCGATGATTCTCCTGGCCTCGGCGCTGGTAGGCATCGGCTCGTCAACCTTCCACCCGGAGACCTCGCGTATCGCCCGTCTGGCGTCGGGCGGACGGTTTGGCCTGGCCCAGTCGAGCTTCCAGGTTGGCGGCAATGCCGGCTCTGCCCTCGGCCCGTTGCTGGCGGCGGCCATTGTCATTCCCTTCGGCCAGACCCACGTGGCCTGGTTCGGACTGGCCGGGCTGTTCTTCTTCGCCGTGACCTTGCTGCTGCGCCGCTGGTACACCGGGCACCTCAACCAGTTCAAGGCGCGCAAGGCCGTACAGGCCAGCCATGGCATCTCCCGCCAGCGGGTGATCCTGGCGCTGGTGGTGCTGGGCCTGTTGGTGTTTTCCAAGTATTTCTACATGGCCAGCTTCACCAGCTATTTCACTTTTTACCTGATCGAGAAGTTCGACCTGTCGGTGGCCAGCTCCCAGTTGCACCTGTTCCTGTTCCTCGGCGCAGTGGCCGCCGGGACCTTCTTTGGCGGGCCGATTGGCGATCGCATCGGGCGCAAAGCTGTGATCTGGTTCTCTATCCTGGGCGTGGCGCCATTCACCCTGGTGCTGCCCTATGCCGATCTGTTCTGGACCACCGTGCTCAGTGTCGTGATCGGCTTCATCCTCGCGTCGGCCTTCTCGGCGATCGTGGTGTACGCCCAGGAACTGGTGCCTGGGAGTGTCGGCATGATTGCCGGGATCTTCTTTGGCCTGATGTTCGGCTTCGGGGGCATTGGGGCGGCGTTGCTCGGGTATCTGGCTGACTTGCGGGGGATCGAGTACGTGTACGGGTTGTGTTCGTACCTGCCGTTGTTCGGCCTGCTGGCGGTGTTCTTGCCGTCCACCGGCAAGCGCTGATGTCGTCGGGACCGCCTGGCGGTCCCGAGATTGACGAGTCGGCGGCCGTTGGCCTAGAGTGCCGGCTCTTTTCTTCCCACGTAGTCGATGCAATGCGCTGTTCCCTGTGCCCTCGCCTTGTTCGCCAGCCTGCCTTCCAGGCTGCACGTCGCACGTGGCCGAGCGACACGGTGCTCAAGCGTCGACGCAGCGTGCTGTTCGCCTTCACTTTCTCGCCACACCTTGCCCTGATCTGATCCGCGCTCGCCTGCGCCGTGCCTTTGCGGTGCTCGTCTGCGCTCACATCTCTTTCAGTGATTTTTCCAGCCGACCGAGCCCCATGGGGGCTGCCTGGCGGCGCGCAAGGAGTGGTACATGAACATGCGTTTACTGGCGGGCCTGCTGTTCGCCGTGTCAGTGGTGGGCTTCAGCCTCGGAGCGAGCCTGCCGCTGGTGTCGTTACGCCTTCACGAGGCGGGGGCCAGCACCCTTGAAATCGGCATCATCTCGGCCATTCCGGCGGCGGGAATGATGCTATCGGCGTTCATGGTCGACGCCTGCTGCCGGCATCTGACCCGGCGCACCATCTACCTGTTGTGCTTCAGCCTGTGCACCCTGAGCATCGCCTTGCTGGAATGGTCGTTCGCCTCGATCTGGCACTTGGCGCTGCTGCGCCTGGCGTTGGGGGTTGGCATGGGGATTGCCATCATCCTGGGTGAATCCTGGGTGAACGAGCTGTGCCCGGATCACAACCGCGGCAAGATCATGGCGCTGTACGCCACCAGTTTCACCGGCTTCCAGGTGCTAGGCCCGGCGATGCTGGCGCTGGTCGGTGCCAATAGCCCCTGGGTCACCGGCGTGGTGACGGCCTGCTACGGCCTGGCCCTGTTGTGCATCTTGCTGACAGTGCCCAACGATCATGTGGAGCATGGCGAGGAAGGCGAAAAGAGCTTTACCCTCGCTGGCTTCTTCCGCGTGGCACCGGCGCTGTGCGTGGCGGTGCTGTTCTTTTCCTTCTTCGATGCCGTGGTGCTGTCGTTGCTGCCGGTGTACGCCAGCAGTCATGGCTTTGCCGTGGGTGTGGCGGCGCTGATGGTGACGGTGGTGTTCGCCGGCGACATGATCTTCCAGTTGCCCCTGGGCTGGTTGGCCGACCGGGTCGAGCGTACCGGGCTGCACTTGGTGTGCGGGCTGGTGGCGATGTCGATCGGCATAGGCCTGCCGTGGTTGTTGCAGGCAACCTGGTTGTTGTGGCCGATGCTGGTGCTGTTGGGCGCGGTGGCCGGTGGCATCTACACCCTGGCGCTGGTGCTGATCGGCCAGCGCTTCAAGGGCCAGGACCTGGTCACGGCAAACGCCAGCGTCGGCTTGCTGTGGGGTGTCGGCAGCCTGGTCGGGCCGCTGGTCAGCGGCGCGGCGATGGATGTGGCGCCCCATGGGTTGCCGATGGCGCTGGCGCTGATGGCGGGTCTGTTCGTGTGCTTTGCCCGGCAGTCGTATCGTCGGGCGGTCAGGCTGCGGGCTGTGACAGACTAAAACCAAATGTTGGCCTGTTCGCAGGTATTTCGCGAAGAAGGCGCCACGGAGCAAGACCATTGAAAGCGGAATTACCCGCGCAAGATCCGTCGTTTAGCCGGTGAGCGATTGGTCTAAGCTGGGTGTTTTCCGCTCCCTGGAGGGCACTGCGCATGATCCACGCCGACCTCTCGCCTGCGGCCTACCGTGAAGCCACGGATTTTCTGGCCGCCCTGGACCCGGACTGGGCCCGGCATATCGACACCATCGGCCCCTGCCTGCACAGTGCCGCGCCCGAGCGTGAACCCTTCGAAGCGCTGGTGCGGGCGGTGGCCTATCAGCAACTGCATGCCAGGGCGGCCGAGGCGATCCTGGCGCGGATGCTGGCCTTGTTTCCCGATGCCGCATTCCCCGAACCTGAGCAGCTGTTGGCGACACCGCCTGAGGTGCTGCGCGCCTGTGGCTTTTCCGCGAGCAAGCTGGCGACCGTGCAGGGCATCGCCCAGGCGCGCCTGGAGGGTATCGTGCCCAGCCGCGAGCAGGCCATGACCTTGACCGATGACGCGCTGATCGAACGATTGGTGAGCCTGCGCGGTGTTGGCCGTTGGACGGTGGAGATGCTCCTGATCTATTGCCTGGAGCGCTCCGACATCCTGCCGGTGGACGACTTCGGCGTACGAGAGGGGTACCGGCGGCTCAAGGGCATGGACAAAGCACCGACCCCTGCGCAGTTGCGCTCGTTGGGCGGGGTATGGAGCCCGTATCGGACGGTGGCGTCCTGGTACTTGTGGCGGGCTTGAACCGATGACGCACAGATTGCTCGGCAAGAATCGGAGTGCCACGCTCCCACCACCCTGTCAGGCTTGAACCATCCGCAGCCAGGAGATGCCCATGAAGCCTGCCTCGAATTACCTCACCGATACCGCCCGCTGGCACGCTGTGCAGGCGCGCGACACTGCGGCCTGCGGTCATTTCGTCTATGCCGTGCGCACCACGGGGGTCTATTGCCAACCGGGTTGCAAGTCGCGGCTGGCCAAGCGTGAGAACGTCGAGTTCTTTGCCGATGGCGGGGCGGCCGAGGCAGCCGGTTATCGGGCTTGCCGACGCTGCACCGAGGCCAAGGCCGAGCAGGTCGCGCGACGCACTGAGCTGGTTGCTCGTGCCTGTCGCTTGATCGAGGCCAGCGACACCGCGCCCAACCTCGAGCAACTGGGCGAGCAACTGGCACTGAGCCCGTTCCACCTGCATCGCCTGTTCAAGGCCGAGACCGGGCTTACGCCCAAGGCCTACGCCTCGGCCTTCCGCGCCCGGCGCCTGCGCGAGCGGCTCGATGATCAAGGCAGTTCCGTGACCGACGCGATCTATGACGCCGGTTACAACTCCAACAGCCGATTCTATGAAAGCGCAGGCCAACGCCTGGGCATGCGTCCGCGCGAGTATCGCGCCGGCGGGGCGGGGGCGAGGATCCGATTCGCCATTGGCCAATGTTCCCTGGGGGCGATCCTGGTGGCCCAGAGCGAGCGCGGCATTTGCGCCATTCTGTTGGGTGACGACCCTGAGCAACTGTTGCGCGAGTTGCAGGATCAATTTCGCAATGCGCAGTTGATCGGCGGCGATGCCGGCTTCGAGCAATTGGTCGCGGTGGTGGTGGGCTTTGTCGAGCAGCCGGCACTGGGGTTGGCCTTGCCGCTGGATGTGCAGGGCACGGCCTTCCAGGAGCGGGTCTGGCAGGCGCTGCGTGAGGTGCCGTTGGGCAGCCGGGTCAGCTATACCGATATCGCCCAGCGCATCGGCGCGCCCAAGGCCGTGCGTGCGGTGGCCCAGGCCTGCGCGGCCAACCACCTGGCCGTGGCGATCCCCTGCCATCGGGTGGTGCGCCGCGATGGCGACCTCAGTGGCTACCGCTGGGGTGTCGAGCGTAAGCGGCAATTGCTGGCGCGAGAAACGGCACTCACGTGATCATCAGGAGCAGCGTAGAATTCCCGCCCAATTGAGCTTGTAAATAGGGGAATTCGATGAGGCGACTCAGCCTTTGCCGTTTTTGCGTGGGAATCCTCGCCGTGTTGCTGTGGGTGGCGACACCGGCCTGGTCGGCATCCGTCGGGCCACTGAGCCTGGACGAATTGCCGGTGCTGGATGAAAACGCCAACCTGAAGCAACTGACTGATCGGCTCGATCAGGTTCGCCAGGAACTGACCAGCGAAGCCAACGACGACTTGCTGTCACAGTTGCGTCAGGCCGCCTTGCAAGTGCAGCGCCAAGCTGACGCCCTGGGCACCCAGCGTACGACCGATGTAGAGCGTCTGGACGATCAGCTCAAGGTCCTCGGCCCGGTATTGCCGGATGAAGCCGAGAGCATCACGCGTCAGCGCAAGCAGCTCAGTGACGAGCAAAAGCAGGTGCTGGCCGAGCAACAGCAGGCCATCAAGCTGACCCAGTCGGCACGCGACCTGGCCACGCAGATCGTCAACCTGCGCCGCAGCCAGTTCAACTCCCAGGTCACCACCCGCGCCGCCAGCCCCTTGAGCCCGGCGTTCTGGTCGAGCCTGATCCGTCCGACCGACGAAGATGTCGCCCGTCTGCGCGATCTGCGTGGCGAGGCGACTGACGCGGTGGCCAGCGCCTTCAGTGCCGATCACCGCTGGTTGTTCATTGGCAGCCTGGCGGCCGCGCTGTTGGTCTGGACCTGGGTACGCCGCTTGCTTGAGCGTTTGCTGGCCAATGCCATGGTCCGCTGGTTGCCCGAGGGCCGCCTGCGTCGCAGCGCCCTGGCCTTGAGTGTCAGCCTGGCGACTTTGAGCACCATCGGCGGCTCGGTGTCGCTGGTGCGTTGGGGCTTGGAGAACAGCGCCGAGCTGGGCAATGACATTGCCAGTCTGACCAACCACATTCTGACGCTGGTGGTGTTCAGTGCCTTCATTGCCGGCCTTGGCCGCGCCATGCTGATGCTCCAGCGTCCGTCCTGGCGACTGCCGCCGATTCCGGATGAAGTGGCCAGTGCCCTTGGCTGGTTCCCCAAGCTCCTGGCGCTGGCGCTGATGGTGTTGCTGACCCAGGAGCGCATCAACAGCGTGATCGGTACCAGCCTTGCGCTCACCGTGGCCACCAATGGCCTGACCGCGCTGGTGGTGTCGCTGATCTTCGTCGCAGCGCTGGTGTGCTATCGCCGTGCCCGCAAGCAGCATCAGCTGGAGCGGGCACCTGGGCTGGCGGGGCTGATCCCGTTCGTGATCGTGGTGTGGGTCGCGTTGGTCCTGCTGGCGCTGCTCACCGGTTACCTGACCCTGGCCTATTTCCTCACCGCCAAGCTGTTGTGGGTCAGCGTGGTGGGCACCTGCGCCTACCTGCTGGTCACGGTGTTTGGCGATCTGTGCGAAACCTTGCTCTCGCCACGCCAACCTGGTGGCCTGGCCCTGGCCTCTGCGCTGGGGCTGCAGCAGCGCCACCAGGCCCAGGCCAGCACGATCCTGGCAGGGATCGGCCGCACCTTCCTGTTGTTTGTCGCCGGCCTGCTGGTGCTCATGCCGTCGGGCACCAGCCCGGGTGAGTTGCTGCTGAGCCTGGCGGACTGGGACGACACCGGCGGCAAGCTGCTGGGCAACCTGAACATCGTGCCCCAGGACATCCTGCTGGCCGTGGCCATGTTCCTGGGCGGTCTGTTCGCCATTCGTGTGGTCAAGCGCTGGCTGAGCGAGCGCCTGCTGCCGGAGACGGACATGGATGCCGGCATGCGTGCCTCCCTGGTGACTCTGGTCGGCTACCTGGGCTTCCTGTTCCTGGCCATGCTGGTGATGACGACCCTGCGCATCAACCTCACCAGCCTCACCTGGGTGGTCAGTGCCCTGTCGGTGGGTATCGGTTTCGGCTTGCAGCAGATCGTGCAGAACTTCATCTCCGGCTTGATCCTGCTCACTGAGCGTCCGGTCAAGGTAGGTGACTGGGTGAGCCTGGCCGGGGTGGAAGGGGATATCCGCCGGATCAACGTGCGTGCCACGGAAATCCAGATGTCCGACCGTTCCACGGTGATCGTGCCCAACTCCCAGTTCATTTCGCAGAACGTGCGCAACGTCACCATGGGCAATGCCTTGGGGGTGGTCGGCATCACCCTGACCTTGCCGCTGGAAACCGATGCGAACAAAGTGCGCGAACTGCTGCTGACGGCCTTCCGCGAACATGAGTCGATCCTCGATGCGCCGGCCTCGTCGGTGACCTTCAAGGACCTCACTGCCAGCGGCATGGTGCTCAGCGTCAGTGGCTATGTGGCCAGCCCCCGCCAAGTGTCGGGCGCGCGCAGCGACCTGTTGTTCACGGTGCTGGGGCGTCTGCGCGACGAGGGCATCGCACTGTCGTCGCCGCAGAGCATGGTGCTGTTGCAGGACAACGTACGGCCCGCGGACGGGGCCGTGTGAGGACCGTCGCGGGTAAACCCGCCCCACAGGCCCCGCGTTTTTTTTGAGAACAGCGTACAACCTGTGGGAGTGGGGTTATCCGCGAAGCCGACGGCTCGGTCGTTGCGACCGGCGTTGTCGGTGTTCGTGGGTGGATCGAGGCACGAGCGCCTGCAGGCTCAATGCTGCTTCGCCCGCCGGATCCGCAACAGGATCATTCCCAGCAGCAGAATCACCGGCACCGCCATCCCCAACAACGCCTCGCGCGCCGTCAGCCCAGCCCCCAGCACGTTCAGCCCGCCATACAGCAGCTTGAACAGGTTCAGCAGGTAATAGGTGATGGCGATGATCGACAGCCCTTCCACGGCCCGCTGGATCTTCACCTGGGCGTCGGCCCGGGCATTGAGGCTGCGCAGGATCTCGGCGTTCTGTTCTTCCATTTCCACCTGCACCCGTGCCTGCAGCAGGTCGCCCAGGTTGGCCACGTTCTTGGCCAGTTGTTCCAGGCGTTGCTCGGTGGCCGCGCAGTAACGCACGGTCGGTTTGAAACGCCGCTCGATGAACACCCCCAGACGCTGGCAGTCGCCAACATGGCTTTCGCGCAGCTCGCCCAAGCGCTCGAACACCAGTTGTGCGTAGGCTTGGGTAGCGCCGAAGCGGTGACGGGTCTTGACCGTGCGGCTGACCACTTGGCGCGAGAGGTGGGCAATGGCTTCGAGCAGGGCTTTGGAGTCCTGGCCGTCGACGCTGGCGCTGCGCTCGGAGAGGCTCACCAGGGTCCGGTCGAAGGCATCGAGCTCCTGGCTCAAGGTCTTGGCCGTGGTCAGTGTCAGCGAAGCCATCATGCGGTAGGTCTCGATCTCCAGAAGGCGACGGATCATGCGGCCTTGGCGGTAGGCATTGAGCCGCCGGTTGACGAACAGCAGGCGGTTGGTGCCGTCTTCGGTCAGGCGAAAATCGCTCCACACCACCGCATCGCCGCCCCCGACGCACGAGCCGCACGGGTCCTTGAAACCGTAGCGCGTCAGGTCCAGGTCCTGCTCGCCACGCACCAGCACCTGCACGGCATTGATCACTTGCGCCGCCTGCGGCGCGATGGCCTCGGCCAGTACCTGGGGCAGCCCCTGCCAGCCGGCATCGTGGGTGGCGCAGGGCACCACCAGCGTCAGGGTGAAGAACTCGGCGTGGCGCTCCCATTTGAACGGATGCCCCTCCAGCCGGGTGATGCCTTGGGCGGCCTCGGTGTCGAGTGCATCCGGGCAACAGCGCTGCAGCAAGGCCTGGCAGTCGGCCTCATCGCCCAGCAGTGCCAGGTGATGGACATGGGCAGGCTCGTTGAAATACAGCGAAGGTCGGGCGTGCAGTTCGTTGTGCAGGGCGGTGCGTTGCGGGTGCATGGAAGGTCTGGCCTGGTGTTGTGATTGTTGGGCTACCAGGGGTGGGACTCTTCCATTGTAGATAAAAGTCACCAGAGGCACAGAAATGTGCCGGCGGGTTGTGGGACTCGCTCGCTGCGTAACGTCATTGTGGCGACCGATCGCTTGCAGGATGCAATCGTACGAGCTCTGGTCGCGTCTGAAAGAGTGGGTTGCGTTGCGTCTGTTGTTCATCCGCGTACCGAGCGGCTTGAGCAGTTCTACGCACAATATGCGGGGTTCAGACACTGCCCTTATCTGTCACCCAAGACGATGATGCGGGCGCTTCGGTAGCCAATCCCCTGTATGTGAAAGCCCCTTGTGACAGCCGTCAGCAAGGGGCTTTTCGTCTCCGGCTATCAGCCCAGGCAACGCGTCACATGCTTGACCGACTGATACGCTGACAAGCCCCACGGCCCGAGTTCACGGCCGATGCCGCTGCCCTTGGTTCCGCCCCAGGACGTCTCGACGAATACCGCCTGGACCGAGTTGATCCACACGTGCCCGACCTCCAGCGCATCGGCCACACGTTCGGCGCGTTCGAGGTCGGCGCTGCAGACCGTGGCGACCAGGCCGAAGCGGCTGTCGTTGGCCTGGGCGATGGCTTGGTCTTCAGTGGTAAAGCGGCGGGCGCAGAGCACCGGGCCGAAGATTTCCTCGCTCCACAGGCGGCTGGATTCGGGCACGTCCACGTACAGGGTGGGGCTGACGAACCAGCCGTCACGGTCCAGTACCTGGCCGCCGGTCAGGCAGCGCAGGCCTTCTTCGCGCGCGGTGGCGAAGTAGCCGGCGACCTTCAGCCATTGCGCCTGGCTAGTCAGTGGGCCCATGGCCACTTCCTCGGTCAGCGGATTGCCTACCTGCATCTGTTCCAGGGCTGCCTGCAGACGTGGCAGCAGGGCGTCGGCGATGCCCTCCTGCACGAGCAGGCGGGAGGTGGCCGAGCACATCTGGCCGGCGTTCCAGGTGATGCCAGCGACGATCCACTCCACCGCCTGGTCCACGTCACAGTCATCGAACACCACGATCGCCGACTTGCCGCCAAGCTCCAGGGTCACTGGCCGGCACTGGGCCGCGGCGGCGCGCATCACTTGGCTGCCGACGCCATTGCTGCCTGTGAACGACAGCTTGTCCAGGCCGTTGTGGCCACTCAGGGCGGCGCCGGTCTCGGCCTTGCCGTTGACGATGTTCAGCACACCGGCAGGCAGGTTCAGAGCGTCGGCGATCTGGCCGTAGGCCTGTTCGATCAGTGGGGTGACTTCCGAAGGTTTGAGTACCACGGTGCAGCCTGCGGCCAGGGCCGGGGCGAGCTTCCAGGCGCTGGTCACCAGGGGGAAGTTCCACGGCACGATCAGGCCGACCACGCCCACCGGCTCCAGGCGGGTGCGGGCGGTAAAGCCCGGGGCGGCCAGGGGCACGTCGCGGTTCTTTTCCGGCAGTTGCTCGGCAAGGTCTGCGTAGTAGCCGAAGGTGGCGATGGCATCGTCCAGGTCGATCTCGGCTTCGTGGCGTGGCTTGCCGTTGTTGCGCATCTGCTGGGTGATCAACGCGTCGCGGCGCAGACCGAGTTGTTCGGCGAAACCACGCAACAGCGCGGCGCGGGTGGCCGGGCTGGTGGTCTTCCAGGCGGGCAGGGCGCGGCGAGCGGCGGCCACGGCCTGGTCGACTTGGGCAGCGCTGGCCGACATCAGTTCGGCGAACGGCTGGCCCAGCGAGGGGTCATGCACGACGATGCAGTCGTTGCCTTGGCCTTCGACCCAGCGGCCATCGATGTAGTGAGGTGTGGTCATGATCGGATTCCAGTCAGGCGATTTCGGCGGAGGTTACCGGCGTGCGCGGCGCGCTTTTGCAGCGCACCCAGCGCGGGCCGTTCGGGCCATAGACGCCGGCAGGTTCAGGGAACAGATTGAGCAGGATCAGGTACAGCACGCCCGCCAGGCCCAGGGTGACCGGCAGGCTCAGGTCGATACCGCCGGCCAGTTCGCCCAGGGGGCCGACGAACTGCCCGGGCAGGTTGACGAAGCACAGACCCACCGCCGCGCTGGGGATCCAGGCGCCCATGCCGCGCCAGTTCCAGCCATGCAGGAACCAGTAGTGGCCGCCGCGTTGGCCCCGGGTGAACACTTGCAGGTCATCGGCGTGGTAGAAGCCGCGGCGCGTGATCAGGCCGAGGATCATGATCACCATCCAGGGGCTGGTACAGGTGATGATCAGCACAGCGAAGGTCGACACGCTCTGCACCAGGTTGAAGGTGAAGCGGCCAATGAAGATGAAGGCGATGGCAGCGACGCCGATCAGCAGGGTGGCGCCGGCGCGGCTGAGCAGGCGCGGGAAGACGCTGGACATGTCCAGTCCTGTGCCGTACAGCGCTGTGGTGCCGGTGGACATGCCGCCGATCACCGCGATCAGGCACACCGGCAGGAAGAACCAGCCCGGCGAGATCGCCAGCAGGCCGCCGACGTAGTTGTTGGCCGCGATGTAGTCCGGTGCCTGGGTGGCGACCAGGGTCGCGGTGCACAGGCCGAACAGGAACGGGATCAGCGTCGCCACCTGGGCGGCGATCACCGCCAGCATGATGCGCGCCTTGGGCGTCTGGCGTGGGATGTAGCGCGACCAGTCGCCAAGGAAAGCGCCGAACGACACCGGGTTGCTCATTGCCAGGATCGCCGCGCCCACGAATGCCGCCCAGAAGCCTGGCTGACCGAGATTGACGCTGCCGGCGAAGTTCAGGTCGAAGGGGCCGGCGAAGGCGAAGATGCCCAGCAGGAACAGCAGGCTCGAAGCCCACACCGCGATCTTGTTGACCCACAGCATGAAGCGGAAACCAAAGATGCACACCACCAACACCAGCACCGCGAACAGGCCGTAGGCCAGGCCCAGGGTCAAGTCGGTTTCCGGCAACCCGGCCAGGCGCTTGGCGCCGCCGACCAGGGCGTCGCCCGAGCTCCACACTGACAGGGAGAAGAACGCCACGGCGGTGAGCAGCGACAGGAACGAGCCGACGATGCGCCCATGCACGCCGAAGTGCGCACCTGACGACACCGCGTTGTTGGTGCCGTTGAGCGCGCCGAACAGGCCCATGGGGGCGAGGATCAGGGCGCCGACCCCGACGCCGAGCAGGATCGCCCAGACCCCAGCCTGGAACGACAGGCCGAACAGTACTGGGAAGCTGCCCAGCACCGCAGTGGCGAAGGTATTGGCACCGCCGAAGATCAGGCGGAACAGGTCCAGCGGGGAGGCGTCGCGTTGATCGTCGGGGATCTGTTCGACGCCGTTGGTCTCGATACCGGTCGATTGACTCATGGCAAGGCTCCAGCGCGCATGTTGTAGGTCGTCGCGGGGCGCGACCCTATTGTGGTTGCGTTGGCAGTGCGGCAAGGCCGCAGGAAAGGTCAGGCGTCGGAGACGACCGACAGGTGCTCGTGGCAGGCCAGCCAGCCGTCGTCCTGGCGACGGAAGACGATGGTTTCGCGCTCGGCGAGCGAGTGCTCCTGGCCTGCGATGCGGATGCGGGTGGCCACATCGTGCATGAAGATCGCCACGTCGCCCTGCAGGCTCACGTGTTGATTGCTGGACTGACACGCCAATACGGCGAAGCCTTCGGCTTGCCACTGCGCCCACAGTTGTTCATAGGCGCGGCGTGACAGCAGTGGCTGCGCCAGGGTATGGAAGAGGAAGGTGGCGTCTTCGCTGAAACAGGCGAAATAGCGGGCGGTATCGTTGCTGGCGAAAGCGGCGACGAGGTCGGCGGCGGCCTGGCGTACCTGGAGGGTCTGGTCCACAGCAGTGGCCTCACGGTTATTGTGATTGTGGTGAAGCGATTCTGGTGAGCCTTGGCGAGGGGAAAAATCGCTGGGGATAAATAATCAGTTCAGGAATTTGTGAACCAAGTCATCCCCGAAGGCAGCAGCCGTTGTGTCACAGCGCCTTGGCTTTGGGGCCGCGTTGCGTCCAATTGCAGGCACCGCCAGCGCCCAGAAGGTCAGCGGCGGCCTCTGCAACACTGCTGAAACAGTGAGCGTTTTTTAGCCACAGAATGGTTGTCGAAATTTTGACGAGGCAGGGCGGGGGCCATTGAGATTTATCATGGTGGCGGTCTATTGACGTAGTGTCATGGTGCCCCATACTCACCCATATAAAAAGAAAGCTGTTTCTCAATTAAACAGTTTCAATCCTCTTTAAGGGAGGGGATCATGCGCTCGACACTGATCATCAAGTCGATTTTCTTGTTGGTGCTGATGAGTGGCGCAGCCGGTGCTGCGGACTCCTACATCAGCAAGGCGAGTGTAGTGCCTGCCGCGACGGCGGGATGGCTGTTTTCCTTTGCGGTAATTGGGTTTATCGCCCTCGCCAACCGATCGAAAATATAGTGAAAGTTATTCGCTTTTCTATGCATTAACACTTTTGTTTTAATGCGTACGTTTTAAAGTTGGCGTGCGGTGTATTGCCCTGCGCCAATAAGTGAAAAAGATGTGAAAGTTCCTGGAAGAACCGCGTTTTATCAGGACGGAGCAACGGCTTGTGGAATCCTCTGCCGTTGCTATATTCCATTTGTCGGCGCCCCCAGCGGGCGCGTCGGAGCAGGGAGCTTCGTCGATGTGTCTCATCGCGGAAACATCCTCCAGGACGGTCGAGGCGATTGCGGTCGGTACTTGTTTTACGGCAAAGGCGAGCGTTTTCGCCCCGTTCTTTTGTGTAGCGCTGGGCATGGCTACTTGACCGGAGGGATCCCGATGTTCCGTTTCCTGATCTCCACACTTTGCGCACTGATGCTCCTGCCTTCGGCGGCCAACGCCACCGAACCGAATGCGGCCTACCTGCTGAGCCCTGGCGATGTGATCCTGGTCTCGGTCTGGCAAGAGGAAAACCTTCGCCAGGAGGTGAAGGTGCTTCCCGATGGCAGCATCACCTTCCCGCTTGCCGGGCGAGTCGACGTTGCCGGCCTCGATGCCAGCGCGGTCGCCCAGAAGATCGCCAAGAAACTCGAGCAGTACCTGCCCGAGCCGAATGTCAGCGTGGTCGTCACCAGCATCGCCGGCAACCTCGTCTATGTGCAGGGCAAGGTGCTCAAGCCCGGCCCGGTGTTGATGGAAGGTCCCATGGCGGTGTTGCAGGCCCTGAGCATGTCCGGTGGCCTGGACAAGTTCGCCGATGAAGGCTCCATCAAAGTGATCCGGCGCAAGGGTGAGAGCCAGCAAGTGCTGCCCGTGCGCTACCGGGACCTGGTTTCCGGACGTGACATGACCACCAATTTCCAACTGCAGGCCGGCGATACGCTGGTCGTTCCTTGATCCTGTTCTGAGTCTATCGTGTCTGTATTGAAAACTTCCCGGGTCGCCGCGGCGATCCTGATTCTTCCTTGCCCGGCCGTGGTCCAGGCAGCTATCTGGCACACGTCGGTCGCCGTACCCATGACCGTCGAACATGACAGCAACCCCTTGCTGCTGAGCTCCCAGGAGAAGGCAGTGACCAGCACTTACCTCGATCCGGAAGTCGGCCTGCTGGGCACTTTCGATCGCGACCAGTTCGACTTCGGTCTGGGGGCCCATGTATTGCGTTCATCCGATCGCAATATCCTCGACAACCGCGAGGACCCTCGTGTGCGGCTGGGGTGGCAACGCGATTACGACAAAGGCCGGTATGGCCTGGTGGGGACCTACGTCGAGAGTTCGACGCTGTCCAGTGCGGTACTTGAAACTGGCGTGGTCACCACCGACGGTACGCAGAAGCTCTACACTCTGACCGGCAACTGGAGCCGGCAGCTCAGCGAGCGAGGCCTTCTGGAAAACGAGACTTCGTACGACGACGCCAGCTACGACGTGTCCACGTTGATCGGCTACAAGGAATACGCCAACCGGTTGAGCTACACCTATGCCTGGACCGAGCGCACCGACCTGTTCACCCGGTTCATCTACCGGCGTTACGAACCGGATGATCGCAATGCGGCGATTGCCTCGAACAGCTACACGCCGGTGATCGGCATGACGCACCAGTTCACCGAACGCCTGGAAGGGAGCGTGAACGTCGGCGTCAACGAAGTCTCCGGCGACGGCGGTGGACGCAAGGGGCAGGGGGGCGTGTCGTTGCGTTATCGGGGCGAGCGCATGGACGCCAACGTCGCGGCCGACCGCAGTTCGGTGGCCAGCGGCCAGGGCGGGTTTTCCGAGATCGATACGTTGCGGGGCTCCTGGAGCTACCTGGTCGCCGACACCGATCGGGTCGGGTTCGATGCCAGCTGGCAGGACAGCAAAGGGCAGACGCCAAACAAATTGTGGTCGGTTGGCGCCTGGGCCAGTCGTGAGCTCTCGCCATTTTGGGTGGCGCGCCTATCCTTGGTGTACAGAGAGCGCCAGCAAGACAACCTGCCAGATGCCACCGGCACCATTATCGGACTGAGCTTGACCTATAGATTTCCCGACTACTGATTTTTCAGCGGTGTGGTGACTATGAAATCTGAATACGAGCTGTCGATCAGGGACTACATCTCCATCATCAAGGATCGTGCACTGGTGCTGGCGATTGTCATCGTGGTGATCCTCGCGGCGACCGTGGCGGTCGCTGTGGCGGTGCCACCGGTCTACCAGTCGACCGGGACCATCCTGGTGGAGTCCCAGCAGATATCGCCGGATTTGGTCGCCAATAACAACAACAGCTTTGCCGATGAACGCATCGAGGTGATCCGCCAGCGGGTGATGACCCGTGAAAACCTGCTGCGGATCATCGACAAGTACGGGCTGTTTTCCAGCAAGTCTCGCCTGCTCAGTGATGCCGACAAGGTCGAGCTGATGCGCACCGCGATCCTGGTCGAGACCTTGAGCACTTTCATCAAAGGGCGTGGCGAGGCCACGGTCGCCTTCAACGTGTCCTTCGAGCACAAGCAGCCGGAGGTGGCCAGGGAGGTCGCCAACGAGCTGGTGACCCTGTTCCTCAACGAGAACATCAAGCAGCGCACCGAGCGCGCCAGTGAGACCACCGAGTTCCTGAGCCAGGAAGCGGACAAGCTGGGCGCCGAGCTGCAGAGCCTCGAGAACCAGTTGGCCGATTTCAAGCAGGCGCATGCCAACGCATTGCCGGAACACCAGACCCTGCGCATGAACATGCTGTCGCGCTCGGAGATGGAGTTCAGGGAAATCGATCGTGACTACAAGGCCGCCCAAGAGGAGTTGCGCTATCTGGACCTGGAGCTGGCCGGGGCCAAGGCCGGCGTGCCCAGCACCCTTGATGGCGGCAGGCCTCGTACGGCGGAGCCGCCGCAGGACCTGGCCAGCCTGCAGGCCGAGTACACGCAACTGCTCTCTCGCTACAAGGAAGCGCACCCCGACGTACGCGCGGTCAAGCGCAAGATCGACGCCTTGAAAGCCGGCGGTGGTGCGGGTGGCATTGGCGTCGAGGGTAACCTGGACGTGGCCAAGGTGCGCACCCGCATGGCTGCGGCGCAGGAGCGCGTCGCCTCGTTGGCCCAGCAAAAGCGCGACATGTCGCAGAAGATCAACGCCTACGAGGCCGAGATCCTCGAGGCGCCCCAGGTCGAGCGTGGCCTGGTCAACCTGATGCGCGACCACGACAACGCCCGCAAGAAGTACGAAGAGATTCGTGCCAAGCAAATGGCGGCGAAGATTTCCGAAAGCCTGGAGCAGGAGAACAAGGCCGAGCGCTTCGTGCTCCTGGAGCCGCCGATGTTGCCGGAAAAACCGGTGAAGCCTAATCGCAAGAAGATCGTCGCGCTGGGCTTCGTCCTGGCCCCGGCCGGCGGTGGCGCATTGGTGATGGTGCTGGAAATGCTCAACCAGCGCGTGCGCGGTGTGGGGGCCCTGGAAAGCATCGTGGGCAAGCGTGTCCTGGTCAGCATTCCGCATATCCCGACCCAGGCCGAGCTTGCGCAGCGGCGCCGTTGGCGCGTGTGGCTGGTGGTCTCGATCCTGGCACTGGCGGTGCTGGGGGTGGTGTTGCTGCACTTCTTCTATATGCCGTTTGACCTCTTGCTGATGAAGGCCATGAGTCGGTTCGGATAGGGACAGCTGCGATGAACAAGATCACGCCGATAGACGAAACGAAAAAGACCGGCGCATCAGCGCCTTCCTCCATCGTGCCGGTCAAGCATCCGGAAGTGCCAGGCCTGTTCGACTATGTGCGCACCAAGGTCGTGCCCTTGCGCCCGGACCATCTGGAGCGTCACCGCATCGTGGCCTACAAGAAGAACTCGGCGATCAGCTCGGCCTTCGACCTGCTGCGCACCCAGGTGCTGCAAGCCATGGAAGAGAACGGCTGGCGCACGCTGGCCATCACCTCGCCGACGCCTGAAGCGGGCAAGACGGTGCTGGCGATCAACCTGGCGATGAGTATCGCCCACCACACCACCAAGACCGCGTTGCTGGTGGACTTCGACCTGCGCAGGCCACGGGTCGGCGCCTGCCTGGGGTTGCCGATGGAGAAGTCGCTCAACGACTACCTGGCCAACGAAGCCGAGTTGAGCGATGCCATGGTCAACCCGACCTTGCCACGCTTTGTGGTGTTGCCGACCCGCGAGCCCATTCCGCTGTCGACCGAATTGCTGTCCTCGCCGCTGGTGAGCAACCTGATCCACGAGTTGCGCGAGCGTTACGAGTCGCGCATCACCATCTTCGACCTGCCGCCGCTGCTGAGCTCCGATGACGCCATCACCTTGCTGCCGAAATTCGATTGCGTGTTGCTGGTGGTGGCCAATGGCATGAACAGCAAGAAGGACATCGAGGACAGCCTGTATCACTTGGGGGCCAGCAACTTGATCGGGACGGTGCTGAACAAGGCCGAGGAGCAGCCGCGTACCTACTACTGACGTACTGGCAACTGCGCAAGGGCTGCTGATCAGTTTGGGGTGTACCAGGGGTACTTCTGCTCCCAATGCCAGGCATGCGAGACGATCTGCTCCAGCGCCGCGAACGCCGGTCGCCAGCCCAGCACGGTCCTGGCCCGGCTGGCATCGGCCACCAGCCGGGGCGGGTCGCCGGCGCGGCGGGGGGCGTCGCTGGTGGCGATCTTGCGCCCAGTCACGCCGCAGGCGGTGTCGATCACTTGCTGCACCGAGAAGCCTAGGCCATTGCCCAGGTTGAATGCCGTGCTCGCACCGCCGGCGAGCAGGTAGTCCAGCGCCAGTGAATGCGCCGCAGCCAGGTCGGCCACATGGATGTAGTCGCGGATGCAGGTGCCATCCGGCGTGTCGTAGTCCCGACCGTACACCGTGATCGTCTCGCGCCGTCCGGAGGCCGCCTGCAGGATCAACGGCAGCAGGTGGGTCTCCGGCTCATGGCATTCACCCAGTTCGCCCTCCGGGTCCGCGCCAGCGGCGTTGAAATAGCGCAGGCAAACGGAGCGCAAGCCATAGGCACGGTCGAAATCCTCGAGAATCTGCTCGACCATCCACTTGCTGCGTCCATAAGGGTTGATCGGCTGCTTGGGATGCGCTTCGTCGATGGGCACATGCTGCGGGTCGCCGTATACGGCGGCGGTCGAGGAGAAGATCAGGTGGCGGACATTGGCGCGCACCATGGCCTGCAACAGGCTCAGGGTCGCGACGACGTTGTTCTGGTAGTACTTGGAGGGCTCGACCACCGACTCGCCCACCTGTATGAACGAGGCGAAATGAAACACCGCGCTGAACCGATGCTGGGCGAACAAGGCATCCAGGGCATGGGTGTCGGCGATGTCCAGCCTGACCCAGTTCGGACGCGGCCCGCAGGGGCAATTGTCCGCCACCATGACGTCGTGCCCTGCGCAACGCAGGTGCTTGACCATGTGCGAGCCTATGTAGCCCGCGCCGCCGACAACCAAGAACTTCATCCAAGCCTCCTGGAATCTGTTTGATGTGCAAGCGCGCTCCGGAGGGGCCGGGCGGTCATCCTTAGCAAGCGGATCAGGTGGTCAGCGGGTTGGCCAACTGCATGGGCACGCCCCTGGTTTCTTGGAGCCTAGATGCCTATTTCAAGAACAGCCAATTCGTCATCTGCCTACCGTCGAAACGGATCAGGTAGCGCCCGTCCTGGTAGCTGACGGGGTATTCCTGAAGCTGCCCCTGGGCGTTTCGACTGAACAGTTTCAAGCCGTCGACGGCCTGGATCGACAAGGTGCCGTCCAGCGGCTCGACACGAAACGGGGTCCGCTTGTTCGGCTGGGGCTCGGCCCGGGTGCCCAGGGAGATCAACAGGTTCCGCGACTGTTTCAGCGGTTTGCCGTCCAGGCTCTGCACCGCCACGCTGGCGCTGGCGGTCTTGAGCTTGAGCTGGATATCGCCGAGCGCGAGTGTCTTGCCGCCGAGCCAGCCGATGGCCGCCTGGGTCAATGGTGTGTCGATGGTGTAGAGCCCCTGTTGCCAGTTGCGCCTGAGCTCGCCGGTGTCGCTGCGGGCCTCGCTGGCGTTGGCCGGCAGCAGGGACTGATTGGGATCCTGGATAACCTTTGCTGCGGCGGGCAGTGCGCTCGCCTGCAGCCACGGCAGTGCCGGTGTCTTTGGCAGGGCAATCTGCAATTTGCCTTTTTCCATGGCTGTGCGCAGCAGCACCGAATCGGCTGGCGAGATGGACTGGTTGAACAAGGTGTCGGAGGTGGGGGCGAACACGTAGCTTTGGCCGGCTTCACGTACATCGCCGCGGCGATAGACCAGGGCGGCGGCCGGGAGTGTGGCCAGCTGGCTGGGGTCGTTGTAGGCGTGCCAGTTGCTCGCCGAACGATCCTCCTCGCGGAAGGGCTCCTGGCTGTAGGCGTAGTGCATCAAGGCGTCCCAGCCCTGATAGCGGGCCGTGGCGGCGACATACAGCGCCAGTGTGTAGCGATCGGCCACAGGCTGGGTGTCGCTTTGCCATTCGTTGTTCCACTCGGTCACGCTCAACGGCCGGCCCACGACCTGGGCTGCGGCGAGCCAGTTGACCAGGTTGTCGCTCGTCAGCGGGTTCTTCTCCAGCTGGCCTGCGCCGCCATAGCTGTGGACGTCGATCAGGTCGCCACTGGTCAAGGCCGGCAAGGCGCTCAGGCCATTGCGTCCCCAGGTGCTGGTGGTGACGATGGGCACCTTCACGCCCAAAGCACGCAGGTGATCGATCATCTGCTGGTCGAAGCGTTGCTCCAGGTCGTTGAGAAACAGCTTGGATGGGCCATGTTCCCAGGCGCGCCAGGTCTGCTCCTTCGCAAGCCCATGCTGCTTGGCGAAGGCCTCGGCCAGCGCCATGTAGCGTTTGATGTGCTGGGTCGGTGTCTTGTCTGGGAGCAGGGCATTGCCGTAGTGCCCGGTGAGGTCGTTTTCATTGGTGATCAGTACCGCGGCGATGGCCGGGTCATCCTTGTAGGCAAGGCTGGTGTAGGGGTTGACGTGCCCCAGGTACTGCTCGGCGAAGTGCTTCATCGTCTGGGCGATGGTGTCGTTCACATAGTTGTAGCCCTTGAGGTCGGCGATGGGCTGTTTGTCGCGGTCGGTCAGGCCTTCGCGCTTGGGCAATTCATCGAAGCCGCGGATCTTGTCCCTGGCCATGAGGGCGCGTTGGACGTGCAGGTCCAGCCACACATAGATCCCTTCGTCCTTGAGGCATTTGATCCACCAGTCGATCTTTTGCAATGACTCAGGGCTCAGGTTCTGGGTGTCACGCACTTGGTCGTGCCGGCCGAAAATGCTCGGTGTCACCCAATACGAGTCATGGTGATGCAGGCGCACGAGGTTGAAGCCCAAGGCCGACAGGCGCTTGGCCTGGGCACGGATTTCGTCGTCCGAGGTTTTGAACAGCGCATAGGCCGAGACGTTGGTGCCCCAGAAGCGCGCGGGGGTGCCATCGGCGAACTGCAACTGGTCACCCACCGCCTTGACGAAGCCACGCTTGCCGGCCGGTTTTTCCCCGGCGTTGAGGAACGACAGGTCCACCGGCGAGGTGCGCCAGTCTGTCTGGTCCAGCGGCCAGCGGCTGGTGTCGCCCAGGCCGAAGCGCTCATCGGAGGTCTGGGCCAACTCGATGCCCTGCGAGACCGTGAGCACGCCTTTGATTTGCTGAGTGCCGGGCGCGATCTGGTCCTTGTAGAAGAATGCCCGTACTTCGGCGTCGTCGATGGGTTCGATGTACACGCTCGTCAGGGGCGGGTCGAAGCGCATCTCGATGTACGGCCCTTTGGCGCGGTCGCCCCAGCTCCAGCCGCGGTTGCCCGGCAGCAGATTGGGCTTGCCCATTTCAGTGAACAGGGCGCGGTCGAACTGGAACGAGATGCCGCCGCCCATCACATTGGTTTTGCGGCTGTGGGCCTGCAAGTCGAAAGCCCAGGTCAGGCTCTGCTCCGTGGTCTTGGCGATCTGGGCCTTGAGGTCGAACCCCAGTGTCGAGTTCCTGGCCCGCAGGCTGTAGGTAAAAGGGGCCTCTACCTTGAAGGCGCCGCTGTCGAAGTTCGCCCATTTCCAGTCGGCAGCGAAGAACTTGAACTTGGCCTGCATTGCCAGGTTACCGCCACGGGTCAACTGTGGCAGGCCCTGGCTTTCGTCGATACTGGCGACCCAGTCCTCGGCGTGAGTGACGGGGGGCAGGGCCAACAGCAGGGTGAGCAGCAGGGATGAAACCAGGCAGTGTCGTGTCATGCGGGTCACCGGGCGGGCAGGCCGGCACCAACGATGCCGGCAGCGTGGGCGAGTTTGAATCGGCGCACCATCTGCACATAGGCAACGGCTACACCGGCGAGGGACCAGTACACCACGGGGATGAACGTGATGCTGCTGACAGTGAAGATCGTGACCAGGATGCCAAGCAGGGTCGCCAGCAAACTGCGCCCGAGCCGGCACAGGTGCTCGTCCTTGTCGGCAAACGTACGCAGTGTCTTGCGCAGGCTCAGCACCGTGGAGGTGAAGAAGGCGATGAACAAGGACAGGCCGATCACGCCAAAGCGCAGGGCCAAGTTCAGGTAGGTATTGACGATGTCGATGATGCCTTGGCCCTGGACCATCGACTGCATTTCCGGCGTCTTGCGAAAATCGAACGAGCCGAACCACAGGTTGCGCTCGATGACGATCAGCGAGTTGTCCAGCAGTCGCTCCCGATAGGTGATGTTGTCTTTTTCCAGGGTGCCGATGTACGGCAGCATGTCGATCACCTTCTCGCCCCCCGGTACCACGGCCAGCAGGGGCAAAGAGAGCATCCCGGCCACTGCGAGCATCGCCAGGCGCTTGACGGCGCCGCGCCCGGTGGCGATGAACACGACGATGATCACCCCGGTGCCGACCCAGGGTCCGCGTGACATCGGCACGAACAGGCCGGCGGCCAGCAACAGGGCACCCAGGGTGCGCTGCAGCGTGCTGTGCACGTAGCCTTGGACGAACAGGTACAAGCCGATGCCGACCATCATCACGTAACCCAGGACGATCGCCTGGCCGGTGGTGGCGCTGGCGCGCAGCGAACCGCCACGGCTCAGGTAGCTGGTCATGTCCATCTGGATGCCCAGCACGTAGGTCAACGCGTTGTACAGCAGCCAATGGCGCACATACTCGAAGGTGCCGATCAGCGCCAACAGCATGGTGGCGATCACGAAACTCAGCAGCGCGTCCTTGAAATGGCTGAGCTCCTTGAGTGCCCGGCTGGCCACGTAGTAGGGCAGGAAGATATCCAGGAACAGGTACAGCGTCTGGCGCAGGGTGTCGGTCACGCTGGTCTCGCGCAGGTAGAGCAGGTTCATCAGCACCAGGCTGGCGAGCAGGAAGCGGTCAGGCCAGGTGCGTCCGAACGGCAAGGTGTCCGACTCCTGGCGCAGGGCCAGGGCCGCGGGCAGCAGCACGCTCAGGCTGAGCAGGCGGATGTGGTCCAGGTCGACCAGGTAGTTGATCACGCCAAAGCCAGGCACCGGTATCGCCGCCGCTGGCATCAAGAACAGCAGCATGAGGAACAGCGCCATCGGGTTGGGCTCGCGCCGCCCGGCAACCAGCAGCACCAGCAGGGCAATCGCTGAGTAGATCCAGAAGTTGCCGGACACGAATATCAGCAAGGTCAGGGCGAACCAGAGGTTGCGCCGACGCTTGAAGTCGGCTGGGCGGATCAGGTCCAGCGCCGGCCGTCGTGCCATGGTGAACACCACGGTGGCCAGGAACAGGATGACGATCAATGCGCGAAGGTGTTCTGGCATAGGCGGTGATGACCTGTCCCTTTGTGATGGACGACGGCTAGCGACATGGCAGATTGAGACTATAGTGACTTTAGCCAATAGGTCAGGGAATGTAGTCATGCCGTCAGTCGACTTATCGCCGCCGACCAGCCTGCGCAAACGTGCATTGGGAGCGGGTGCGTGGAACATGGTCTCCCTGGTCGGTACGCAGGCCCTGCGCCTTGGCGGCAACCTGATCATGGCACGGCTGCTGGTGCCGGACATGTTCGGCATCATGGCCATCTCCACCACCTTGTCGGTGGTCCTGCACCTGCTGTCGGATGTCGGCCTGCGGCAGAACATCATCCAGAGCCCGCGCGGCGACGATCCGCTGTTTCTCAATACCGCCTGGACCGTGCAACTGCTGCGCGGCATCCTGCTGTTCGCCGTGACGCTGCTCATCGCCTTTGGCTCCTGGGTGACCCAACAGATCAACCTGTGGCCAGCCGGATCCTCCTATGCCGCTCCGGAACTGCCGTTGGTGCTGGCGGTCACCGGCATTTCCGCGGTGATCTACGGCTTGCAGTCCAACACCATCGACTTGGCCGTGCGGGCGTTCCAGCAAAAGCGCGTGGTGATTCTCGAACTCACGGCGCAGTTCGTCGGATTGCTGGTCATGCTGGTGTTCGGCTACCTCACCCGTTCGATCTGGTCGTTGGTGGCCGCAGGGATCGTGTCCACCCTCGTCTCTACCGTGATGAGCCACCTGCTGTTCGAAGGGCCACGCAGCCGCCTGTGCTGGGACAAGTCCGCGCTGACCGAGCTGATCAACTATGGCCGCTGGATCCTGCTGTCCTCGATGGTGGGCGTGCTGGCCATGAACGGTGATCGCATCTGGTTCGGCGGGGTCATGTCCACCTTCGACATGGGTGTCTATTCCATTGCCGTGCTGATTCTCTCGGCCGTGCAGGTCGGCTTGCTGAAACTTGGCGGGGCGGTGGTGCTGCCGGCCTTCAGCGAGGCCACCCGCGCTGGCGACAAACCCCGGCTGCTCAAGCTGTACAACCACTTCAGGCTGTACTTCGACACCGCCTGCCTGTTCGCCTGCGGCCTGTTCCTCACGGTCAGCCCACTGATCATCAGCTGGTTGTACGACGACCGTTACCAGGATGCGGGCCGGATATTGGCTATTCTTTCATGGTCGTTCTTCACCTTGCGCTACAGCTTGGCCCACCAGGTGTGGCTGGCCGTGGGGCTGACCAAGTACCAGGCCATGGACAACATCATCCGGGCCGTTTCGCTTTGGGTGGGGATGCCAGTGATGCTGGCCATCGGCGGCGTGGACTACGCGATCTGGTGGGTGGCGCTGCATACCTTCCCCACGTTGATCCTGGTGTTCTACGTCAATCGAAAACTGGAGATGTTCAGCCTCAAGCGTGAGCTGATGGTCCTGCCGATCATCGCGGTCGGCGCGTTGTGTGGTGAGCTGGTGACGCGGCTTTTCAACGGGTTCTGATTCCATCGCGAATACTCTGTCTGTCGCCGTCGGAAACCTAGAATTCAAAGTCAATTTCACGGCATGGGTCTTGGAATCATGGGAAAGCATGACTCTGTTTCCCCGCTGCTAGGACGCAGGGGCTTTCTCAAGGGATGCGCGGTATTGGGGGCGGGCGGGCTGGTCTTCGGGCTTTCCGGGACTGCTACGCGCAAGGTCTCTCAGACCGGGGGCTTCGTGGTGATCAACGGATGGGTGTTGCCCGCCGAATACTTTCGCAAGGCGTGAGCATGATCAAGGATTATCAGACGCACAAAGCACTGCGTGATGATTACGACTTCTGCATCATCGGCGGGGGACCTGCGGGCATCACCCTGGCCCTGCGCCTGGCCGAAGCAGGTTGGCGCGTGGTGCTGCTCGAAGGCGGTGGGCACGAGTATTCCCAGCAGTCCCAAGACCTCTACCAATGCAGTTCCTCCGGTCTGGAGGCGTATATCCACGACACGCGCCTGCGCTTTCTGGGGGGCACCTCCAACCATTGGGCCGGGCGTTGCCGGCCATTTGAAGCCTCGGACTTTTCTGTCCCGCCGCCGGGCGGCATTCCCGGCTGGCCCATCGCCTATGCCGAGATCGAGCGTTACCTGCCGGCCGCCATGGCGATTGTCGACCTGCCGGAAGGCGCGCACTTCCAGGCGATCAATGTCAGTCGGCTCGGTGATGACTTCGTGCCCGACGAGTTCTTGCTCAGCCCGCCCACACGGTTTGCCCAGAAGTACGCCAAGGCGCTGGAGCAAACGCCAGGGCTTGATGTGTTCATCCACTGCAATTGCGTTGACCTGGAATTCGATCACGTTGCCGATAGGGTCAAGGCTGTAGTGGTGTCCGATTACGATCAGCACCGTGAGCGGGTGATCGCTCGACAGTTCGTGCTGGCGATGGGCGCTGTCGAAAATGCCCGGCAACTGCTCAACAGCGAGTCGCTGGCTGCCGCGGGCGTGGTCAAGCCCGATGGTTTTGTCGGGCGCTGTTTCATGGAGCACCTGAATGTCGACCTGGGCACGTTCATCCTCAACAGCGGAAAGGTGGACAAGCCTCGCCAGTACTTCACCACCGATGCGTTCGTGGCTGAGTATCACGCGGGCAAAGGCAATGTCTCCGCGACGGTGCTGGACGAGGTGACGAACTATGGCCGGACCGCCCAGGTCAAGGACTTCCTCGAGACCCTCAGCTGCAATATGGGGATCGCCCACAAGATCGATTTCATCGCCAAGTTCAACTGCCCCGGCGATGGTGTGCTGAGCACCATGATCGAACAGTTCCCCAACCTGCAGAGCCGCCTTTCGACCGTGCAAGAAAAGGACGCGCTGGGCGTGGCCAAGGTGAACATGAACTGGGTGCTGAGCGGCGATGACCGCCAGACCATCAAGTGCATTGGCGTCGAGCTGGCCAAGCGTTTCGCCGAGAGCGGGCTGGCCTTCGTCAAGTTGAACGACTTCGTCCACGACACGTCCCTGCCCCTGAAAATGTCGCCCCACGCGCACCACATGGGGACCACGCGCATGGCGGCCTCGCCCGATGCCGGAGTAGTCGACCCGGACTGCAAGGTGTTCGGTACCGACAATCTGTATATCGCTGGCAGCAGCATCTTCGCCAAGGGCGGGGCGAGCAATCCGACGATGCCGCTGCTCCAGTTCGCCTTGCGACTGGTGGACCACCTGGATGCAAAGATGAAGTCTCAGGCGGGCGAAGTCGCCTGACGGGTGTGACAGCGTGTCTGCAACTTGTGGATGTTTCGCAGCTGCGCTGATGGGGGCAGGTACCGTGCGCGAGGGGCGCGTGGCCTGGGTTCGGTTCGACATCGATAGGTGTGTGAGGGCGACAGCATGATGGGATTTTTGAAGAAGATCGTGAGGCATTACGCCATGTCCACCGGACGTGGAAGCGGGTTGTACAGGCGCCTGTGCCGACCGACCGCAATGGAGTGGGGTCAGTACATGACACGTTGGGGACGGTTCTATTCCACCGGCAACAACGTCCATATAAACCCGGGGTGCAATATCACCGACCCTACCTTGGTGCGGCTGGGCAGCAATTGCGGGCTGTCCGATTGCACCCTGATCGGGCATGACGGCGTGGTGGACCTGATCGAGGCCGTCTACGGCAAGAAACTCGATTCGGTGGGGTTCATCGATGTGCGTGACAACAGCTGGGTTGCCCACGGAGCGATCGTCATGCCCCGGGTGACCATCGGGCCGAACTCCATTGTGGCCGCCGGGGCGGTGGTGACCAAGGACGTGCCACCGGGTACGGTCGTCGGTGGCAACCCGGCCAAGGTCCTGTGCACGCTCGAAGACCTGGTCAAGCGGGTCGAGGCGCGCTGCGAGGCCTACCCTTGGATCGACCTGATCAAGAACCGCGCAGATGTCTTCGACCCGCAGTTGGAGCCGAAACTGGCCGCCATGCGCGCCGAGTACTTCTACGGCAGCGGGAGGCAGGAGACATGAGTGAAAAGCTCGTCGATGTGCTGATCGTCAACTACAACACCGCAGGGCTGTTGCAGCCGATGTTCGATGCCCTGCGCCGTGGCGAGGGCGCGGATCTGGCGAGCTACCTGGTGGTCGACAACGCCTCGGTCGATGACTCCCTGGAGCGCCTGGCGGCGGTCTGCCCCGAGGCGCTGCTGCTGGCCAATCCGAAGAACGTCGGTTTTGGCCGCGCCAACAATCAGTTGGTCGAGCACCTGCGGGGCAAGTACGCCTTGCTGCTCAACACCGACGCCTTCGTCGCAGACGACACCCTCGTGCGTACGGTCGAGTACATGGAGGCACACCCGGAGTGCGGCGTGCTCGGGGTGCGTCTGGTGGGGCGTGAGGGAGACCTGCAGCCCAGCTGCCGGTACTTTCCGACGCCGCTGAACATGTTTGCCGCACGCACGGGGCTGGAGCGTTTCTTCCCTGGCCTGCAGACCATCGACGAGATGAACTGGGACCACGACTCGGTGCGTGAATGCGACTGGTTGCCAGGCTGCTTCTACCTGGTCCGGCGCGAGGTCATCGAGCAGGTAGGCTTGTTCGACCCGCGCTACTTCCTCTACTACGAGGAAGTGGACCATTGCAAACGGGTCAAGCAGGCCGGCTGGAAAGTCGTGTACTACCCCTACACCACGGTGGTGCACATCGGCGGCGAAAGCTCCAAGTCGGTCACCGAACTCGAAGCGGCCAGCCGGCAGATCTCGGTGATGCAGATCGAAAGCGAGCTGCTGTACTTTCGCAAGCACCATGGCGTGCTCGGGCTTGCGCTGCACATGCTGTTGGTGAGCCTCGGTGACACTTTGCTGGCGCTCAAGGCATTGCTCAAACGACGTGGCTGGGGGGCCGTCGAAGCCAGCTGGAAGCATGCCCGGGCGACCTGGGCGCTGCTCTTCGACACGCGCTTTGCACGTCAGCCGACACGCTAGGGGGCCGTATGTTCGAGAACGTTCGCGCGGACCTGCGGGCCCATGGAGGCGACTGGGCGGCACAGGGCTTCTGGGTGATGCTGGTCTACCGTTTCGGGCGCTGGCGCTACGGGGTGCGTCCGGCGTTGCTGCGCAAGGTGCTTTCGTTCGTCTACAAGGTGCTGTTCAAGCTGGTGCAGATCCTCACCGGCATCGAGCTGCCCTGCGAGGTGGAGCTGGGGCGCAACTTCGTCATCGACCATTTTGGCGGCATCGTGGTCAGCGGCTATGCCCGCTTCGGCGACGACTGCCGCATTCGCAATGGCGTGGTGGTGGGCTTGAAGAACGTGCAGGCGCCCATCGCGCCGGTGTTCGGCAACAACGTCGATATCGGCACCGGTGCCAAGGTGCTGGGCAATATCCGCATCGGCAACAACGTGATCATCGGGGCCAACGCGGTGGTGTTGACCGATGTGCCCGACGATTCGCTGGCTGTCGGCGTGCCCGCGATCATCAAGCCCCGACGCAGTGGCGGATGAGCCCATGATGACTGGCATCGGTGTGGTGGTGATCGGGCGCAACGAGGGCGCGCGGCTGGAGCGCTGCCTGGATTCGCTGGCCGGTGCGGCGGATCAGGTGGTGTACGTCGACTCAGGCTCCACCGACGGGTCGGTGCAGATGGCGCAGGCGCGGGGCATCGAGGTGCTGGCCCTGGACATGACGCAGCCCTTCACCGCTGCGCGCGCGCGCAACGAAGGCTTCGCCTGTTTGCATCGCGTAATGCCTTCGGTGCGCTACGTGCAGTTCGTCGATGGCGATTGCGAAGTGGTGGCCGGCTGGTTGTCCGCTGCGCAGGCCTTCCTCGACCAGCACCCGGAGGTCGCAGTGGTCTGTGGTCGGCGCCGCGAGCGATTCCCCACACATTCGATCTACAACCAGTTGTGCGACCTGGAGTGGGACACCCCGGTCGGCCAGGCCAAGGCCTGTGGCGGCGATGCGCTCATGCGCGCCGATGCCTTCGTCCAGGCGGCCGGCTACCGCGCCGACCTGATCGCCGGAGAGGAGCCTGAGTTGTGCGTGCGCCTGCGTGCCCAGGGCTGGAAGATTTGGCGCCTGGACGCCGAAATGACCCTGCACGACGCCGCCATGACCCGCTTCAGCCAGTGGTGGCGGCGCAGTCTGCGTGGCGGCTATGCCTTTGCCGAAGGCGCGTTCCTGCATGGCGCGGCACCGGAGCGCCATTGGTTGCGTGAGTCGCGCCGAGCCTGGGTGTGGGGGCTGGGGATTCCCTTGGCGACCCTGCTGGCCTGTACGGTGTTCGGTTGGGGAGGGCTGTTGCTGTTGCTCGTCTATCCGTTGCAGGTGGTGCGGCTGATGCGCCGGGGGCGAGGGTCGTTGCAGCAGAACGGGTTGCAGGCGGGGTTTCTGGTGTTGGGCAAGTTTCCCGAAATGTGTGGGCAGGTGAAGTTCTTGCTGAAAAGGTTCGGTGTCGGCAAATCCGTGTTGATCGAATACAAGTGAGATGTCCATGACATATCGGTCACTGGTCAAAAGCGTGTTCACCCTGCACCCCGGATACTCGCTGAGGGCGCTGCACAACAAGCTCCGCCTGGTGCGGCACATGGCGCGGGAATGGTCTGGCCTCAATGCGTTCCAGCGGCGCCTGTCACTTGCCTTGGGTGACAGTGGCCGGGAGCGGCTGGGCATCGATTGCATCGGTCTGGTCCAGTGGCCCTACATCAGCAAGGACTGGCCGGCGTCGATGCGTTTCGATGCGCTGGCCTCGCACTACGAAGTGGTCAGCAGCCGGTGCCCGAGCCTGCTGTTGCTGGGGCGCGAAGAGCGGCTGCTGCTCGATGACCTGTCGCGCTATTCACCGGCATGCTCTTTGGTGCTTGATCGCGCGTTCTGGTTCATGCGCGAAGGGGAGTTGGTGCTGAACCTGTTCCAGTACGATCTGCGGGTCGCGTCGCTGGCCTTCAGCCTGGGCCTGGAGGATGGCGAGCTGTGCGTGTTCATCGGCGCAGTGCAGGGCATTCACAAAGGCATCGACAGCGAAACGTCGCTGTCGATCTACCGCACACTGACCAAGGATTTCGAAGGGCTGCGCCCGCGCAGCCTGTTGATCGAGGTGCTCCGCCACCTGGCCACGCGCCTTGGCGTCACGCGGCTCTACGCCGTGGGCGATGGTTACCGGCATCACCGCCATGCCTACTTCGGCGCGCAAAAGGTCCAGGAGTTGCCGACCAACTACGACGTCATCTGGCAGGAGCACGGCGCGCTGCCTTCGCAGCGCCAGGACTTCTACGTCATGCCGATCGACGAGGCCCGGCGCAGCCTGGACGATGTCGCGCCCAAGAAGCGCGCGATGTACCGCCGCCGTCATGGACTGCTGGACGATGTGTTCGCCCAGGTGGACGCCACGTTGCGCTTGCAGGGTAAACAATCGGTGAGCTTGAAGGAGGCAGGCTACCCTGAGTCAGGAGTGCACCCATAATCAATCGAACACGCATTCAGTCGGGTCCCTATGCGCATTACGTATTTCGTCAATCAGTACCCGAAGGTCAGCCATAGCTTCATTCGCCGTGAAATCCTGGCGCTGGAGCGTCAGGGCTTCGTCATCCAGCGCATGGCCTTGCGGGGTTGGGATGCGCAGTTGCTGGATGCCGACGACATGACCGAGCGGGACCAGACCCAGTACGTCCTGCAAGGCGGCCTCAGAGGCCTGATCAAACCCCTGCTGCAGGTGCTGCGGGCCGACCCGCGACGGTTTTTCGCCGCACTCTGGCTGGCCCTGCGCCTGGGCTGGCGCGCCGACCGGCCATTGCCTTACCACGTGGTCTACCTGGCTGAAGCCTGCTGGGTGCTGCAGCGATTGCGGGCATTTGGCAGCGAGCATGTGCATGCGCACTTTGGCACCAACTCCACCGAAGTGGTGATGCTGGCCAATGCCCTCGGCGGGCCGGCGTACAGCTTCACCGTGCACGGTCCGGAAGAGTTCGACAAACCTCAGTTTCTCCACTTGGGCGAGAAGGTCCGGCGCGCCGCGTTCGTCGCGGCAATCAGCTCCTACGGGCGCAGCCAGTTGTTCCGTTGGGTGGCCCATGGGCATTGGGCCAAGGTGAAGGTGGTGCATTGCGGCTTGGAGCGGATGTTCCACGACGTGCCGGCAGTACCGGCCCCGGCGGTGCCACGGCTGGTGTGCGTGGGGCGGTTGTGCGAACAGAAAGGGCAACTGTTGCTGCTCGAGGCGGCGCGCCGCCTCGCCGAGCGCGGCGTGGCCTTTGAACTGGTGCTGGCGGGCGATGGCGAGATGCGGGCGGATATCGAGACGCTGATCGCCCGGCACGGCCTGCAGGCCCAGGTGCGCATCACCGGCTGGATCAGCAGCGCGCAGGTGCGTGCCGAGATCCTGGCGGCGCGCGCCCTGGTGTTGCCGAGTTTCGCCGAGGGCCTGCCGGTGGTGATCATGGAGGCCATGGCCTTGCGCCGACCTGTTCTGACGACCTATGTGGCGGGCATCCCCGAGCTGGTCCGCCAGGGTGAGAACGGCTGGTTGTTCAGCGCCGGGGCCGTGGAGGAACTGGCGCAGGCCATGGCCGACTGCCTGGCGCAACCGGTGGAGGTGCTCCAGCGCATGGGTGAGGCGGCATATGCGCGGGTGCTGGAGCGCCACGACATCGATACCGAGGCCGGTAAGCTGGCCGCACTGTTCAGGGCTCCGGCATGACAGGGCTCGCGGCGGCGATACTGGGCGCGCTGGCGTTGCTCGTGCTGTTGCCGACGCTGGTGTTGTTCATCGAGGTGCTGATGGCCTGCCTGCCGGCGCGGCTGCCGCCGGCAGCCCGCGTACCGCGTCCGCGTTTGGCGGTGCTGGTGCCGGCCCATGATGAGGCCTCGATCATCACCGCCACGCTGGACAGCATCCGCGCGCAGTTGTGCGAGGGTGATCGGCTGCTGGTGGTGGCGGACAACTGCACCGATGACACTGCGGCGCTTGCGCGGGCAGCAGGTGCCGAGGTGGTCGAGCGTTTCGATGCGCAGGCGCGGGGCAAGGGCTATGCGCTGGACTTCGGGGTGCGCTACCTGGGGTTCGACCCACCGCCGGTGATCATCGTGATCGATGCCGATTGCCAGCTGGGCGAGGGCGCGCTCACGCGCCTTGCCACCTGCTGCATCGACAGCGGGCGTCCGGTTCAGGCGTTGTACCTGATGCAGTCGCCTGACGGCGCAGGGCTCAAGACCCGCGTGGCCGAATTCGCCTGGCGCGTGAAGAACCTGGTGCGTCCACGCGGCTCGGCGCGGCTGGGCCTGCCTTGTCAGTTGATGGGCGCTGGCATGGCGTTCACCTGGCGTGACCTGGCCTCGCTGGAGCTTGCCAGCGGCCATTTGGTCGAGGACCTGAAGATGGGCCTGGACCTGTGCCGCATCGGCAAGGCGCCGTTGTTCTGTCCCGATGCCATGGTCACCAGCTGGTTTCCCGTCAGCAACGAAGGGCTGGGGGCGCAACGCCGACGTTGGGAGCACGGGCACCTGGGCGTCTTGCTCAAGGATGCGCCACGGTTGTTGATCGAAAGCCTCGCCCGTCGCAACGGTGCGTTGTTGGCCCTGGCGCTGGACCTGATGGTGCCACCGCTGGCCTTGCTGGTGTTGGCCTTGGCCGGGGTCTTCTGCCTTTCGTGGTTGGCCTGGTTGCTGCTGGATGTCAGCACCGCCCCCTGGCTGGCGAGCTGCGCAGTGGTATTGCTGGGCATCGCCATCCTGCTGGCCTGGTACCGGTTCTGCCGAGGGCTGATCGCCTTTTCGGTGCTGCTCTACGCGCCGCTCTACGCGGCGAAGAAGATCCCCATCTACCTGGGGTTCCTGGTCAAGCGCCAGGTGGACTGGGTGCGTTCCAAACGGGATGGCAACTGATGCCTCTATCGATCTGGCAAGGCCACTGGAGCACCATCGTCGACAAGCTGCGGGTGGTGGAAAACGCAGAGGATGAGCAGCGCTTGCTGGCCCAGTTATCCACACCTGGGGCGCAGCGGGTGCTGGGTTTCGTCAACGCCCATGCCATGAACCTGGTGACCCGCGACCGCGCTTATCACCAGGCGTTGGCTTCGGCGGACGTGCTGTTGCGCGATGGTTCGGGCATGGCGATCCTGTTGCGCCGGCTGGGGGTGGCGCCTGGGTTGAACATGAATGGCACCGACTTCATTCCCAAGTTGCTGATGGCCTTCAGGGGGCGGCGCGTGGCGTTCTGGGGCACCGAAGCGCCTTTTCTGGACAACGCAGCGCGCAGCAGCGAAGCCCGCTTCGGGGTTCAGGTGACGTCTGTTCACCATGGTTTCGACGAGGTCGATACCTACATGGCCCTGGCGCACCGGCAGCGGCCGGAGCTGATCGTGCTGGGCATGGGCATGCCCAAGCAGGAGGCCGTCGCCGCCCGGCTGGCGCAAAGCGGCGTGCCCTGTGTGGTGGTGTGCGGCGGGGCGATCCTGGACTTTCTTGGCGACAAGGTGACGCGAGCGCCGCGGTGGATGCGGCGCTTGGGCTGCGAGTGGTTGTTCCGACTGCTGCGTGAGCCCAGGCGGCTGTTCAGCCGGTATGTGGTCGGCAATCCGTTGTTTCTCTGGCGTACGTTGAGCTATGCGCGAGCGCGTGGTCACTGATAGGGAGCGGTGTCTGCTTCGCGGGTGAACCCGCTCCCACAGGTTCGGCGCAAGCCTTGCAATAGGGTGTTTACTCACCCCACAGGTTCGGCGCAGACAGTGTGGGAGCGGGTTTACCCGCGAAGGGCGCGACACGCATCTGAAGCGGCCACAAAGAGGGTAAATCCCCGGCGCGGTTCCAAAGTACTGCTACAGTGATATCAAACGCACCCAGGTGTCGAGGATCCTCGGCAAACGGGTCGCACTATCGCCCTGGGGAGCAGTCCGCGCATTGGCGTGTGATTCAGGTATCGATAGTCACGGGGACGATCTCCTACGTCATTGACCAGGCGGCACTCGCAGAGTGCGCGTCGGGTCTTTGTCTTTTCAGGATGAGTACGGTTGTTCTTGGCTTGGTAGGAAAGCGTGTGGTTTCTCGGCATCAGTGAGGACGAACAATGGTTTTCGAACCCAGAAGTAACCGTTCCCTACTCCAGCGCAGACGCAGCATCAGCAACGCCATTCAGGCCGGGCTCGACGGCATCGCGGTGACCGGGGTCGCCTGGTACCTGATCTACCTGCACGTCGGCTACATCACCCCCGATTACGTCATCATGCTGCTGTTGCTGATCGGCGCCCTGGCGGTGGTCTATGACCACTACGCCATCTACCGCAGCAACGTGGGGCTGTCGATCAAGGCTTTCAAGCTGTTCAAGGCCTGGACGGTGACGTTCTGCTTTCTCGTGGCCATGGCCTTTCTCACCAAACAGAGCGAGCAGTATTCGCGCCTGCTGGTGGGCGAGCTGTTCGTCATCGGCTATTTCATCCAGTTGCTGCTGCATTTTCTGGTACGCGAAATCCAGGTGAAGTTCCTGACGCTGCCCTACAGCCATGAGAACGCCTTGATCATCGGCTCTGGTGAGCTGGCAACCTTCCTTCACAAGAAGATCAGCAACAACCCTTGGCTGGGCGAGAAGATCGTCGGCTGCGTGCACATCGGCGAGACGGACCTGCAAGTGGGCGCGCAGGAAGGCGAGGATGGCCCGGTGATCCTGGGCGATATTTCCCATCTGGATGACATCGTGGTGCGTCACGGTATCAAGACCGTCTACCTGGTCACGCCGCTGGAAGGCTCGCAACTGATCCGCGATGTTTACTTGCGGCTGCTGGACAAATGCGTTTCGGTCAACTGGATTCCCGACATCTTCTCGCTGCGGTTGATCAACCACAGCGTGCGCGAAATTGCCGGTATCCCGGTGCTCACGCTTTCCGAAACGCCGCTCACCGGCACCAGCCTGTTCCTCAAGAATCTCGAAGACAAACTGCTGGCTGCATTGATTCTGCTGTGTGCCGCGCCGGTCTTACTCATCGTCGCTGTGGCGATCAAGCTCGACAGCCCGGGGCCGGTGTTCTTCCGCCAGGAGCGCATGGGCTGGAGCGGCGAGACCTTCCGCATCTGGAAGTTCAGGAGCATGTTCGTGCACCAGCCCGAAGCCGGGGTGCTCCAGCAGGCGCAGAAGAACGACCCGCGCATGACCCGGGTCGGGGCGTTCATTCGCCGCACCAGCCTCGACGAGTTGCCGCAGCTGTTCAATGTACTGATGGGCGAGATGTCCCTGGTAGGGCCACGTCCGCATGCCATCCAGCACGACACTCAGTATTCCCGGGACATTGCCGACTACTTCGCGCGCAACAATATCAAGCCTGGCATGACAGGGCTGGCGCAGGTGCGCGGTTACCGGGGGGAGACCAAGGATCTGGGGCAGATGATCCAGCGGGTCGATTCGGACATCGAGTACATCAACAACTGGTCGGTGTGGCTGGACTTCATCATTCTCGTGCGCACGCTCTCGGCGTTCACCGGCAAGCAGGCGTATTAGCGCGTCAGGCGGGTCTGGATCATCGGCATCGGGTTCAGGTGCGCGTAGCGGCTGCGCAAGGTCTCGATCAACGACGGGCTCGGTGCCCGGGTGCAATGCAGGTACACCTTGGACAACCCGCCAAAGCCCATTTCCCGGTAGCGGCTGGCGATCTCTTCGTCGCTCGGCCCCTCGGGCACGCCCAGGTGCAGGGTCAGCCGGCCATCTTCCACCGCGAACAGCGGTGTGCTCCAGAGGAACCATTCCGAGCCGGTGCGAGGGAGCCTGATAAAGAAGTGGGCATGGTTGCCCAAGGTGTCGACGTCGCCGCCGCGGCGTCTTTTCCATTCCAGCAACCCATCGTCGGGGCGGGCCAGGCAGCAGCCGATGTCGTAGTAGTCGAAACCGTTTTCCAGCGCCCACTCCAACGCCATGAAGGTGGTGATCGAGTTGACCTCGCGCAGTTGCTTGGCATCGGCGAAGACCGATTCGGGGTAGCCGAAGCGGATGGTGCTCCAGTAGCGCTTGCCGGCGCGGGTGATGACGCACCCCAGGTGGCAGGCCACCACTTCCTCGTCCCGCAGGATCAGGTCCAGTCGGCCTGCGGACTTGGCGAGCCTGAAGACCTCGGCAGTGGCAATCTGTGAGGCGGACGCCCCATGGCGGGCCTTGGCGTAGGGTTGCAGCATCGTCGTGTCGGCATGGGCTATTTCTTCGTCGGTGACTGCCGGGCGCATGTGATAGCGCGGCCGGTGCTTGCGCAGGCTGCGTCGCAGCTCGCTGTTGTAGGTGGCGACGATGCTGTCCAGGGAGCGCCCTAGTGGCACCACGGCGCTCAGAAAGTGCGGCACCTGCAGGGCACCGGGCACCGGCACTTCGCTGGCCAGTACCACGGCATCGCTGGTCGCGCTGGCCGGCGTGGTCGCCCCCATCAGCAACTTGGCCAGGTCGCGGTGGGCTTTGCGGCCCAGGTAGATCACCTCGTGACTGCTCTGTTGGTCGGGTTTGAAGCGGCTGCGCTCCCAGCGCCACAGGCAGGCGCGGCTGGCCAGGTCCTTGAGCCTGGCCGACGCGGCCCTGATCTCGAAGCGGACCGACGGCGAAATGCACTGCCTGGCCAGTAGGGCGAGCTGTTCTTTCATCGCGGTGCTGGCGCTCCTTCAGGGGGCCTGGGCCTGTCTAGAACGAGTAAAGATGTGAAATAGCCCGCTCGCAAGGCAGGGGCTCAGTGTTCACCCAATGGAACGCTGAGGTCCGATTTGGGTATCTAGCGACTGTCCACTCGTCGGACTAACGTTGTGTCTATTGTTTTTTCACAGGGCGCGCCGACCGCCGAATCGAGCCGACTGACGGTCGCTTGGCATGGCCGGTGTTGCCTACGCTGATAGTCCCGCACATCAATTGTGGGCAGGCGACAACTGGATTGCGTACGTCTAAAAATCCCACCGAAGAAAGGAGCATTACCATGGCTTTCCAATACAAGCGTCTGGACAAGAACGACGCCGCTGTCTTGCTGGTCGACCACCAGACGGGTCTGCTCTCCCTGGTGCGTGATATCGAACCGGACCGCTTCAAGAACAACGTGCTGGCCCTCTCGGACCTGGCCAAGTACTTCAAGCTGCCGACCATCCTCACCACCAGCTTCGAAAACGGCCCCAACGGCCCGCTGGTGCCCGAACTCAAGGCGCAGTTCCCGGATGCGCCCTACATCGCACGCCCCGGCAACATCAACGCCTGGGACAACGAAGACTTCGTCAAGGCGGTGAAGGCCACCGGCAAGAAGCAACTGATCATTGCCGGCGTGGTGACCGAGGTGTGCGTGGCCTTCCCGGCGCTGTCGGCCCTGGAGGAAGGCTTCGATGTGTTCGTGGTCACCGATGCCTCCGGCACCTTCAACGAACTGACCCGTGATTCGGCCTGGCGCCGCATGGAGGCGGCCGGTGCGCAGTTGATGACCTGGTTCGGTGTGGCCTGCGAGCTGCATCGCGACTGGCGCAACGACATCGAAGGCCTGGGCACGCTGTTCTCCAACCACATCCCGGACTACCGTAACCTGATGACCAGCTTCAGCACGCTGACGAAGTAATCCGGCGTGGGAGCCGTGCCTTAGGGGCTACAGCGCCTAAGGTAGGGCTCCCCGTCTGTGTCCAGAGGTACCGGATGGGTCCACTGATTGGCTATTTCAAACTGGCCCTCAATCCCGGGCGCGGGGTTTTGCTCTTCACCTTGCGCACCATCGTCGCCGGCCTGTTGTGCCTGTACCTGGCGTTCATCTTCGATCTGGAACAGCCCAAGTGGGCGCTGATGACCGTGATCATCATCAGCCTGCCCTTGGCCGGCATGACCCTCAAGCGCAGCTTCGCGCAGGTGATAGGCACGGCGGCAGGGGCGGCGGTGGCGGTGGTGCTGATGGCGCTGTTCCCCCAGGCACCGATGCCCTTCATCGTTTGCCTGGCCCTGTGGCTGGCGTTCTGCACGGCAGGGGGCACGCTGCTGCGCTATACCGACTCCCATGCCTTCGTCCTCAGTGGTTTCACCGCCGTGGTGGTGGCGATGCTGGCGGTGCCAGAGCCGGACGGCATCCTGCTGCTGGCCATCACGCGCCTGACCGAAACCCTGCTGGCAGTGGCCTGTGTAGCCGTGGTCAGCCTGCTGACAGCGCGTCCGCAGGCGGTTGCCCAAGGTTACTTCGCCCAGGTCGACAGCCTGGTCAAGCTGATCGCTCGGCATGCCGCTGAGGTCATCAGGACCGAGGAAGACGAAGCCGCCTTCAACCAGCGCCAGGCCCAGTTGATCGCTCAGGTCAGCGCGCTGGAAGGCCTGCGCCGACATCTGTATTTCGATGCCCCGCACCTGCGCAGCGCCGATGGTCTGGTGCAACTGCTGGCCAACCAGCTGGTGCTGCTGGTGTCGCGCCTGTTGGTGTTGCGACAGCAACGTGAGCTGATCAAGCAGCACTGGCAAGGGCCACTGCCGTCCGACATCCAACTGCTGCGCAACGATGAGCTGGACAGCCTCGATGCCCTGGCCAGTGAGGGCGTGGCGTTGTCGGCGCAGCGTCGTCAGGCCATACACCGCCTGCACCAGCGCTTCGAGCAGGCCGCCGATCGTGCGGAGTTTCTCAGCGAGCCATTGCCACCGCGTCTGCGTTCACTGGCCTGGGCCCTGCGTTGGGAGCAGGCGCGTCTGTTGCAACAACTGAACGAGTTGATCGAGCTGAACGAGGCGATCCAGCAGGGCAGGGCTGCCAGCTGCCCCCACGCCCAAGGGCGGGGCAGTGCCCTGCATCTGGATTTTCGCCTGGCCGGCATGAACGCCGCGCGGGCCTTCCTGGCGTTGTTCCTGGCCGGGTGGCTGTGGATTGAGACGGCCTGGGACGGCGCCCGCTCCGGGGTGATCCTGATCGGCGTCATGTGCTCGCTGATGGCCACTTTGCCTCGACCGCTGCTGGCCAGTCAGAACTACAACCGCGGTTTGCTGGTGGCGCTGGTGCTGTCGGCGGTCTATCAGTTCGGCCTGCTGCCGATCTTCACTGATTTCGAAATGCTCGCCCTGTGCCTGACGCCCTTGCTCTACCTGGCCGCCGTCGGCCTGGCCAACCCCATGACCGCGGGGATCGGCATGGGCATCGGCTTGGTGGGCCTGCTGATGATCGGCCCGCAGAACGTCGGGGCCTACCACAACAGCGCCATCCAATGGTTCGAGTTCGCTGGGGCCTACCTGGCCGGGGGGCTGCTGGCGATGGTGGTGTTTGCCCTGGTCTTCCCGTTCAACCCGCAAAGGCGCATGGCTCGCCTGTTTCGCCTGAGCCGGGAGGATGTGTACCAGCAGGTGACCGCACCCTCCAGCCTGGTGCGCCAGTTCGATTTCGAGAGCCGCATGCTCGACCGGCTCTCGGCCATGATCGGCCTGCTGCCGGCCACCAGCGATGCGCATTCGCGGGAGTTGTTCGAGTGCAACCTGGTGTGCCCGGCGTTGGCCATCGTCCTGGCCAAGGCTCAGGCCCAGTGCGTCACCAGCGAGACCTTGCCGGAAGGCGTAAAGGCGCGATTGCGCCTAGGGTTGCAAGAGATGGCGGACTTCATCGGTGCGCGTCGTCGGGTGGACGTGGATGCACTGCTGCACGAGCTCGAAGCGCTTGGTGAAACCCTGGATGCCCTGCATCAAGCGCATTTCGAGGCGGGCCGGGAGGCGCTGCGTCAGTTGCTCATCCTGCGGGTCGCGCTGGCGATCGCCGGCCAGTTGCTCCAGCGCTACCGCCAGGTACTGGCGCCGGCCACGCAGCCTGAAGAGGAGGGCGCCTATGCCCATTGATTTCGAGTTCGGCGGTGTCTATCTGCCGCCGATCGCCCAGGCGCTGTTGCTTGGCTTGCCGTTGTTTCTGCTTGCTGACGCCTTGCTGCGTCGGGTCGGGGTGCTGGCGCTGGTGTGGCATCCCGCTTTGTTCCAGGGCGCTCTGTATGCCGCGATTTGCGCGGCACTGGTGTTATCGATGGGAGTGAGTGTCTGAAGATGCCTGCCTTGAAACCTGTATTTTCCAAGGCGCTGACCTTGGCCGTGCTGGCCCTTGCCCTGGTGCTGGGCTGGTTTGCCTGGGACTACTATACCCGCGCGCCCTGGACCCGCGACGCCCGGGTGCGGGCGGATGTGGTGACCCTGTCGGCCGAGGTGGCCGGTCGCATCATCGAACTGCCGATCCATGACAACCAGTTCGTCAAGCAAGGCGACCTGCTGCTGCAGATCGACCCCGCCCGTTACGAACTCGCTGTCCTGCATGCCGAGCGCGCGGTCGAAGTCGCTCGCGCCGCACTGGGGCAGTCCAAGGCGTCGATCGTCGCCAACGAAGCCCTGCTCAGGCAACGGCGCAGCGAGGAGCAGCGCCGGCGCAGGCTTCAGTCCCTGTCGGCGATTTCCGCCGAGGAGTGGGAGAAGTCCGGCACGGACGTGGCCGTGGCCCAGGCCGATCTTTTACGCGAGCAGTCCAACCTAGGCTTGGCACAGGCCAACGTGCAGCTCGCCGAGGCCACATTGAAGCAGGCTCACCTGGACCTGGAGCGCACCCGGGTTACCGCGCCGGTCAGCGGCTACGTGACCAACCTGCTGACCCGGCAGGGGGATTTCGCCCAATCGGGCACGCCGCTGTTGGCGTTGGTCGACAGCAGTTCGTTCCACGTCAGTGGTTACTTCGAGGAAACCAAGCTGCCGAAGATCAAGGTGGGCAGCCGCGCGCGCATCGCCCTGATGAGCGGCGAGGTGCTGGAGGGCACGGTGGAAAGCATCGCCTACGCCATCACCGACCGCGAGAACCAGCCGGGCAACCGCCTGCTGGCCAACGTCAACCCGAGCTATACCTGGGTCAAGCTTGCCCAGCGGATCCCGGTGCGCCTGCGTCTGGAGCACAGCGCCGACGCACCACCGTTGCGCGCCGGGACCACGGCGACGGTCACCATTGTGGAATGAGGGTGGGTGAGTCTGTCGCATGTTCGATCTGAATGATTTGTACCTGTACACCAAGGTGGTGGAGCACGGTGGCTTCGCCCCCGCCGGCCGCGTCCTCGGCTTGCCCAAGTCGCGCCTGAGCCGGCGTGTTGCCCTGCTCGAGGAGCGCCTGGGCGTGCGTCTTATCCAGCGCTCCACCCGCCAGTTCGCCGTCACCGAGGTGGGCCTGGAGTACTACCATCACTGTGTATCGATGATGGACCGGGCCTATGCCGCCGAAGACGCGATTGAGCGCAGCCGTGCGGTGCCCAGCGGCATCATTCGCCTGGCCTGCAGCACCTCGCTGCTGGACGCGCGCCTGGCGCCGATGCTGGCGCGTTTCATGGCCGAATGTCCGGTGGTGGAACTGCTGGTCAAAAGCTACAACCGGCGGGTCGATGTCATCGGCGAGGGCTTCGACCTGGTCCTGAGCGTGCGCCATCGACCACTGGAGAGCAGCGAGCTGGTGATGCGCAAGCTGGCCCATAGTCGCCAATGCTTGGTGGTCGCCCCCAGGCTGCTGATCGGACATGAGCAACCGCTGCGCCCCTCCGACCTGTTCGAACTGCCGAGCCTGGGCTGGGGCGCCAATGTGCAGGAGTACACCTGGGACCTGGACGGGCCGGACGGTGCCGTGGCGTCGATTCGCTACCGGCCCCGCCTGGTGTCGGACGATGTCGCGGTGCTGCGCCAGGGTGCGTTGGCAGGTGTCGGTGTGGTGTTGCTCCCCGAGGAACTGGTGCGCGACGACCTGGCGGCCGGGCGCCTGGTGCATGCCTTGGAAGACTGGACCCCACGCAAGGGCGAGATCGTTGCGCTGTTCCCGTCACGACGCGGGGTGATGCCTGCGGTGCGCAAGCTGATCGACTTTTTGGTAGAGGCGTTCGAGCAGGAAGCCGAAGGCCTGATGCAACAAACCCCTTGAGGCGGCGAGCCTCAAGGGGTTTGTCGTTGACCGGGCAGGATCAGACGTTGAAGCGGAAGTGCATCACGTCACCGTCCTTGACGATGTAGTCCTTGCCTTCCAGACGCCATTTGCCGGCTTCCTTGGCGCCGCCTTCACCCTTGTACTGGATGAAGTCGTCATAGGCCACGACTTCGGCGCGGATGAAGCCTTTCTCGAAGTCGGTGTGGATCACGGCGGCGGCTTGCGGCGCAGTGGCACCGACACGTACGGTCCAGGCGCGGACTTCCTTCACACCCGCGGTGAAGTAGGTCTGCAGGTTGAGCAGGGCGTAGCCGGCGCGGATCACGCGGTTCAGGCCAGGCTCTTCCAGGCCCAGGGCCTCTAGGAACATGTCCTTCTCCTCGCCTTCTTCAAGCTCAGCGATCTCGGCCTCGATCTTGTTGCACACTGGCACCACGACCGCGCCTTCTTCCTCGGCGATGGCCTTGACCACATCCAGGTGCGGGTTGTTCTCGAAGCCGTCCTCGGCCACGTTGGCGATGTACATCACCGGCTTGCTGGTCAGCAGGTGGAAGCCGCGGATCACGGCCTTTTCCTCGACGCTCATGTTCTTCATCAGGCTGCGCGCAGGCTTGCCATCGGTGAAGTGGGCAATGAGCTTTTCCAGCAGGGCTTTCTGGGCCAGGGCTTCCTTGTCACCGCCCTTGGCGTTGCGCGCGACCTTCTGCAGTTGCTTCTCGCAGCTGTCCAGGTCGGCGAAGATCAGTTCCAGGTCGATGATCTCGATGTCACGCTTGGGGTCGACGCTGTTGGAGACGTGGATCACGTTCTCGTCTTCGAAGCAGCGCACCACGTGGGCGATGGCGTCGGTCTCGCGGATGTTGGCGAGGAACTTGTTGCCCAGGCCTTCGCCCTTCGAGGCACCGGCGACGAGGCCGGCGATGTCGACGAATTCCATGGTGGTCGGGATCACACGCTCAGGCTTGACGATCTCGGCCAGGGCGTCGAGGCGTGCATCGGGCATCGGCACGATGCCGCTGTTCGGCTCGATGGTGCAGAAGGGGAAGTTCTCCGCCGCGATACCGGACTTGGTCAGGGCGTTGAACAGGGTGGACTTGCCGACGTTGGGCAGGCCGACGATGCCGCAATTGAAACCCATGGGAATTCCCCTCTCTAGGAAATCAGGCCTTCTGGCTGTGCAGTTCGCGCATCGCCTTGGCGAAATCGCCGGCGAGCACGTCCGGCATCACGCCGAGGGCAAAATCGATGCTGGCGTCGAGCTTCTCCTGCTCGGCGCGCGGTGCGCGGCCCAGGACGAAGTTGGAGACCAGTTTGGCGTCACCCGGGTGGCCGATGCCGAGCCGCAGGCGATGGAAGTCGTTCTGGTTGCCGAGCTGCGCGATGATGTCGCGCAGGCCGTTGTGCCCACCATGGCCGCCGCCTTTCTTGAGTTTGGCGACGCCCGGGGGCAGGTCGAGTTCGTCATGCGCCACCAGGATGGCCGCCGGTGGGATCCGGAAGAAATTGGCCAATGCCGCGACGGACTGGCCGCTGCGGTTCATGTAGGTGGTGGGAATGAGCAGACGAACGTCTTGGCCCTGATGGCTGAACTTAGCCGTCAGGCCGAAATACTTGCGGTCAGCGTTCAGCGATACACGCTGGGCGCTGGCGAGGCGTTCAACGAAAAGAGCCCCTGCGTTATGCCGGGTCTGTTCGTATTCGGGGCCGGGGTTACCCAGGCCGACGATCAACTGGATGGCGGTCACGTCAGGGGCTCTTCCTTGGAGTTGGTGGGTCACGGTGCGCGCGGCACTGTAACCCGATCAACGCCGGCGTGCGAGTGGATTACTCGGCAGCGCCTTCAGCAGCGTCAGCGGCTACGCGCGGGGCGTGGACGTTGGCAACAGCTTTGTCATCACCGTGGGCCAGAGCGACGAACTCTACGCCTTTCGGAGCTTTCAGGTCCGACAGGTGGATGATGGTGCCGATTTCAGCCTTGGCCAGGTCGACTTCGATGAACTCAGGCAGGTCTTTGGCTTCGCAGGAAACTTCGATCTCGGCTTCTACGTGGGAGATCTCGCCGCCTTTCTTGACCGGGGCTTCTTCGTTGATGAAGTGAACCGGTACCTTGGCGGTCAGCTTCTGGCCAGCAACGACGCGAACGAAGTCGGCGTGCATGATGAAGCCTTTGGCTGGGTGACGCTGCAGGGCCTTGACGACGACGTTCTGCTTGGTGCCGTCAACGTTCAGTTCCAGAACGTGGCTGAAGGCAGCTTCGTTATCGAACAGCTTGGTGATTTCCTTGGCCAGGATGGTCAGGGATTGGGCTTCTTTGCCACCACCGTAGACAACGGCTGGGATGTTGGCGGAATGACGCAGGCGGCGGCTCGCACCTTTCCCCAGGTCAGTACGCGCTTGGGCGTTCAGGATGAAATCGGTCATTTTGTATCTCCAAAATAGCCTCCCGTATGGCGTTTGCGACCAGCGCCATCAGGATTGGCAAAAAAGCCCCGCCCCGACAAGGTGCCGGGGCGGGGCGCTTTTCGTCAGCGAGCGTTCCGCTTAGCGGAACATCGCGCTGATCGATTCTTCGTTGCTGATACGGCGAACCGCTTCAGCGACAACCGGTGCGATATCCAGCTGGCGGATACGGTCACAGGCTTGAGCAGCGGCGGACAGCGGGATGGTGTTGGTCACCACCAGCTCGTCCAGCACGGACTTCTCGATGTTCTCGATCGCACGACCCGACAGTACCGGGTGCGTGCAGTAGGCATAGACCTTGGCAGCGCCGTGGTCTTTCAGGGCCTTGGCCGCGTTGCACAGGGTGCCGGCGGTATCGACCATGTCGTCTACCAGGATGCAGGTGCGTCCTTCGACGTCGCCGATGATGTGCATCACTTCGGAGTGATTGGCCTTTTCACGGCGCTTGTCGATGATACCCAGGTCGACACCCAGGGACTTGGCGACGGCACGTGCGCGCACGACACCACCGATGTCCGGGGAGACGATCATCAGGTTCTCGAAACGCTGGTCTTCGATGTCGTCGACCAGTACGGGCGAGCCGTAGATGTTGTCGACGGGAATATCGAAGAAGCCCTGGATCTGGTCAGCGTGCAGGTCGACGGTGAGTACACGGTCGATACCCACGACAGTGAGCATGTCAGCGACGACTTTGGCGCTGATGGCTACACGTGCCGAACGCGGACGGCGGTCCTGGCGGGCGTATCCGAAGTAAGGAATCACGGCAGTGATTCGTGACGCTGAGGAGCGGCGGAAGGCGTCGGCCATCACTACCAGTTCCATCAGATTGTCGTTGGTAGGGGCACAGGTTGGCTGAATGATGAAAACGTCCTTACCACGAACATTCTCATTGATCTCAGCACTGATTTCGCCGTCGGAGAATTTACCGACAGAAACATCACCCAGTGGAATATGCAGCTGACGTACGACACGCCGAGCCAGATCGGGGTTGGCATTCCCCGTGAAGACCATCATCTTGGACACGCGCAGTACCTGAAGGCTGAGGGTAACCTGGATGAGTATAAGGAAAATGGCAGGGGCGGCTGGATTCGAACCAACGCATGGCAGGATCAAAACCTGCTGCCTTACCGCTTGGCGACGCCCCTGTATCTGTTGCTGCGAGTACCGAATACTCGACTTCTAGAGCAGGCTCTGCAGCTTGCGATGCAACATCGAAATGTTGCTTCCCTTTGCCACAAACCCTGTTTGGGCCTCTGAAAGAAGGGCCAGAACTTTATCAGCTTCGGCTTTGCTTGGGAAGGCCCCAAACACACAACTTCCAGTGCCGGTTAGACGAGCTTCAGTGTATTTGCCCAGCAAATTCAATGCATTGCGAACTGCTGGATAACTTTGCTCTACCACCGGTTGGCAGTCATTTCGACTGTTTCCCTCGGGAACGGGGCGCATCTTAAGGGGGAGGGAATTGCGTGTCAACTCTGGATGCGAAAAAATTTCCGCTGTGCTGACAGACACTTGCGGCACCAGTACGACGTACCAGGGCTCTTCGGGGTCCACCGGGGTCAGTTGCTCACCCACGCCTTGGGCGAAGGCGGCGTGGCCGCGGACGAACACCGGCACATCGGCGCCAAGCCCCAGGCCCAGGTCGGCCAGGCGGTCTTCGTCCCAGCCCAGTTGCCACAGATGATTGAGCGCCAGCAGGGTGGTTGCGGCGTTGGAGCTGCCGCCACCGATGCCGCCGCCCATGGGTAGGATCTTGTCCAGCCAGATGTCGACGCCGAGCGTGCAGCCCGATTGGTGTTGCAGTTGGCGTGCAGCCTTCACGATCAGATTGCTGTCGTGGGGCACGCCGGCGATGTCGGTGCGCAGGTGGATCTGGCCATCGTCACGCAGGCTGTAGTGCAGCTGGTCGGCATGGTCGAGAAACTGGAAGACGGTTTCCAGCTCGTGGTAACCGTCGGGGCGGCGACCGATGATATGCAGCCACAGGTTGAGCTTGGCCGGGGCGGGAAGGGTGAGCATGGCCATTGATCAATGCCCCAGCTGGCGTGGCTGCCAGTCCTTGACCACCAGGGTAACGTCCAGGTCCTGGCCGTGCAGCTTCAGGCGCTCAGGTAGCCAGTAGCCGTTCTGTTGGGTGTAGCTCAGGTACTGCACCTGCCAGCCATCCTGGGTCAGGCTGGCCAGGCGGCTGTCGCCGTCCAGGGTCAACTGGCTCTTGCTGTCGGGGGCAGGCAGGCCACGGACCCACCAGACCAGGTGCGAGACCGGCAGTTGCCAGCCCAGTTGTTCTTCGAGCAGCGCCTCGGGGCTTGGTGCTTCGTAGCGGCCCTGGTTGGCCACTTCCAGCACCACGCCGCCGGGGCGTCCGGTCAGGCGTGCCGCCCCGCGACCCAGGGGGCCGGCCAGGCGGATGTCGTAGTAGTCCTGGCGTTGCAGCCAGAACAAGGTGCCGCTGCCCGAGTCACGGGGGGCGCGAATGCCGACCTTGCCGTTGATCTGCCAGCCGTCGAGGGTGCTCAACTGCTCTTTATGGGCGCGCCACAACTGTGGGTCGCCGTGGCCTTGCAAGGATTCACGGCTACCGAATCCGGCGCAGCCGGCCAGCAGGGCGATCAGGGTAAAGGTGATGCAATGACGCAGGAACATGGTTTACAGGGTCTCTGATCCGGTCAGGCGCAGGAGAGTCTTGCGCAAGATTTGGCTGTCGGGTTGGCCCTCGAAGGCCTTGGCCCAGACCTGGCGGGCTTCGCGGCGTTTGCCATTGGCCCAGAGGACTTCACCCAAGTGGGCTGCCACTTCGTGGTCGGGGAAGCGCTCCAAGGCCTGGCGCAGCAGGCGTTCGGCTTCGTCGAGGTTGCCCATGCGGTAGTTGACCCAGCCCAGGCTGTCGAGCACGGCTGGGTCGTCCGGGGTGAGCTGGTGGGCTTTTTCGATCAGCGCCTTGGCTTCGGCGTAGCGGGTGGTGCGGTCGGCAAGGGTGTAGCCGAGCGCGTTCAGGGCCATGGCGTTTTCCGGCTCGCGCTGGATGATGGCGCGCAGGTCTTTTTCCATTTGCCCCAGGTCATCGCGCTTCTCCGCCAGCATGGCGCGGGTATAGAGCAGGTTGAGGTCATCCGGGTAGCGCTTGATCGCCTGGGCCAGGACTTGTTCGGCCTGGGCCTCCTTGCCGTTGTTGCCGTAGCTTTCCGCCTCGATCAGGTACAACTGGATGGCGTAGTCCGGCTGGGCCTCGCGGGCTTCGCCGAGCAGGCGCGACGCCTCGCTGGCACGCCCGTTGGCAATGAGGATGTCGGCCTGGCGCAATTGTGCGGGCAGGTAGTCGGGGCCAGGGCCTACCAGGGCGTATTCACGCAGGGCGGCCTCGGGATCGCCGCGCTCTTCGCGCAGGCGGCCCAGGTTCAGGTGTGCGGCGTCGACATTGCTGTCGCGTTCGACCAGCTCCTGCAGATACCCCTCGGCCTCGTCCCAGCTCTTGGTTTCCAGGCAGACCAGGGCGAGCGAATAGCGCAGTTCGTCATCTTCAGGGTATTGCTGAAGCAGACTCTCGAATTCGGCCTTGGCGTCTGCCATGCGGTCCTGCTCGACCAGGGTGCGGGCGTAGGTCAGGCGCAGGCGCTTGTCGTCCGGATTGTCGCGAATCGCCCCGCGCAGCAGTGGCAAAGCCTCCGAGCCACGGTCCAGGCCCTGCAGCAGGCGGGCGCGCAGCAATACCGGGGCGACTTCGCCGTTTTGCGGCGGGTGCGATTCGAGTAGTTCGAGGGCTTGCTCGGTCTTGCCATCCTGGTTCAGCAGCAGTGCTTTGCCAAACACCAACTGGCCGTTGTCCGGATATTTGATCAGCAGACGGTCGAAGCTTTGCAGCAGGCCGTCGCGGGTGTTCTGGTCGGTTTCGGCTGCGGACAGCGCGAGGAAGTCGAAATGGGTGTCGCCCTGGCCCTGGAGGACCTTCTCCATGTATGCCATGGACTCGTCGTAGCGTCCGGCGCGCGCCAGCTGAATGGCGGCGGCGCGTTGGGCATCGAGGTTCTGCGCATCGTTGCGCGCCCAGATCATCGCGGTGTCCAGCGCAGGCTCGTCGGCACCGAGGTATTCGGCGATGCGGTAGGCGCGCTCGGAAACGGCCGGGTCCTGGGTCTTCTCGGCCTGGTCGACATAGTTGGCCAGGGCGATGTCGAAACGGTTGCGTTGCCCGGCCAGTTCCGCCACCAGCAGGCTATAGAGTGTTTCCTCCTTGAACGAGCCGTACACCACAGGCTTTTCCGGTGCGCCTTTGCCTGCCACGGCAACGGGCGACGCGGCCTCGTTCTTCTGCGGGGCCAGGCTTTGGCAGCCCTGGAGCAGGGCGAGGGCAAGCAACAATGCGTAGGACTTGTTCATAAAGAAGGCTTTGGATACCGGCGGTCGGAGCATGATGACACAAGCGCGATGGCAAACCCACCTGCGAAGGTCGTGGTTGCGAGGTTTCGGATTGTTCGGACCATTCTATGAGCGGGTTGTTCTGGACTTTCGAAATCACCGGACCAAAATCCCAATCCCGCTTTTGCTTTTAATTGCACAAATTAGTTCAGGCGCCGGCAATCGCGACTTCAGGAGGCCGAGTGCAGGTGCCTGTAGGGGCAGGCGCGCAGCGCCCTTCGGCGTCAGCCGAAGTTGCGAGATGGAGACTTGCGCAGCAAGTCGGAGGCCGCGAAGCAAGTCGGAGGCCGCGAAGCCCAGTAAGGCGCCGGAGCGGAGGGGCCGGATGCAGGAGCAAGCGGTTTTTGCCTCCTTTTTGCCAAGACAAAAAGGAGGTCGCCGTAAGTGCGAAAAGGTGAGTCTGCGTCGGCGCAGGGAACGGATATTCACACGCTGTAAATGCCCACCGGCGGTGTTTGGGCCATCGTGCACCAAAAAGCCAAAGCCGATAGGGTGAGAGCGAGGGCTGTCAGTCACTGTATGTGCTCGTAGCGTCTGGCCGGCGCAACGGCCCGCCACCGTCGATAGCCCTCGGGTATCGCGACAATAGCGAACGGTGGTTGTTCTGAAACCTGCGAAGTAGGACAATTATCGGCTTCTCGTCTCAACCAGCGACCTTGCATGGCCTTTCTTGCACTTGGTATCAACCATAAGACTGCCTCGGTAGACGTACGCGAGCGCGTGGCGTTTACGCCAGAGCAGCTGGTCGATGCCCTGCAGCAGCTTTGCCGACTGACCGCCAGCCGTGAGGCGGCGATCCTGTCGACTTGCAACCGCAGTGAACTCTATATCGAACAGGACCACCTGGCCGCCGACGCCGTGCTGCAGTGGCTGGCTGAGTATCATCAGCTCAACCTCGAAGAGCTGCGTGCCAGCGCCTATATCCACGAAGAGCATGATGCGGTCAAGCACATGATGCGCGTGGCCTCGGGCCTGGATTCGCTGGTGCTGGGCGAGCCACAGATTCTCGGCCAGATGAAGTCGGCCTACGCCGTGGCCCGCGAGGCCGGGACTATCGGCCCGCTGCTCGGGCGCCTGTTCCAGGCCACGTTCAGCGCCGCCAAGCAGGTGCGCACCGACACCGCCATCGGCGAGAACCCGGTTTCCGTAGCCTTCGCCGCTGTCAGCCTGGCCAAGCAGATTTTCAGCGACCTGGGTCGCAGCCAGGCGCTGCTGATCGGCGCTGGCGAGACCATCACCCTGGTCGCCCGCCACCTTCATGAGCAGGGTGTACGGCGTATCGTCGTGGCCAACCGTACCCTGGAGCGCGCCAGCATCCTGGCCGAACAGTTCGGTGCCCATGCGGTGCTGCTCTCGGACATCCCTCAGGAGCTGGCCAACAGCGACATCGTCATCAGTTCCACCGCCAGCCAGTTGCCGATCCTCGGCAAGGGCGCGGTGGAAAGCGCCCTGAAGCAGCGTCGGCACAAGCCGATCTTCATGGTCGATATCGCTGTGCCAAGGGACATCGAAGCGCAGGTTGGCGAGCTTGATGACGTCTACCTTTATACGGTCGATGACCTGCATGACGTCGTCGCGGAAAACCTCAAGAGCCGCCAAGGCGCGGCCCAGGCCGCCGAGGAGCTGGTGTCGGTCGGTGCCGAAGACTTCATGGCGCGCCTGCGCGAGCTGGCCGCGGTGGATGTGCTCAAGGCCTATCGCCAGCAAAGCGAGCGCCTGCGCGACGAAGAACTGCAAAAGGCCCAGCGCCTGCTGGCCAATGGCGGCAATCCCGAAGAGGTACTGGCCCAACTGGCCCGTGGCCTGACCAACAAATTGCTGCATGCGCCCAGCGTGCAATTGAAAAAGCTCTCCGCCGAAGGCCGCCTCGATGCGCTGGCCATGGCCCAGGAACTCTTTGCCCTCAACGAGGGCTCGACGGACAAAACCCCGCAATGAAAGCGTCGCTGCTCAATAAACTGGACACGCTCCAGGACCGCTTCGAAGAACTCACCGCGCTCTTGGGCGATGCCGAGGTCATTTCCGACCAGACCCGTTTCCGCGCGTATTCGCGTGAATACGCCGAAGTCGAGCCAGTAATCGACGCCTATAAGGAGTGGCGAAAGGTCCAGGACGATCTGGCCGGCGCCCAGGCGCTGCTCAAGGACAGTGACCCGGACCTGCGCGAGATGGCCGTCGAGGAAGTGCGTGAGGCCAAGGAGCAACTGGTCGGCCTGGAGGCCCGGTTGCAACGTATGTTGCTGCCCAAGGATCCCAACGACGGGCGCAACGTATTCCTCGAGATCCGCGCCGGTACCGGTGGTGACGAGGCGGCGATCTTCTCGGGCGACTTGTTCCGCATGTATTCGCGTTACGCCGAAAAACGTGGCTGGCGTCTGGAGATTCTCTCCGAGAACGAAGGTGAGCACGGCGGCTACAAGGAGATCATCGCCCGGGTCGAAGGTGACAGTGTCTACGGCAAGCTCAAGTTCGAGTCCGGCGCGCACCGCGTGCAGCGCGTGCCGGAGACCGAATCGCAAGGGCGTATCCACACCTCCGCCTGCACCGTGGCGGTCTTGCCGGAGCCGGACGAACAGGTCGCGATCGAGATCAACCCGGCCGACCTGCGTATCGATACCTACCGCGCCTCGGGCGCCGGTGGTCAGCACGTCAACAAGACCGACTCGGCGATTCGCATCACCCACCTGCCTACCGGCATCGTGGTCGAATGCCAGGAGGAGCGGTCGCAGCACAAGAACCGTGCCCGGGCCATGTCCTGGCTGTCGGCCAAGCTCAATGACATGCAGACCAGCGCCGCGCAAAACGCCATTGCCACCGAGCGCAAGCTGCTGGTGGGTTCGGGCGATCGCTCCGAGCGTATCCGCACCTACAATTATCCACAGGGCCGGGTGACCGATCATCGCATCAACCTGACCCTGTACTCCCTGGATGACATTCTGGCCGGGGGCGTCGATGCGGTCATCGAACCCTTGCTCGCCGAATACCAGGCCGATCAGTTGGCCGCCCTGGGGGATTGAATGACCATCATCGCCAGCCTGCTGCGCGACGCGCAGTTGCCGGATTCCCCGACCGAGCGCCTGGACGTCGAGCTGTTGCTCGCCGCTGCCCTGGGCAAGTCGCGCAGTTATCTGCACACCTGGCCCGAGCGCATCGTCAGCAGCGAGGCCGCCGAGACGTTCGCCGGCTACCTGGCGCGTCGCCGAGCCGGTGAGCCGGTGGCCTACATCCTGGGCCAGCAGGGTTTTTGGAAGCTCGATCTTGAAGTCGCGCCGCACACCCTGATCCCACGTCCGGAAACCGAGTTGCTGGTAGAAGCGGCGCTGGAGCTGCTGCCCATGCGACCTGCGCGGGTGCTTGACCTGGGCACTGGCACCGGCGCCATTGCCCTGGCCCTGGCCAGCGAGTGCCCGGCCTGGCAGGTAACGGCACTGGACCGCGTGCCCGAAGCCGTGGCCCTGGCCGAGCGCAACCGTGATCGCCTTGGCCTGGCCAATGCCCAGGTACACCTGAGCCACTGGTATGACGCCGTGGCTGGCGAGCGCTTCGACTTGATCCTGAGCAACCCCCCTTACATCGCTGCCGACGACCCGCATCTGGTCGCAGGCGATGTACGCTTCGAGCCCAGCAGTGCCCTGGTGGCGGGGCAGGATGGCCTGGATGACCTGCGAGTGATCATCGCCCAGGCGCCGGATCACCTGTCGGCCGGTGGTTGGCTGCTGCTCGAACACGGTTACGACCAGGCCTCGGCCGTGCGTGAGCTGCTCACCCGCCACGGCTTTATCGACGTGGCCAGCCGACTCGACCTGGCCGGTCACGAACGCATTTCCATGGGACGACTGCCATGCTGAGTGATCAGGAACTGTTGCGCTACAGCCGGCAGATCCTGCTGGCCCAGGTGGATATCGACGGCCAGTTGCGGCTCAAGCGCAGCAAGGCGCTGGTGGTAGGGCTCGGGGGGCTTGGTTCGCCGGTGGCTCTGTACCTGGCCGCGGCCGGTGTGGGCGAGCTGCACTTGGCCGACTTCGACACCGTCGACCTGACCAACCTGCAACGCCAGGTCATCCATGACAGCGACAGCGTGGGCATGAGCAAGGTCGACTCGGCGTGCAAGCGTCTGGAGGCGATCAACCCCGAGGTCAAGCTGGTTCCGCACCGCGAGGCGCTGGACGAAGATTCGCTGGCCGCGGCCGTCGGCGCGGTCGACGTAGTGCTGGACTGCTCCGACAACTTCTCCACCCGCGAAGCGGTCAACGCCGCCTGCGTCGCCGCGGGCAAGCCGCTGGTCAGCGGCGCGGCGATTCGTCTGGAAGGGCAGCTGTCGGTGTTCGACCCCCGTCGTGACTACAGCCCTTGCTACCACTGCCTCTATGGGCATGGCAGCGAGGCCGAGCTGACGTGCAGCGAGGCGGGTGTGCTCGGTCCATTGGTGGGCTTGGTGGGCAGCCTGCAAGCGCTTGAGGCGATGAAGCTGCTAGCTGGCTTCGGCGATCCCCTGGTGGGGCGCTTGCTGTTGATCGATGCGCTGGGCACGCGCATGCGCGAGCTGCGGGTCAAACGCGACCCCGCGTGCGCCGTCTGTGGCAGCCAGCATGGCTGAGCGTTCGGCGCCGGTGGGCGTGATGGATTCCGGGGTCGGCGGTCTGTCGGTGCTCGCCGAGATCCAGCGCCTGTTGCCCAACGAATCGCTACTGTATGTCGCCGACAGCGGCCATGTGCCGTACGGCGAAAAATCGCCGGACTACATCCGCCAGCGCCTGCGCCACATTGCCGGGTTCTTCCACGCACAAGGCGCCAAGGCGATGGTCCTGGCCTGTAACACCGCGACCGTGGCGGCAGTGGCCGACCTGCGCGAGCTGTACCCGGATTGGCCGCTGGTGGGCATGGAGCCTGCGGTCAAGCCGGCCGCTGCGGCGACGCGCTCTGGCGTGGTCGGGGTGCTGGCCACCACCGGCACCTTGCAGAGCGCCAAGTTCGCAGCCTTGCTCGATCGTTTCGCCAACGATGTCCAGGTCATCACCCAGCCGTGTCCTGGTCTGGTGGAGCGCATCGAGGCAGGGGATCTCGACAGTCCGCAACTGCGCCAGTTGTTGCACGGCTATGTGCGGCCTTTGCTGGACGCAGGTTGCGACACGATCATCCTTGGCTGCACCCACTACCCCTTCCTGCGTCCGCTGTTGGCCGGCATGGTGCCGGCGGACGTGGCCATCATCGACACCGGCGCCGCTGTGGCGCGGCAACTGCAGCGCTTGCTAGCGGCGCGGGACCTGCTGGCCGAAGGGCAAGCGCGCGATACCGCGTTCTGGACCAGCGCCGAACCCCAGTCGCTGAGCGACGTGCTGCCGCTGCTCTGGGGCCGTGCTGATCGGGTTCTGCCTTTTCCGCTGTAACAGTGCCCAAGGTCGCGCCGGTAGGCGCTTGCTTAGCCTGCGATGGGGCGCACCGCGCGCCGCAGGCTCAATCCTTAAGACCTTGAAACGCCGCCAAAACCCGCTCACGACTGCTGCCCAGGTCCACGATCGGCTGCACGTATGGCGCAGAAAATAAATCCCCGCCGGCCCCCGGTTCATGGACGGCTTTGTCATCGAGCCCCTGTAATTCCGGCAGCCAATGACGGATGAACTGCCCCTGCGGGTCGAAGCGGCGTGACTGGCTCACCGGGTTGAACAGACGGAAATAGGGCACCGCATCGGTCCCGGTGGAGGCGCTCCACTGCCAGCCGCCATTGTTGGCGGCCAGGTCGCCGTCGATCAGGTGCCGCATGAAATGACGCTCGCCCAGGCGCCAGTCGATCAGCAGGTTCTTGCTCAGGAACATCGCCACGACCATGCGCAGGCGATTGTGCATCCAGCCGGTGTGCAGCAATTGGCGCATGGCGGCATCGATGATCGGAAAGCCGGTGCGACCGGTTTTCCAGGCTTCCAGGTCTTCGGGTGAATCACGCCAGGGCAGCGCCTCAGTGTGGGCGCGGAAGGCCCGGTGTCGAGAGACCTGTGGATAACCCACCAGGATGTGTTTGTAGAACTCCCGCCACAGCAGCTCGTTGATCCAGGTTTGTACACCCACGCTGCCGCTGTCCAATTCGCCCTGGTTCCCGCTCAAGGCCGCGTGCAGGCACTGGCGCGGCGAAATCACGCCGGCGGCCAGATACGGCGAGAGCTGGCTAGTGCCGGTCCGGGCGGGCAGGTCCCGCAATTGGAGGTAATCCTCGACCGTCTCATCGATGAAGCGGGTGAGGCGCCGATGGGCTTCGTTTTCTCCGGCTGGCCAGTGCTCGCGCACACTTCGCGGTGGGGGCGGGAAACCGGTAAAGGCCTGAGGGAGGGGATCGCTGGCAATGCGCAGCGGTGCCTGACGTTTCACGGGGGGGGCCAGGCTCGGCAGGCTCAGGTGCAAGTGCTCAAGGCAAGCCCGGCGGAACTGGCCGAACACCTGGAAGTAGTGCCCACTTCGGGTCAGTACCGAGCCTGGGCGTAGCAGCAGTTGGTCCAGGTGGCCATGAGTGAGGATGCCCGCCTGCTCGAGCAGAGCCTGGGTCGCGGCGTCTCGCTGTTGTTCATTGACGCCGTACTCTTCGTTCCAATGCACCGCCTCGATCCGATGTTCTCGGCAGACCTCCAGCACCGCCTGGGGCGCCTGCCGCCAGGTGTCGACGTGGCGGATCAGCAAGGGGATGTTCAGGCGCTCCAGTGATTGGCGCAGGGGCCGGAGGTTGCGCAGCCAGAAGTCGACCTTGCAGGGGGCATCGTCATGGGTTAGCCACTGGCCGGGGCTGGCCAGCCACAGGGCGAGGGTCGGCCCAAGGGCACAGGCTGCGCTCAGGGCGGTGTTGTCTTCGACGCGCAGGTCGCTGCGCAGCCAGATCAGTTGCAAAAGCGTTTCCTCAAAGTGATTGCAGCAGGCGCAGGGCTGCCAGGGGCGTGTCGAACAACTGCAAGCCCTCGACCTCTTCGACCAGGCGCGGGCCGTGCGCGAAGACGGTGCCACCACCGGCCAGCAGCGGGATGTCGATGCCGGTCAACGATGCCTTGAATGAGCGGGTGTCGACGCGGGTGCCCAGGTAGAAAATCACCGCCCGTGGGCGCAAGGCTTGCACCGCGCGGTGCAGGCAGTGGCCGGTGAGCGTTTGCTCGAGCACCTCGACTGCGATCGCGCTGTTGCCGAGCAACCAGGCGCACAGCCAAAGGTGCGGATCGAACGCGCCGTCGCCGCAGGTTGTGATGAGCACGGCGGGGCCGGGCAGCGACAGGCTGTCGTACTGAACCCGCGCGCCCAGCTTGCTACGCAGCCAGGTGTGGAAGAACGCTTGCTCGAGCCGGGCGTTGAAGTAGCTGCGCCAGCGTTGTTCCAGGCTGTCCAGCAGGGGCAGCAGCAATTGCTCGCACAAGGTGAAGGCCGGATACAGTGCCATCGCCTGGTTGAATTGCTGGTCGAGGGCATGATGTGAAAGCGAGGCGATGGCCTCTATCATTGCCTGTTCGCGCAATTGCCAGTCGCCCACCGGGGCAACGCTGGGCGGCCGTTCGAGCAGCTCGCGCACCTGGCCCACCGATGCGCCGCGTTCCAGCCAGCTCAGGATGGCGTGCACCCGCTCGACCTGTTCTGGCGGATAAAGGCGATGGCCTTTGGCGGTGCGCTGGGGTTTGAGCAAGCCATAGCGCCGCTCCCAGGCCCGCAGGGTGATGGGGTTGACGCCCGTGCGTCGTGCCAGTTCGCCGATCGGCAGCAGGATTTCAGAGAGCATTGCGCAGGCCCAGGGGCGCGGGGTGCGGTTGCAGGTAGGCCTGTTGCAGCAGGTAAGGGTCGGGGTGCTTGCGCAGGTGATGCTTGAGCAAGGTCAGGGGCACCACCAATGGCACCATGCCTTGCTGGTACTGGCCGATGAGCTGCTGCAGTTCGGTGCGGTCGCCTCGGCCCAGAACATCTCGCAGGTAACCACTGAGGTGCTGCAAGACGTTGCCATGGGTGCCACGGCTGGCGCGGCGGCGCAGCGCCTGCATCAGCGCGCTGAAGTAGCGGGGGCCGATGACGAGCGGGTCGTCGTCACGGCGCATGCTGCCGAGCATCCTGCCCAGGTCGCGATAGGCCTGGGGGTTGTTGGCCATGAGCAGGTATTTGTAGCGCGAGTGAAAGCGCACCAGGGCTCCGCGGTCCAGGCCCTGCGTCAACAGGCGCTGCCAGTCGGCATAGGCATAGACGCGGTTGATGAAGTTTTCCCGCAGTACTGGGTCGTGCAGGCGGCCTTCCTCTTCCACCGGCAGATCCGGGCGGCGCGCGCAGAATGCGCTGGCGTATGCACCTTGCCCCGGCACGCGGGAGAGCTGGCCGTCGTGCTGATAGACCTTCACCCGCTCCAGGCCGCAGGAAGGCGACTTCTGCATGAAGATATAACCGCACAGGTTATCGAGTGACTCGGCCATCTGCTCGCCATAGGCACGCAGCGGGCCGGACAGGTCAGTGCCGGGGCGCTGGGGGGCTATGACTTCAGGGTGTTCAGGATCGCCAACCAGGCGGATAGCAGCGCGGGGAACGCCTAGCCCGATGGCCACTTCCGGGCATACCGGAGCCCATTCGAAATGCTCTGCGAGTAACTCAAGGCACAGGGGAGAGGCCTTGTGACCGGCGTTGAAGCGCACGGATTGGCCGAGCAGGCAGGCACTGATGCCAATCCGCAGCTTGTCGGTGGGCGAAGTGATGTCCATGGCGTGCCTCCGGAAAACCTGTACGCGAATATGTGTCTTGTACAGGTTTATTCCAGCACACCAAAAAACTTATGCAAACAGTTTTTTTTGTACAGCCCTGCGTATTTCTTTAATCGAGGTGCTCCAGCAGCCGCCTGGCAGCCTCCTGGCCGCTGAGCCAGGCGCCTTCGACACGTCCGGACAGGCACCAGTCGCCGCAGGCATACAACCCTAGGTCGGCATCGGCCAGAGCGCCCCACTCATGGTTGCCGGCCGGACGGGCATACAACCAGCGGTGCGCCAGGGCGAAGGTCGGTGGCGGCACGATGCAGCCGATCAACTCCGCGAACTCGCCCCACAACTGCTCGATCACGTCTTCTTTGGGCAGGTCGATATGTTGCTTGCTCCAATTCGAGGTGGCGTGCAACACCCAGGTGTCGAGTTGTTCGTCGCGTCCGGGCTTGCTGCGGTTGCGGGCTAGCCAGTCGAGCGGGTTGTCCTGTACGAAGCAGCCCTGCATGGGCGTATCGAGAGCGGTCTGGAAGGCTAGGGCGACGGCCCAGGTAGGCTCCATCTGTACGCCTGCGGCCACGGCGGCGAGCTTGGGTGTAGCGGCCAGCAGCGGTGTCGCCTGGGGGGCGGGCACCGCGATCACTACGCGGCTGAAGGGGCCATGGCTGCACCCTTCGGTGTCCTGCAGGTGCCAGTACTGTTTGCCCCGGAAGACCTCGGCGATGCGGCAGCCAAAGTTCACCGTCACGTCCTTGAGCAGGCCGCGGGTGATGGCGCTCATGCGCGGCACGCCGACCCAGCGCGTCTGTTCGTCGGGTGAGGGGGTCAGTTCGCCGTCACGGTAGTTGTATAGCTGGGGCTTCCACTGCTGCGCCCAGCCGGCTTCGACCCATTGATGGACCTGCTCGACGAAACGCCGGTCGCGGGCGGTGAAGTACTGCGCACCCAAGTCCAGTGCGCCCGCTTCGCTGCGTTTGCTGGCCATGCGGCCCCCGCTGCCGTGGCCCTTGTCGAACAAGTGGACCGTCTGCCCGGCTTTTTGCAGGGCCTGGGCGGCGGAAAGGCCGGCGATACCGGCACCGATGATGGCAATAGGTACTGTCATGATGGCCTCTTCGAACCTTGCTGTAAGCAGACTACGCTGTCAGGCAAACCTGTACAATGCACAAAATTTGTATAAGGTTATTCCGCTCGATAGGGCAGGTTGGCCTATGTTTAATCCGAGAGCATCCGGTCTAAAAAGTGCCTTGTCTTAAAAATAGACCACGGCCGCAACTTGCGAGGACACAGCCATGCATATATTGCTGACCGGCGGTACTGGCTTGATCGGCCGGCACCTGTGCCAGTACTGGCGCGGCCAGGGCCATCGCCTGACCGTATGGAGCCGTCGCCCCGAGCAGGTCCCTAAAATCTGCGGCACCGGTGTGCGCGGCATCGCTCGACTGGAAGATTTGGCCGCGGACGACGAGGTCGATGCGGTGATCAATCTGGCCGGCGCACCGATCGCCGACCGTCCCTGGACCGCCTTGCGACGGACCCTGCTATGGGCCAGCCGCATCACCCTCACCGAGCAGCTGCTGGCGTGGCTGGAGAGCCGTGAACAGCGCCCCGAGGTGCTGATATCGGGGTCCGCGGTGGGCTGGTACGGCGACGGTGGCGAGCGGGAACTGACCGAGGCCTCGCCTCCGGTGAAGGAAGATTTCGCCAGCCAGCTGTGCATCGCCTGGGAGGAAACCGCCCAGCGTGCGCAACGGCTGGGCATTCGCGTGGTGCTGGTGCGAACCGGGCTGGTGCTGGCCAGCGACGGCGGCTTTTTGTCGCGCCTGCGCCTGCCGTTCAAGCTGGGGCTGGGCGGGCCTTTGGGGGATGGTCGGCAATGGATGCCTTGGGTCCATATAGAAGACCAGGTCGGCTTGATTGATTTTCTCTTGCAGCACAAGGACACCACCGGTCCCTATAATGCCTGCGCGCCGGAGCCGGTGCGCAACCGCGAATTCGCCAAGCGTCTGGGGCGTGCCCTGCATCGGCCTGCCTTCATGCCGATGCCGGGACTGCTGCTCAGGGCAGGCCTGGGCGAGCTTTCTACGCTGCTGCTTGGCGGACAACGGGCGCGCCCGGTCCGCTTGCTGGCGGCAGGTTTCACATTCCGTTTCAACGATCTGCAATCGGCCCTGGACAATCTCTCCAGCCGCCTCTGACATAGGATGCTGCATGACCGATCACGCCTTGCTACTGGTCAACCTGGGTTCGCCGGCCTCCACCTCGGTGGCCGACGTGCGCCGTTACCTCAACCAGTTCCTCATGGACCCCTACGTGATCGACCTGCCGTGGCCTGTGCGTCGTCTGCTGGTGTCGCTGATCCTGATCAAGCGACCGGAGCAGTCGGCCCACGCCTACGCCTCGATCTGGTGGGACGAGGGCTCGCCCTTGGTGGTCCTGACTCGCCGCTTGCAAGCGGCCATGGCCGAGCATTGGCCCCATGGCCCGGTGGAGATCGCCATGCGCTATGGCCAGCCGGCTTTGCCCGAGGTGTTGGAGCGCCTGGCTGCCAAGGGCGTGCGCAAGGTCACCCTGGCGCCGCTATATCCACAGTTCGCCGACAGCACCGTGACCACGGTGGTGGAGCTGGCCAAGCAGACCATCGCCAGCCAGCAGCTGCCGTTACAGATGCGCGTGCTACAGCCGTTCTATGATCACCCCGACTACATCGATGCCTTGGTCGCCAGCGCCAGGCCTTATCTCGAGCAGGGCTACGATCACCTGCTGCTGAGCTTCCATGGCTTGCCCGAGCGACATTTGAAGAAGCTCGACCCGACCGGCAAGCATGACTTCCAGGCCGCCGATTGCTGCAAGGATGCCGATGCCCAGACCCGTGCGATCTGCTACCGCGGTCAATGCCTGGCCACGGCCAAGGCGTTTGCGCAAAAGATGGGGATTGCCGATGGCAAGTGGTCGGTGTCGTTCCAGTCACGCCTGGGGCGCGCCAAGTGGATCGAGCCCTATACCGAGACGCGTCTGGATGAGCTGGGCAAGGCCGGGGTGAAGAAGCTGCTGGTGATGTGCCCGGCGTTCGTCGCCGATTGCATCGAGACGCTGGAGGAGATTGGTCAGCGCGGCAGCGAGCAGTTCATTGAGGCGGGGGGCAAGGAGTTGGTGCTGGTGCCGTGCCTGAACGATCACCCGCAGTGGGTGAAGGTGCTGGCAGGGATGTGCGAAAAGGCCTGATTTTTCAGGTCACCTGTCCAGGCCTCTTCACGGGTAACCCCGCGAAGAGGCCTGGTCAGGCTGAGGCTGGGCGTCAGGGCAACTGATCGTCCAGTTTCTTGTGCTTCCAGCTGTCATTGCCCGGCAGGATCAGGTTCAGGGCGATGGCCACGATGGCGCACAGGGCGATGCCCTTCAGGCCCCAGTCATCCGGGCCGTCGCCGCTGCCGATCAGTACGCCACCGATACCGAACACCAGGGTCACCGAGACGATCACCAGGTTGCGGGCTTCGGCCAGGTCGATCTTGTGACGGATCATGGTGTTCATGCCCACCGCGGCGATCGAGCCGAACAGCAGACACAGAATGCCTCCCATCACCGGCACCGGAATGCTCTGCAACAGTGCGCCGAACTTGCCGATGAACGCCAGGGTGATGGCAAAGATCGCCGCCCAGGTCATGATCTTCGGGTTGTAGTTCTTGGTCAGCATCACCGCGCCGGTCACTTCGGCGTAGGTGGTGTTGGGCGGGCCGCCGAACAGGCCGGCTGCGGTGGTGGCCAGGCCATCGCCCAGCAGGGTGCGGTGCAGGCCTGGTTTTTTCAGGTAATCGCGCCCGGTCACGCTGCCCACGGCGATGACGCCGCCGATGTGCTCGATCGCCGGAGCCAGGGCCACCGGAACGATGAACAGGATCGCCTGCCAGTTGAATGCCGGCGCGGTGAACTTCGGCAGCTCCAGCCAGGGCGCCGAGGCGATCTTGGCGGTATCGACCACGCCAAAGGCGAACGACAGGCCAAAGCCCACTAGCACGCCGGCGATGATCGGTACCAGACGGAAGATTCCCTTGCCGAACACGGCCACGATGAGTGTGGTCAGCAGGGCCGGCATGGAGATCAACATGGCGGTCTTGTACGGCATCAGCACGCTGCCGTCACCGGCCTTGCCCATGGCCATGTTGGCCGCGATCGGCGCCATGGCCAGGCCGATGGAGATGATCACCGGGCCGATCACTACAGGCGGTAGCATGCGGTCGATGAAACCGGTGCCCTTGATCTTCACCATCAGGCCCATGAAGGTATACACGAAGCCCGCTGCCATCACGCCGCCCATGGTCTCGGCCAGACCGAACTGGCCCTTGGCGAGGATGATCGGGGTGATGAAGGCAAAGCTGGAGGCCAGGAATACAGGGACCTGGCGGCCTGTGACCAGCTGGAACAGCAAGGTGCCGATGCCCGCGGTGAACAGCGCCACGTTGGGGTCGAGGCCGGTGATCAGGGGCATCAGTACCAGCGCGCCGAATGCCACGAAGAGCATCTGCGCGCCCGAGACGACCTGGCGCCAGAGCGGGTCGTTGAAGCCGTCCTGCATGGTCAGGCGTCCTTCTGCTTGGTGCCGAAGATCTTGTCGCCGGCATCACCCAAGCCTGGGACGATGTAGCCGTGTTCGTTCAGGCGCTGGTCGATCGAGGCGGTGTAGATCTGCACATCAGGGTGGGCTTTCTCCACCACGGCGATGCCTTCGGGTGCGGCGACCAGGACCATGGCGCGGATCTCTTTGCAGCCCGCCTTCTTGAGCAGGTCGATGGTGGCGACCATCGAGCCGCCGGTGGCCAGCATCGGGTCGATGATCAGGGCCAGGCGCTGGTTGATGTCCGGCGCGAGCTTTTCCAGGTAGGTATGCGCTTCGAGGGTTTCTTCGTTGCGGGCAACGCCCACGGCGCTCACCTTGGCGCCCGGCACCAGGCTGAGCACACCGTCGAGCATGCCGATGCCGGCGCGCAGGATCGGGACCACGGTGATCTTCTTGCCGGCGATTTTCTCGACCTGCACCTTGCCGCACCAGCCGTCGATCTCGTAGGTCTCCAGCGGCAGGTCCTGGGTGGCTTCATAGGTCAGGAGCGCGCCGACTTCCTGGGCGAGTTCGCGAAAATTCTTGGTGCTGATATCGGCGCGGCGCATCAGGCCGAGCTTGTGGCGGATCAGCGGGTGGCGGATCTCACGAGTAGGCATAGGGGAGGGCTCCGGGAGGCGGGCAAAAAAACGGCGGTAGATTAATCTATTCAGTCCGGCATGTCGTCTGCTCATTCTGGACGTTAGTCCATAAATGCTTGATCTGGGGCGGGCGGATGCGTACCTTTGCCCGCTTTTCCAATTCCGAGCCCCCTGGAGAGCGCCATGTCCGCCGATCTCGAGCATATCCGTCAAGTCATGCGCGAGGCTGACTGCCTGTACACCGAAGCCGAGGTCGAAGCGGCCATCGCCAAGGTCGGCAAGCAGATCTGCCAAGACCTGCACGACAAGAACCCGGTGGTCTTCTGTGTCATGAACGGTGGCCTGATCTTCGCCGGCAAGCTGCTGACTCACCTGCAGTTCCCGCTGGAGGCCTCCTACCTGCACGCCACGCGCTACCGTAACCAAACCAGCGGCGGCGAGTTGTTCTGGAAGGCCAAGCCTGAGATTTCCTTCATCGACCGCGACGTGCTGATCGTCGACGACATCCTCGATGAAGGCCACACCCTCAGCGCCATCATCGATTTCTGCAAGCATGCCGGTGCCCGCTCCGTGCACACCGCCGTGCTGATCGACAAGGACCACGACCGTAAGGCCAGCCCGGACCTGAAGGCCAACTACGCCGGCTTGCCGTGCGTCGATCGCTACATCTTCGGCTATGGCATGGACTACAAAGGCTACTGGCGCAACGCCAACGGCATCTTCGCAGTCAAGGGCCTGTGACCATGCGCCAACCTGCATTCATCGACCGCGCGTTGTTTGCCGAGTTGGCGCAAAAAGCCGCCGACAGCCCCCGTGGCCGGCAACACCATAATTTCCATGAGATGGAAGAACCCTGCCACCGGATGGTTGTCGGTCTGCAGCCCACCACCTACATTCCACCCCACCGCCACCTGAGCGACGACAAGGCCGAGGCGCTGATCGTGCTCAAGGGGCGCCTGGGCCTGCTGATCTTCGACGAGCAGGGTGCGGTGATCGACAAGCGGGTGATGCAGGCCGGCGGCGATTGCCTGGGTGTCGACCTGGCACCGGGTACCTACCACGGGCTGGTAGTGCTTGAAGCCGACAGCATGCTGTTCGAATGCAAGGCCGGGCCTTACCGGCCGGTGGGCGAGGGCGAGCATGCCCATTGGGCGCCGCGTGAGGGCGAGCCGGGCGTGGCCGAATACCATGCCTGGATGCGTGCGCAGTTCGAGTAACGTTCACGGGTAAACCGGGTCCGCAGCGCCTGTTTTACCCGCGAAGACGACACCGCAGAGCAAGGCAGTTGCTCCACGAACCTGCGTGGGGGCGGTTTTCTGCGAAGGGGCGCACAGGCAATCAAAAAGGGCCGCGCCCAGTCAGGCTCCTGAGCCCGCCTCCATGCTAGAGTGCTTCTCCCTGCCAAGGAGCCTCACATGCGTGCGATTCTTCCTTTCCTGCTGGCGGTGAGCCTGCCGCTGTCCGCGGCGCCGCTGCATGGCCAGTTCCTGCCCCCCGATGAGCTGTCCCTGCGCCAAGAGGCTCCGACAGCCCAGCAGTTGCTGCAGGTGACCGACTATTCGGTGGTGACCGGCATCCAGCGCCAGTCCGACCAGCAACCCATCCCGATTACCTCCTCATTGCTGTTACGCCTGAAGGGCAAGCCCCTGAGCAAGGGCGCCACCCTCAGCCAGGTCTTGATCAATTTCGATGGCGAGGGCGGCAAGAGCCTGAAGAAACCGGTCTACGACGAGAAGACCCGAACCCTCACCTTGAGCTATCCGCTGGCCAGCTATCGAGTGATCATGGACCTGCTGCGCAACGAGACGTTGTACGTGCAGTTCCTCACCTACCCCAACGGTCATCTCTGGGCGGATCTGCACACCGGCACCGTACGTACGCGTTGAGACCCGTGGGCCGTGAGGGGTACACTGCCGGCCTTTGAATGCCCATGATGGCCCAGTTGGAGTCGGCAATGCGTAAAGACAAGAAGCAGGTGATTGGTGACGAGATCAGCGACGACTACGTCAAGACGTTCCTCCAGTTCGAGCCGGCCGATGGCGTGACCTCGCCGTCGCTGCACAAACTGGTCAAGGCCTATCGCGGCCTGCGCGTCGACGACTTCGAGCGTTTCGTCGGCTTCTTCGTCGAGGCGGGCCTGGACCTGGACGGCAAGGACGAGCACGGCAAGACCTTTGTCGAGTTGATCGCCGACCAGCGCAATGCGCCTGAGTACATCGAGATCATCAAAAACGCCCGTGGCTGATCGGTAAGCCTGTGCCGGCCTTTCGCGGGTAGACCCGCTCCCACAGGGTTCATCGCAATGCTTGTGGGCGCGGGGTTCCCCGCGAAGAGCACCGCAGATCCAGGCACAAAAAAACGCCCCGAGGGGCGTTTTTTTGTGGGCCGGTATCAAGCGTAGTGCTGGGCCGGGCTGCTGGTGTCTTCCACCATTTCCAGCGCTTCGTCGTTCTGGGCGCTGATCTTGCGGTAGAGCGCGGCATCGGTGGCCAGGACCTTCTCGCGAGCCGGGAAGATCTCCTTGAGCTTGGCAGCCCAGGCACCCTTGGCCTGCTCGGGGAAGCAGCGCTCGATCAGCTCGAGCATGATCGAGACGGTCACCGAAGCGCCTGGTGAGGCGCCGAGCAGGGCTGCCAGGCTGCCGTCCTGTGCCGAGACCAGCTCGGTACCGAATTGCAGGATGCCGCCTTTCTTCGGGTCCTTCTTGATGATCTGCACGCGCTGGCCTGCAACTTCCAGACGCCAGTCCTCGGCTTTGGCTTCAGGGTAGAAGCGGCGCAGGGCCTCCAGGCGTTGTTCCATCGACTGCATCACTTCGCTGACCAGGTATTTGGTCAGGTCCATGTTGTCACGGGCGACGGCCAGCATCGGGCCGATGTTGCCCATGCGTACTGACAGCGGCAGGTCGAGCAGAGAGCCGTGCTTGAGGAACTTGGTGGTGAAGCCTGCATACGGGCCGAACAGCAGCGACTTCTTGCCATCGACCACGCGGGTGTCCAGGTGTGGAACCGACATGGGCGGTGCGCCGACCGCAGCCTGGCTGTAGACCTTGGCCTGGTGCTGCTTGACGATCTCTGGGTTGTCGCAGCGCAGCCACTGGCCGCTGACCGGGAAGCCGCCGAAGCCCTTGCTTTCAGGGATGCCGGAAAGCTGCAGCAACGGCAGGGCCGCGCCGCCAGCGCCGAGGAAGACGAAGCGGGCGTCGACTTCACGGCTGCCGCCGCTGTTGACGTCCTTGATGCTGACGGTCCAGCCGCTGCCGTTGCGGCGCAGGCCGACGACCTTCTTGCTGTACTTGACCTGCGCATCGGCGCAGTTGCCCAGCTGTTTGAGCAGCTTGTTGGTCAGGGCGCCGAAGTTCACGTCGGTACCCTTGAGCACGCGAGTGGCGGCGATGCGCTGGTCGGCCGGGCGGCCCGGCATCATCAGCGGCATCCACTGTTCCATCACGGCCTTGTCTTCGGTGTACTCCATCTCGGTGAAGGCGTGGTGCTGCTTGAGCAGCTCGAAGCGCTTCTTGAGGAAGGAAACGCCCTTGTCACCTTCGACATAGCTCAGGTGAGGGACCGGATTGATGAAGGCACGGGGCGAGCCGAAGCTGCCTTTGCGCACGAGGTAGGCCCAGAACTGGCGGGACACCTCGAACTGGGTATTGATGTGCACGGCCTTTTTGATGTCGATGCTGCCATCGGCGGCCTGAGGCGTGTAGTTCAGCTCGCACAGGCCTGCGTGGCCCGTCCCTGCGTTGTTCCAGGGGTTGGAACTTTCCGCGGCACCGGAGTCCATCGCCTCGACGACCTCCAGCTTGATCGACGGGTCGAGTTCCTTGAGCAGTACGGCCAGGGTGGCACTCATGATGCCCGCGCCTACCAGTACCACATCAACCGATTCGTTCTGCGCCATTAACGCGTCTCCACAATCTACAGCACCTAATTGACAGCATAGGATCCCTGGGTTGGCCAGGATCGCCATGTCCGACTCTTCGCAGTTCTTGCCACTTCCGCGGACCCTGCCAATTCAGTCTTGGTGTTCAGCTATTGAACGCCGCTTGCCACGGGTGCGGCAATTCGACTTATGGTCAAGGTATCCGCCGTGCGGTATGGACCGGCTTCAGTACTTCATCGAGGATGAGCACTTTTGCCGTCTGTTCGAGGCTGTTCGGGACGCATCTGTCGCTTTTGCACATGCCAGACTGTTCATTTTGCTCGCCACACTCTTGTGAAGTTTGAAAAACCCGTTTTTTCACGCTCTTTTGGAACGTGAACCTCAAAAGGGATTGCGCGATGGCAATCCACAGGTTCCTGCAATGCGAAGGCCGGGAACAGCAGGCGCGGCGGATGCAAGACCTGAGTGGAAGGCTCTCTGTGGGCAAAGCGTCGAAAGTGCCGTGGTCAACGGCGATGCGGGGCCCGATCAGGAGACGTCCTTATAATCGGGGGGAGATTATAACGATGTCGCGGGCAGAAAGGTGCGCTTAATGGGCTTTTTATTGCTGCGTTTGTCAGGCTGGCAGGGTGCGTTGCTGCCAGCGGCGGCTTGCATGGGCGCAAACCCGGACGCAGGCCGGTAGCGGCTGGCCAAGTCAGCCCAGCTGGGCTTCGCTGACCTGCACCCAGCCGCTGCTGCTGGGCAGTCGGGTGCAGTATATGAATCCAAGGCAATTGCCCTCGGCATCGAGGCGGACATAGGTGTCCTGGTGGGGGCGGGAGAAAAGCAGATTCCACAGCGAGGTCATGGCGGCGATCCTGTTCGGTCGGTCTGGCAACAGGATGGACGCAAGGCATGAAACTCATGTGACATCTGAAATAAGGAAGCGGATCGGTTACTCGGCTGCTTTTTCTAACAGCTTGCAGCGTGAAGCTTGTCGCTAGGTATACTGTGGGCCTTTGCCGTACTTTCTGGAGAAACGCGCATGTTGCAACGTCTGTTGTTCGGTTTGATCGCGGTGGCCAGCCTGAGCCTGGCCGGTTGTGCCCACAGCCCGCAACAACTCAGCCCGCAACCCAAGCTCACCGCCCAGCTCAATCCGGTCGGCCGTGGCCAGCCGGTCGTGGTCAAGGTGGTCGATGGCCGTGCCTCGCAATCACTGGGCACCCGGGGTGGCATGTACCCTGAAACCAGCACCATCAGCGTCAGTGGCAACGATATCGTGCCCAAGCTGCAGGCCCAGGCCGAGGCCGCGGTACGTCTGCTCGGCTTCACCCCGACGCCCAACGCCTACAATGCACCCCAGTTGACCGTGACCCTGGCCGAGCTCAAGTACCAGTCGCCCAAGGACAAGATGTATGTGACCGAAGCCACCATCGGCGCTACCTTCCGTGCCGATGTGTCCAACGCCAATCGCCGCTACAGCGGTCGCTACGGTGCTTCCCTGGATCAGCGCTTCGGCATGGCACCGAATCAGGAGACCAACACCAAGCTGGTCGGTGACGTGCTCAGCGATGCCCTGACCCGCTTGTTCAAGGACCCGACCATCGGCCAGGTCCTGGGCGAATAAGCGCAGCGCCCTCGATAAAAAAAGCCCGCTGCCGGGTCTTCCGGCAGCGGGCTTTTTATTGCCTGTTGGAGCGTACTCGCGGCCTATGGGAGTGGGTTTATCCGAGAATGTGGTGCTATGGCGCAAGCATGTTGCTCATCATGCGGCCTCAATATGAAAGTCGAGCAGGCTGCGGCCGGTGTACACGTCGACTTCGGGCAGGTCTTGGTGGGCATGGCCGCCCAATGCGCAATAGACCAGCCACTGGTGATCCTGGACATTAATGGCGAAGCCGTCGATCAGCGCTTCTTGTTCATCGCTCTGGGCGACGAGGTAGAGGCGGTCCTGGTTTTCGGCGTGCAACATGACGAGCTCCATCGTAGTAAAAGGCCGACAGGGTGGCCTGTCCAGATGACGAGCGTGTGACAGTGAAATTCAATGACAGTTGGTCGCAAAAACCGAGCAGTTGGGTGGGGCTTGGGTAGAATGCCGGGCTTTGCTGTCGTTCTTTTCCGAGGTTACGCGATGTCCTTGCAAGTGCTCTGGGGATTCCTGGCTGCCCATCCGGCCAAGTTGGTCAACCTGCTGGCCCTGCTGATCACCTGCCCTGGCGGGTTGTTGCTGCAAAGCGCACGGCGGCGCGAAGTGGTGGTGCGGGCAAGTGGTGCGAGCGACGAGGCCGTGGTCGATGCCTTCGACCAGCGGGTGCCGCGCTACTACTACATCCTCGGGTTCTCTTGCCTGGCCATGGCCCTGCTGTTGTCCTGGTTCAGCACCTTGCTCTGAATACCGATTACCCTGTGGGAGCGGGTGACCCGCGAGCCTGGTGCTCGCGGATCAACCGCTGCCACAAAACGGGTGTCAGGCCACGGGACTTCGAGCCTTGACCTGATACTGGTTGCGCACCGGCGTCGCATACTGCTGCACCAGGTATGGCTGGTGTTCCACCGGGCAGGCATTCAGGCGGCGTTGCCATTCTTCCTTGGCCTTGGCCAGTTCTTCTGCGGGGAACAGTTTCTCCGCACTCGGCACCTGCAGGGCCGGGTCTGCTTCACTCCACATGCCATAGGCCAGGTAATGCACCGGGAACAGGCGGTAGCCGCCGAGGATCTGCCGGTCGATTTCCTGCGCCAGTTGCTTGGTGTCCTCGAAGTACTCGGTTACCGGGGCCGCGAAGCTGATATGCACCCGGCCTTTGTAGCCGGTGATGCCCTGGGCGATGCTGTTGTCATCCTCGCCCGGCGCCTTCTTGTAGGTGCCGGTGGTGGCGCGGATGTACAGCTCGCGGGCCTTGGCCAGGTCGCACGGATCGTACTCGTAGCTGATCGACACCGGTGTCAGGTTCAGGCTCTGGATCACGGCGCCGAAGGCTTCGTCCTTGCGGCTCATGTGGAACATCTTGAGGATCGCCGAATCGGTACGGTCGTCGCCGTCCTTGGCCCGTCCTTCGGCCTGGGCGATCCAGATCGAGACGCAGTCGGTGCGGATCGAGTGATTGATGTAGGCCGACAACAGCTGGTAGGCGGCCAGTTTTTCCCGGCGACCGCTCAGCGAGCGATGGACGATGAAGCTCTTGTTCAGGCGCATCATGTCGCTGACGAAGGGCTTTTGCAGCAGGTTGTCGCCAATGGCAATACGTGGCGTCGGCAGGCCGGCGTGGTACACCGCGTAATTGACGAAGGCCGGGTCCATCACGATGTCGCGGTGGTTGGCCAGGAACAGGTAGGCGGTCCCCGACTTGAGCTGTTCGACACCGGAGTAGGTGACACCATCGGTGGCGCGCTCGATGGTCTGGTCGACGTAGTGCTCGACCTTGTCCTGCAGGGTCGAGACGCAGGTGACGCCGGCGAACTCGTTGCGCAGGCGGCGGGCGATCAGTGGCTTGAGCAGCCAGCCGAAGGCGCCGGCCGCCCGCGGGAAGCGGAAGTGGGTGAGGATATCCAGAAATGCCGGGTCGCTGAGCAGGCGTGCCAGGACGGCAGGGACCTCAGCGTCGTCGTACGGTCGGATGGCATCGAATTCGCCCATCATGCTCTCTTGTTGGAAACGGCTAGGGTAATAAGGTAGGGGTGGGGTCCGAAAAAACGGCTCGGACACACGCAGGCCCTGTAAACAGACCGGCAATTATACGCATAAGTCACCGCGGAGGCCGCGATGCTGGAAACCGACTTCTATCGTTGTCCCTATTGTGGTGAAACCGTGGAAACCACGGTGGATATTTCCGGCGGTGACCAGGTGTACACCGAGGACTGTCAGGTGTGTTGCCAGCCTGTGGTGTTCATCTTGCAGGTGCATGGTGACGAATGGATGCTCGATGTCAGACGCGAGGATGATGCCTGATGATGCGGATCTACGAGCCGGAGAGCCTGATGGAGGCACAGTTGCTGGTGGGCATGCTGGCCAGCGAGGGTGTCCAGGTGCATCTGGCCGGGCGTGATCTGGTCGGCGGTGCCGGGGAGTTGCCCATGCACGGGTTGCTCGGTCTGGTGGTACCGGACGAGCAGGCCGGGTACGCACGGCAGTTGATCGATGCGTACAATGCGGCCCTGCCACTTGCCGGCGACGAACCGGAGAGTTTTCCCGGAACCCTGATCTGCTGAGTTTTTATCGCCATGTGTGGACGCTACGCCCTGTTTCGCTGGTCCCCGGCCTTTGCCGCCTTGCCCGGGTACCCCGCCGACCAGCAGGCGCAATGGAACATCGCCCCAGGCGCTTCGGTGCTCATCCAGCGCCAGTTCGATGGCCAGGTCCAGTTGGCCAGGGCCCGCTGGGGACTGACCCCAGCCTGGCTGACCGATCTTTCCCGCACGCCGGCCCAGGCGCGTGCCGAAACCCTGGCGGAGCAGCCGATGTTCCGCGAAGCCTTCCGCCAGAGGCGCTGCCTGATGCCGGCCAATGGTTTCTACGAGTGGCGCGGCACGGTGCGCAAGCGGCCGTACTGGCTGACACCGGGTGAGGGCGCCTCGCTGTTCTTCGCAGCGGTGTGGGAGGCGTATCCGGTGCAGGACGAGGTCTGGCTGAGTTGCGCGGTGGTGACCCAGGCGGCGATGAGCCAACGTCGACCGCTGATTCTCGATGAAGCGGGGCAGGCGGCCTGGCTGGACCCGGAAACGCCGCTGGCGCGGCTGCACGGGCTGTTGGCCAGCCCACCAGCAGCGTTGCGCGAGCGGGCGCTGGCGCATTTCGTCAATGATCCGAAGCTCGATGCGCCGGAGTGCCTGACCCCGGCGTGAACCTCAAGGGGCTGCAAAGCAGCCCCTTGTTCCTCAAACGCGGAACTGGTTGATCAACCGCCGCTGCTGTTCGGCCAGCTTGGTCAGTTCGGCGCTGGCCTGGCTCGACTCGTCGGCACCGCCGGCCACTTCACCGGCCACCTGGCCAATGTTGATGACGTTGCGGTTGATGTCTTCGGCCACGGCGCTCTGTTGCTCGGCAGCGCTGGCGATCTGGGTATTCATGTCATTGATCACCGACACGGCCTGGGTGATGCTCTCCAGCGCTTCGGCGGCACGGGTGGCCTGTTGCACGCTGTCGTCGGTCTTGCCCTGGCTGTCTTCCATGACCTTGACCACTTCGCGGGTGCCTTGCTGCAGTTGCTGGATCATCTGCTGGATTTCTTCGGTGGCCTGCTGGGTCTTCTGCGCCAGGTTGCGCACCTCGTCGGCGACCACGGCAAAGCCCCGGCCTTGCTCGCCCGCGCGGGCCGCTTCGATGGCGGCGTTGAGCGCCAACAGGTTGGTCTGCTCGGCGATGGCGCGGATCGCCACGAGGATCGCGTTGATGTTCTCGCTGTCGCGGGCCAGGGTCTGGACCACATCCACCGCGCGGCCGATCTCGGTGGCCAGCACGCTGATCGAATGGGAGGTCTCGCGCACGATCTGCAAGCCCTGGTTGGCCGCCTGGTCGGCGTTGTTCGCGGCCTGGGCGGCGTGGGTCGCATTGCGCGCCACGTCCTGGGCGGTGGCGGTCATTTCCTGCACGGCGGTGGCCACCTGATCGATCTCGGCCATCTGCTTGTGCACGCCCTGGTTGGTGCGAATGGCGATGTCGGCAGTGTGCTCCGAGGAGTCGCTGACCTTCTGCACCGAGCCCACCACCTGGGTGATCATCGCCTGCAACTTGGCCAGGAAGGTGTTGAAGCCCTTGGCGATCGCGCCCAATTCGTCGGCGCGGTCGCTATGCAGGCGACGGGTCAGATCGCCTTCGCCTTGGGCGATATCATCGAGCATGGCCACCATCTGGCGCAGGGGGCGGGCAATGCCGTGGGCCAGCAGCCAGATCACCAGCAGACCGACGGCGGCGATGCCAAGGCCCATTAGCGTCATACCGGTGATGTCGGTGCGTCGTTGCGCGGCCAGGTCTTTCTGCAGTTGGTTGACGTCGGCCATGACCGTGCTCAGCGGCAGTTCGAGCAGCAGCGTCCAGCGAGCGTCGGTGTTGGCGACGCGGAAGGGCAGGTAGAGTTCGATGCGGTCCTTGGCCTCGTCGACCTCGTAGTGCAGGTCCTCGCCAGTCAGCGACGTCAGCGTGCCCGACTCCTCGGCGTCCAGCACGTCACTGGCTTTTTCGCCGAACTTCGACGGGTCACGGGTATAGGCCACCAGGCGACCGTTGCTCGAGGCCAGGGCCAGTTCGCCGGCGCCGTCGTACAGCTGACGGTCGGCGTTGTTGAGCAGGTCCTGGATGAAGTCCACCGACAGGTCGGCACCGGCCATGCCCTGGAACTGGCCATCGATCATGATGGGGGCGACGAAAGAGGCGAGCATGACGGTCTTGTCGCCCACCTTGTAGGGTGCCGGATCAATCACACAGGGCTTCTTCGACTCTTTCGGGCACAGGTAGTACTCACTGGCGCGTACGCCCGTGGCCAGCACGGTATGGTCGTTCACATCGATCAGCTTGTCTTGGCCGAGGCTGCCGTCACCATTGCGGAACCACCACGGCAGGAAGCGCCCCGTGGCGCTATCGATGCCAACCATGTTGCTGCCGACATAGCGGGCATCGTCATGGTCCAGGGCATTGGGTTCCCAACCGAGGTAGGCGCCGAGCACGGTCGGGTTGACCTCGACGGTGCGCTTGAGTTGGTTGATCAGGGATTGGCGGTCGACACGCATCAACGGTTGGCCATCGGTACCTTGCATGCCGATCATGGCATTGCTGGTGGCCAGGCTACGGGAAATCAGCAGCGGCGCTTCCAGCCCGCGCTGGATCTCGCTCACCTGCGTGCGGGCCAGGGCTCCCAGGCGTTGCTCGATCACGTTTTCAAACTGCTGACGGGTGCGCTCCTGCACCAGCGACTGGGTGCGTTCGCCGGAGTACACGGCGTACAGCACCAGGGCCGCGACAATGCTCAAAACGATGGCGCCCGCCAGGGCAGCCACGGAAAACTGAATCGACTTGAACTTCATGGGGCACCGCGTTCGAGAATGATTGTTTCCCGGGTTATCGGCGGGGCCTGGTGAAAGCATGAGGGGGGGTGAGAAATCTTACCTGCGGCTCTGGCGAGGCCAGGCGACTCGGCCTAGGATACGCGGCATGTAAAAACGGAGTGCTTTCATGCGTAGTTCATTCGTTGCCAGCCTGATCGGCGCCAGTATCCTGCTGTCTGGTTGCCAGGCAGTGAATACCACCAGCGGTGGTGCCGTGGGCGTTGATCGCCAGCAGTATATGTTCAGCATGCTCTCGACCGACCAGGTCAACCAGATGTATGCCCAGTCGTATCAACAGACGCTCAGCGAGGCCTCAAGCAAGGGGGAGCTGGACAAGAGCAGTGCCAAGGCCAAGCGTATCCAGGCAATCGCTAGCCGCCTGATCGCCCAGGCGCCCAAGTTCCGGCCGGACGCCGCGCAGTGGAACTGGGAGGTCAACTTGATCGACAGCGACGAGCTCAACGCCAACTGTGGCCCGGGCGGCAAGATCATTTTCTATACCGGCCTGATGGACAAGCTGCAGCTCACCGACGCCGAGATCGCCGCCGTACTGGGTCATGAAATCGCCCACGCCCTGCGCGAGCACGGCCGTGAGGCCATGTCCAAGGCCTATGGCGTGGAGATGGCGCGCCAAGGCGCCGGTGCTCTGTTCGGCCTGGGTCAGGGCGGCATGGCCCTGGCGGACACCGTGGTGAACTACGCCATGACCCTGCCCAACAGCCGCGCCAACGAGAACGAAGCCGACCTGATCGGCCTGGAGCTGGCGGCGCGTGCCGGCTACGACCCGAATGCCGCGATCACCTTGTGGAACAAGATGAGCAAGGCCTCCGAAGGCGCACCGCCTGAGTTCATGAGCACCCACCCGGCCTCGAGCAGCCGTATTGCCTCGCTGCAGGCGGCGATTCCGAAGGTGATGCCGCTGTATCAGGCGGCCAAGAAGTAAGCTTCGAGCTGCAAGTTTCATGCTGCAAGGAAAGCGTGGCTCGCTTCTCTTGCAGCTTGCCGTTTGCCGCTTTCAGCCTACCCAGCCGCTGGCTTTCATCGCCGAGTACACGGCGACGATGGCCAGCACGAAGAATGCAGCCGCTGCCAGGCGTCGAATCAGCGTCAGCGGCAGCTTCTCGGCGGCGAAGTTGCCCGCCAATACCACCGGTACGTTGGCAATCAGCATGCCCAGGGTGGTCCCGAGGATGACCATGATCAGGTGTGGGTACTGGGCCGCGAGCATGACCGTAGCAACCTGAGTCTTGTCGCCGATTTCAGCCAGGAAGAATGCGATCAGCGTGGTGACGAACGGGCCGAAGCGACGTGCGGCGCTGTTTTCGTCGTCGTCCATCTTGTCCGGAACCAGGGTCCACAGGGCTGTTGCGGCGAAGCTTGCGGCGAGGATCCAGTGCAGCACCGTCTCGCTGAAGAAACTGCTGACCCAGGCGCCAACAGCGCCGGCGGCGGCATGGTTGGCGAGGGTGGCGGCGATGATGCCGGCGATGATTGGCCAGGGCTTGCGAAAGCGAGCGGCGAGGATGAGTGCGAGTAGTTGCGTCTTGTCGCCGATTTCAGCGAGGGCAACGATAGCAGTGGGGACGAGCAGGGATTCCAGCATCAGGTTTCCTACGGGGGCGGGTCGACACGGCTATGACACGTACGACCTCCCCGCCCCGGGTAAGGTGTGCGTGTCATAGGTCTTGTCAAACCCTGGATCTACCTGTGCAGATCGTGGGTCGCACGCGCCATGGCCTGTGGGCCAAGTGTGTTGACGCGTGCCGGGCGAGCAGGGCGCTCGCGGGAGACTACTCCCCTAGGACGGTGCGGATTCTGCCTTCGAGAATGTGTTTCGGCAAGCCCTGTTTTATCCGCGTGTGGCTTGGTAGATACGAAAACCGTCCGCTTCGGCGCAGACCCGGCAGTTGCCCAGGGCACCTTCAATCAACGGCTGGTAGCGCAGGAAACTGTTGGCGACCAGCCGCATTTCGCCACCTGTTTGCAGGTGATCGCCGGATTTTTTCAGCAGGTTTTCCGAAGCTTGGTAGTTGGTATGCACGCCGGTGTGGAAGGGCGGGTTGCTCAGAATCACGTTCAATCCGGTGGGGGCGGCATCGATGCCGTCGCCACTGATCACGTCGCCTTCCAGACCATTGGCCGCCAAGGTCAGCCGACTGCTCGCCACGGCGAAGGCATCCACGTCGAGCAAGGTGACGCGACTCTGTGGATAACGGCGCTTGATGGTCGCGCCCAGTACGCCTGCGCCGCAGCCGAAGTCCAGCACGTGACCGGCTGGCAGGTTGTCCAGGTGTTGGAGCAGCAGGGCAGTGCCGCGGTCCAGGCGGCCATGGCTGAACACGCCTGGCAGGCTCACGACCTGCAGCGGGCCGTCGTCCAGGGGCAGTTCGAAACGTTCGGCCAGGCTCTCCAGGGGTTTGGCCTGCGGAGCATGGTCCACCGTCACCTGCCACAGCTGGCAGTGACGTGCGCTGTCGAGCTTGCGCGGCTTGCCGAAGGCTTGCAGTTGCTTGGCCGCGCCCTCGATGCCGCCGCGCTTCTCGCCCACCAGGTACAACTCACGGCCTGCGAGGCGCGAAGCCAGGGCATTGAGCAGATAGGCGGCAAGCTCCCGCGACTTGGGTAGAAACAGTACGGCGGCCTCGAAGGCCACTTCGGGCACGTTCACCCCATAGTGGCTGCGGCCGCTGAAACGGCTGTCGAGCAGGGCCTGGTCGCCGGCGTGCCAGGACCAGCCGCTGGCCTGCGGCAGTTGGCCGAGCAGGTCGTCGGCGGGCAGCCCGGCGAGCAGCAGCGGGCCTTGGAACAGTTCGGCCTGGCGGAGCAACACTTCACTGCGCGGGTCCATGGACGACGTCTCCTGAAAAAGCGCGCAGTGTACCAGAGCCCCTTGCCGATTCAGCTGACCACTCGCCGTGGCTGGCCGGCGAAGAAGGCCTGGGCGTTCTCGCTCAACTGGCCGACGATGCGCTGGCGCGACTCCACCGCGCCCCAGGCGCTGTGCGGGGTGACGATCAGACGCGGGATGTCCGGGGCCAGCAAAGGATTGCCATCGACCGGGGGTTCGACGCTCAGCACGTCGGTGGCCGCGCCCCCGAGGTGGCCGCTGCGCAGGGCGTCGGCCAGGGCCTGTTCATCGATCAGGCCGCCTCGAGCGGTATTGACCACCAGGGCGCCGGGCTTGAGCTGCGCCAGTTCGCGCGCGCCGATCATGTGACGGGTGTGCTCGTTGAGCGGGCAGTGCAGGGTCAGCGCATCGACCTGAGGCAGCAGTTCATCCAGTGGCAGGCGTTCGGCGCGGGCCGGGCGACCGGGGATCTGCCCGCTGAGCACGCGCATGCCGAACGCCTCGGCCAGCCGCGCCACCGCGCCGCCGAGCTCACCGTGACCGAGCAGACCGAGGGTCTTGCCTTCCAGTTCGACAATAGGGAAGTCCAGCAGGCAGAACTGGCTGGCCGTGGCCCAGCGGCCTTCGGCGACCGCCTGGCGGTAGTCGCAAAGGCGCGTGGCCAAGGCCAGCAACAAGGCCAGGGTGTGTTGGGCGACCGATGGGGTGCCATAACCCTGGCAGTTGCACACGGTGATGCCCTGGGCGCGGGCGGCGGCCAAGTCGACGTTGTTGGTGCCGGTGGCGGCGACCAGGATCAGCTTGAGCTGTGGATTGGCCGCCATGGCCGCGGCGTCGATCATCACTTTGTTGCTGATCACCGCCGTGGCACCTTGCAGGCGCTCGGCGACCTGCTCCGGCTGGGTTGAGGCGAACAGCTGCAGGTTGTCGAAGGGGCGCTGCAAAGGCGAGAGATCGAGGTCACCCAGGTCAAGGGACTGGTGATCGAGGAAGACGGCGCGACGCGGGCTAGGCATGAGGGGCTCCGGGCTGGGGTTCGGGCGGTGACAGATCAGGTCAGCCGTTGCGCAACAGCGCAGCCCACCAAGCTGAAGGCGGGCTGGCAAAGTGTCAAGCGTGGGGGAAGAGGCCACTCATACCTTTATCCCGTCGAATCATTCCTTCGGCTGATTTGACCAAAGTGTCACCGTTCTAGAGTAGATATCAGACTTCTCCGGCCAGCATTGCAGATAAGGGATACCTATGTTGCAGACGCGTATCATCAAGCCCGCCGAGGGCGCCTATACCTTCCCGCTGTTGATCAAGCGTCTGCTGATGTCGGGCAGCCGCTACGAAAAGACTCGTGAGATCGTCTACCGCGACCAGTTGCGCCTGACCTACCCGCAACTGGTCGAGCGCATCGCGCGTCTGGCCAACGTGTTGACCGAGGCCGGGGTCAAGGCCGGTGACACCGTGGCGGTGATGGACTGGGACAGCCACCGCTATCTGGAGTGCATGTTCGCCATCCCGATGATCGGCGCGGTGGTGCATACGATCAACGTGCGCCTGTCGCCGGAGCAGATTCTCTACACCATGAACCACGCCGAGGATCGCGTGGTGCTGGTCAACAGCGACTTCGTCGGTCTTTACCAGGCCATCGCCGGCCAGTTGACCACGGTGGACAAAACCGTGCTGCTGACCGATGGGCCAGACAAACAGGCTGATCTGCCCAATCTGGTCGGCGAGTACGAGCAACTGCTCGCCGCGGCCAGTCCACATTATGACTTCCCCGATTTCGACGAAAATTCGGTGGCCACCACCTTCTACACCACAGGCACCACCGGCAATCCCAAGGGGGTGTATTTCACGCATCGCCAGTTGGTGCTGCACACCCTCGCCGAGGCGTCGGTCACCGGCAGCATCGACAGCGTGCGCCTGCTGGGCAGCAACGATGTGTACATGCCCATCACCCCGATGTTCCACGTGCATGCCTGGGGCATTCCCTACGCGGCCACCATGCTCGGCATGAAGCAGGTCTATCCTGGGCGCTACGAGCCGGAAATGCTGGTGAAGCTTTGGCGTGAGGAAAAGGTCACCTTCTCCCACTGCGTGCCGACCATCCTGCAGATGCTGCTCAATTGCCCGTCTGCCCAAGGCGAGGATTTTGGCGGCTGGAAGATCATCATCGGCGGCAGCGCGCTCAACAGGGCGCTCTATGAGGCGGCCCTGGCTCGGGGCATCCAGCTGACCGCAGCCTACGGAATGTCGGAAACCTGTCCGCTGATTTCCTGCGCTCACCTCAACGACGAATTGCAGGCCGGCAGCGAGGACGAGCGCATTTCCTACCGCATCAAGGCGGGCGTGCCGGTACCGTTGGTGGAGGCGGCGATTGTCGATGGTGACGGCAACTTCCTCCCGGCCGATGGCGAGACCCAGGGCGAACTGGTATTGCGCGCCCCCTGGCTGACCCAGGGGTACTTCAAGGAAGCCGAGAAGAGCGAGGAGCTTTGGGCGGGCGGCTGGCTGCATACCGGCGATGTCGCCACCCTCGACGGCATGGGCTACATCGACATCCGCGACCGCATCAAGGACGTGATCAAGACCGGTGGCGAGTGGATCTCCTCCCTTGACCTCGAGGACCTGATCAGTCGCCACCCGGCGGTGCGCGAAGTGGCGGTGGTCGGTGTCGCCGATCCGCAGTGGGGCGAGCGGCCATTCGCCTTGCTGGTGGTCCGCGAAGGGCAGGCCATCGATGCCCGGACGCTCAAGGATCACCTCAAGCCGTTCGTCGAGCAGGGGCACATCAACAAGTGGGCGATCCCTAGCCAGATCGCGATTGTTACTGAAGTTCCCAAGACCAGTGTCGGCAAGCTCGACAAGAAGCGTATCCGCCAGGACATCGTCCAGTGGCAGGCCAGCAACAGTGCGTTTCTGTCGACCTTGTAACCCTCCCGCGGGTCGCGCTCGTCCGTGCGCGACCCGCATGCCAGAGCGGCTGGCGCTTGTAAAACGCTGGAATTACGCCATGCTTGCGCGCGCCCTGCAGGCCATCGTCAGCCCAGGACACACAAATCACACTTTAGAGGGATCAAGCACCCGGACCTGCTGGCTATAGTCGGGGCCAGGTGATTTTCAGGAATGGGGCAAGGCACTGCGCGCAAGTCGCAGCGCCGTGGGCGCAAGCCTGCACACCGGTCGCACGGGCCGTTTCTGAAAGGACTCACTGCCATAACAATAAAGTACATGGAGTAGCGTCGATGACATCTGCAAACCTGTTCTGGCGCCGGGCGAAGCTGCCCTTGGCCGTCAGCCTCGCTTCCACGCTCGCAAGCCCTGCATTCGGTGTCAGTTTCAACATCGGGGAAATCGAAGGCCAGTTCGATTCGTCGCTCTCCGTCGGGGCCAGCTGGTCAACAGCCAATCCGAACCAAAACCTGATCGGGGCCAACAATGGTGGCAAGGGCTTGTCCCAGACATCCGATGATGGCCACTTGAACTTCAAGAAGGGTGAAACCTTCTCGAAGATCTTCAAGGGCATTCATGACCTGGAATTGAAGTACGGCGACACTGGCGTGTTCGTCCGGGGCAAGTACTGGTATGACTTCGAACTCAAGGACGAGCACCGCGAGTTCAAGGACATCAGCGACTCCAATCGCAAGGAAGGCGCCAAGTCCTCGGGCGCTGAACTGCTCGACGCCTTCGTCTACCACAACTACTCCATCGGCGATCAGCCAGGCTCCGTGCGCCTGGGCAAGCAGGTAGTCAGCTGGGGTGAAAGCACCTTCATCGGCGGCGGCATCAACGCGATCAACCCGATCGACGTGTCTGCCTTCCGCCGCCCTGGCGCCGAGATCAAGGAAGGCCTGATCCCGGTCAACATGTTCTATATCTCCCAGAGCCTGACCGACAACCTGTCCGCCGAGGCCTTCTACCAGATCGAATGGGACCAGACGGTCGTCGACAACTGCGGCACCTTCTTCTCCCAGGCCGACATCATCGCCGATGGCTGTAGCGACAACCTGCGCGTGCTGGCCAGCAGCCGGGCGATTCCCACCGCTGTGCCGTTGCTCAATGCCCAGGGTGTAGACATCAATGAAGAGGGCGTTCTGGTGCGCCGAGGGCCTGACCGCGATGCGCGGGACAGTGGACAGTTCGGTGTCGCGTTCCGCTACATGTTCGAGCCACTGGACACCGAATTCGGTGCCTACTTCATGAACTACCATAGCCGTGCGCCGATCTTCAGTGCCACCGGTGCTTCGCAGTCGGCATACAACCGCGCCCGTGGCTTGCTCGGGGGGCCATTCGCAGGCTTGGCGCCACTGATCGTCGCGGGCAACTCGCAGTACTTTGTCGAGTATCCCGAAGACATCCGTCTGTACGGCTTGAGTTTCTCCACAACCCTACCGACCGGTACGGCCTGGAGCGGCGAGTTGAGCTACCGCCCCAACGCCCCGGTGCAACTGAATACCACGGACATCCTGTTCGCTGGCGTGGGGCCGCTCGGTGTTCCTCCATACAGCAACGCATCGGTGCTCCAGGGCGCACCCGATCAGGATCTGCACGGCTACCGGCGTAAGGAAATCACCCAGTTCCAGACCACTCTGACGCACTTCTTCGACCAAGTGATGGGCGCCAGCCGCCTTACGGTCGTGGGTGAAGTCGGTGTGACCCATATTGGTGGCCTGGAAAGCGCGAACAAGGCGCGCTATGGACGCGATCCGGTGTTTGGTCCGGGTCCGCTGCCGGATTCGGGGCCGTTCAACACCTGCCAACTGCTCAATGGCAGCACCCTTGGCAATTCGGGGCTGAACTCTTCGACCGCCAACCTCAACCGCAAATGCGAGAACGATGGCTATGCGACCACGACCTCCTGGGGTTACCGCGCTCGCGCCATCTGGGACTACAACGATGTCTTCGCCGGGGTGAACCTGCGGCCGAACGTGGCCTGGTCCCATGACGTCTCGGGCTATTCGCCAGGCCCTGGCGCGAACTTCGAAGAAGGTCGCAAGGCCATCAGCTTGGGCCTGGACGCCGAGTACCAGAACACCTACACGGCGAGCCTTTCGTACACCAACTTCTTCGATGGCAAGTACAGCACCGTGGATGACCGCGACTTCGTGGCGCTGAGCTTTGGCGTGAACTTCTAAGCACACTGATCCAGGACGACAACAATGAACAAGACCAGAAGTCTGCTCAAAGCCGGTGTATTGGGGCTGTCCCTGCTGGCCACCAGCGTGATGGCCGCGGTGTCCGCCGACGAGGCTGCCAAGCTGGGCACCAGCCTGACCCCGATGGGTGCAGAGAAGGCCGGCAATGCCGATGGCTCCATCGGCCCGTGGGAGCCGCTGTCCAAGACCGCGGGCAGCGCCGATGCCAAGGGCTTTTTGTCCGACCCTTATGCCAGCGACAAGCCGCTCTACACCATCACCGCGCAGAACGTCGACCAGTACAAGGACAAGCTGTCCCCAGGCCAGGTGGCGATGTTCAAACGCTACCCGGACACCTACAAGATCCCGGTGTACAAGACCCACCGCGGCGCGACCGTGCCTGATGAAGTGTTCGCCGCCATCAAGGAAAACGCCACCAAGACCACCCTGGTCGAAGGCGGCAACGGCCTGAACAACTTCCGCACCGCCATTCCGTTCCCGATCCCCAAGAGCGGGCTGGAGGTGATCTGGAACCACATCACCCGCTACCGCGGCGGTAGCGTGACCCGCCTGGTCACCCAGGCCACGCCCCAGCAGAACGGCTCCTACAGCCTGGTGTACTTCCAGGACCAGTTCGTCTTCCGTGACCGGATGAAGGACTACGACCCGAACAACCCGGGCAACATCCTGTTCTACTTCAAGCAGAAGGTCACCGCCCCGGCGCGTCTGGCGGGCACTGTGCTGTTGGTCCACGAGACCCTCGACCAGGTCAAGGAGCCGCGCAAGGCGTGGATCTACAACGCCGGCCAGCGTCGCGTGCGCCAGGCCCCGCAGGTGTCCTACGATGGACCGGGCACCGCTGCGGACGGGCTGCGCACCTCCGACAACCTGGACATGTACAACGGTGCACCGGACCGCTACGACTGGAAGCTCGAAGGCAAGAAGGAGCTGTACATCGCGTCCAACAGCTACAAGCTCGACTCGCCTAGCCTCAAGTACGCCGACATCCTCAAACCGGGGCACATCAACCAGGACCTGGCCCGCTACGAGCTGCGCCGTGTGTGGCATGTGGTCGCGACCTTGAAGCCTGGCCAGCGGCACATCTACGCCAAGCGTGACTTCTATATCGACGAGGACACCTGGCAGGCCGCGGTGATCGACCAGTACGACGGCCGTGGCCAGCTGTGGCGCGTATCGGAGGCCCATGCCCAGGATTACTACAACGTGCAGGTGCCTTGGTACACCCTGGAGACCATCTACGACCTGCAGTCGGGCCGTTACCTGGCACTGGGCATGAAGAACGAGGAAAAGCGCGCCTATGACTTCGGCTTCAGTGCCAGCAAGAGCGACTTCCAGCCGGCGGCGCTGCGCCAGGACGGCGTGCGTTGAGGTCTGATTTCGCCTGACACCCCTGGGGCCGCTCCGCGGCCCCAGGCTTCGCCAGCCCCTACAGCGCTCCACCTCGTTTCCAGGGTCGACAGCCGGTAGGTGCTGGCCAAGCCCGCGAGGGCTGCAAATCACCCCCCAAGATTTGAACACCCTCCTTGCCATTCACGCATCCAATGCCTGTTCATTCCCGCCATCGGCCTTGTTTCTTTTTGTTGTAGTCTTTTTCTTGCTAACCGCAGCCATCATCTTCAAATGCGCGGCGTTACCGGCTAGTCTCGCAACCATCCATACCCGCCGTAGTCCTCCACCCAGAACGAGCCGGCCATGACAGACCTGTCCCGTACGCATGGATTTGCCAGTCAGGCTTTCGGCTTGTTGGACGGGCGTTTCTTCCGGCCACCCCTGCCTGACGGCCATGTACCCAGATCGCGGCTGTGCCAGCGCCTGCAGTTGGGGCTCGATGGACGTCTGTTGCTGGTCAATGCCCCGGCGGGCTTCGGTAAAAGCTCCCTGGCTATCGAGTTCTGTCAGGCCTTGCCCGTTCACTGGCGCAGCCTGTGGCTTGGCCTCAGCCAGCGCGATGCTGATCCCGGCCGCTTCCTCGAACGCCTGCTCGAAGGCCTCCAGCAGTTCTGTCCGGCCCTGGGTGGCCAGGCCATGGGGCTGCTGAAGATGCGTCAGCGTCACCAACCGTTCGCCTTCGAACAGTGGCTCGATGGCCTGCTCGACGAGCTCGCGCTCTACCTGCAGCCGGATTCTCCCTTGTTGTTGGTGCTGGACGACTACCACCTGGCCCAGGGGCCTGTGTTGGACCGTTGCCTGCAGTTCTTCCTCAATCATTTGCCCAACGGCCTGGTCCTGCTGGTCACCAGCCGCCAGCGACCGGACTGGCACCTGGCGCGATTGCGCCTGTCGCGCCAACTGGTCGAGCTCAATGAGCAGGACCTGCGCCTGACGCCCGACGAAGCCTTGGCGGTGATCGGCCGCCAACCCACGGGGCTGCGCGGGCAGGCGCTGGACAACCTGATCCAGCGCAGCGACGGCTGGGTCGCCGGGCTGCGTTTCTGGCAACTGGCGGCCAGCGAGTCCGGCGAGGACAACGCCTTGCCCCAGGCCTTGCACGGCGGCGAAGGGCTGATTCGCGACTACTTGCTCGAAGAGGTCATCGAGATCCTGCCGGCCCATGTGCAGGCGTTTCTCTACGACACCGCCTGTCAGGAGCGCTTCTGCGCTGAGCTGTGCGATGCGCTGCGGGACCGCGAGGACAGCGCCGGCATCTTGAAGTACCTGCAGGCCCACCAGGTGTTCCTGGTGCCGTTGGACGAACATGGCCGCTGGTTCCGCTATCACCATTTGTTCTCCGACCTGTTGCGCAGCCGTCAGGCCAGCCAGCCGTTAGGCGCCCTGCACCTGCGGGCGTGCCGCTGGTTCCAGGCCCAAGGCTTGCTCGACGAGGCCGTGGAACAGGCCTTGCGCGCGGGGCATCTGGACGTGGCCGCCGACCTGGTGCAGAGCCTGTCTGAAGAGCAACTGCTGGCCGAGCAGAATGTCGGCATGCTGCTGCGCTGGAAGATGGACCTGCCCGACAGCCTCCTGATCAGCACCCCGCGCCTGATCGTGCTGTACAGCTGGGCCTTGGGCCTGGCGTGCCAGCTTGATGCGGCCGAGGAACTGGCGGCGCACCTGAGCCGTTTTCTGCCAGCCCCTTCGGCCACTGCACAGAAATCCATGCTCGCCCAGTGGCTGGCATTGAGCGGGGTGATCGCCCGGGGGCGGGGGGATCGTCAACGCACCCTGGCCTACTGTGGCGAGGCGCTGCGCAGCCTGCCCTACAAGCGCTATGGCCAGCGCCTGGTCTGCCTGTCGACGCTGTCCAACCTGGCGATCGCCGATGGCGATTTCTGGCGGGCCCGAGGCTGGAACCGAGAAGCCCTGGAACTGGCGCAGCGCGTCGGCAATCCCTTGTTCGAGGCCCTGGCCCATTACGATCGGGCGCGTGTACTGCACGCCCGGGGCGAGGTGCTGCGTGCCCTGGATGAGGTGCGCCAAGGCCTGCAGCGTCTGCAAGGGCTGTCGGCGCAACGCTTGTATGCCGTACGCGCCCGGCTGACCTTGTATGAGGGGTATCTGCTGGTCTCGCGCCTGCAGCCCGCCCAGGGCCGGGCGCGGCTGCGTGCCGGGCTCAGCGAGGCGCGGGCGTGCCGCGATATCAGCGTGCTGATCGGCCACTGCGTGATCGCCTCGCTCGACGGTCGGGAGGGCCGGTTCGCCGAGGCCTTCGCCGAACTGGCCGAGGCCGAGCGGCTGATGCACATCTGGGATGTGCCGCCGATCTTCTACCTGGCCATGATCACCCTGGTGAAGTGCGAGCTGTGGCTGGCCCAGGGGCGTACCGACCTTGCCGGGTCCTGGCTGTTGCGTCTGGGCCAGACCTATGGCGGCGAGCGACCGGCGGCGGCGCCGGAGTTCCACCCCTTGCTGGCGCTGCACATCGAGTTGCAGCAGTCGCTGCTTGAGCCCGTGCTGGCGCGGCCCCTGGAGGCGATGGAGCGTCTGCGCGCGCTGGTGGAGCGTGGTCAGGGCAGTGGCGGCATGATGCAGGTGGTCAATGCCTTGTGCCAATGGATGGCGCTGTTGCTGGCCGAGGGGCAGGAGCAGGAGGCGGCGGCCATGCTGCCTCAAGCCCTCGAGGCTGCCCGGGGCGGCGTGCTGCAACCCTTCCAGCGACTGCTCGAGCAGCAGCCCCAATGGCTGCGTGAGCAACTGGCCATGCGCCCGGCCTGCCAAGTCCAGGCTGAATTGCTCGCCCGCCTGCCTCGCCCTGCTGCGGTCCCGGAAAACGTCGAGGCGCTCAGTGCACGTGAGCTGGCGGTGCTCGAGTTGATCGCCCAGGGCTGTTCGAACCAGCAGATCAGTGAGCGGCTGTTCATTTCCCTGCATACCGTCAAGACCCACGCCAGTCATATCAACAGCAAGCTTGGCGTGGAGCGTCGCACACAGGCCGTGGCCAAGGCCAAGAGCCTGGGGCTGCTTGCTTGATCGTTGATCGAATTGGATAATGGCGCATTGCCATTATTCTGGCCGGCCATTGCGGGCTCATCTTTCCTGACTCGCTGCCGATAGCCTGTTCGGCGGTACGCATCGCCACGGACCATTCTCCAACTCTTGCCAATACAGGGTCGTGTTGATGCTGCAGTACGGGCAAAAAAGCTTCCTGATCGTCGACGACTTCACCGACTTTCGCACCTCGACCCGCTCCATGCTCCGTGAGCTGGGTGTGCGTGACGTGGATACCGCCGACAGCGGCGAGCAAGCCTTGCGCATGTGTGCGCAGAAGCGCTACGACTTCGTCCTCCAGGATTTCCACCTGGGCGACGGCAAGAAGAACGGCCAGCAGGTGCTCGAAGACCTGCTGCTGGACAAGCTGATCAGCCATGAATGCGTGTTCATCATGGTCACCGCCGAGAGCAGCCAGTCCATCGTCCTGAGCGCCCTCGAACATGAGCCTGATGCCTATCTGACCAAACCGTTCAACCGTGTGGGCCTGGCCCAGCGCTTGGAAAAACTCGTTCAGCGCAAGACCCTGCTCAAGCCGATTCTCCAGGCCCTGGACCGTGCACGCCCTGCCGAAGTGCTGGCGGCCTGCGCCGAGCTGTGCAAGAAGGACCCACGCTTCGCCCCGCTGTGCCTGCGCTATCGCGCTGACGCGCTGCGCGATCTGAACCGCTTCGAGGAGCTGGAGAAGTTCCTCACCAGCATCCTTGCCAGCCGCCCCCAGCCCTGGGTCTATGCAGCCCTTGGCAGCCTGTTGCACAAGCGTGGCCAGCATGCCCAGGCCCAGGGCGTCTATGAGCAGGCGCTCAAGGCGTTCCCGATCATGCCGGGGCTGTACGATGGCATGGCCGAAGTGCTGGTGGCCCAGGGCGAGACCAAGCGGGCCCAGCACATGCTCGAAGAGGCCGTGCGCCTGTCGCCCCTGGCGGTACGTCGGCAGGCGGCGCTGGGCAAGCTGGCATTGGACAACGAGGACTTCGAGAGCGCCTCCAAGGCCTATCGTCACGCCGTCAACCAAGGCCAGAGTTCTCGCCACAAGAGCCCGGAGAGCAATCTGGGCCTGGTCCAGGCGTTGATGAGCAAGAACGCTGGCAATGGCCTGGATGCACGCACGCGCGTCGAGATCAACACGGTACTCAGCGAAGTCGCCAAGGAAAACGTCGAGGACCAGGGCCTGCAGGTGCGTGCCAGGCTGATGAAAGCCGCCAGTCTGCAACAGGCCGGTGACGAAGAAACGGCGGGCAAACTCACCGAGCAGGCCATGCAGCGCCTGGAAAAGATGGACCAGTTCTTCTCGGTCGAAGCGGCCCTGGCCGTGGCCAAGCAGTTGCAGCAACTGGGCCAGGCCTCGGCCGGCACCAGCATCCTCAAGGGCTGTGTGGAAACCTACGGCGACGACCCCAAGGTCATGCAGAGCGTGGCCAAGCTCACCGAAGACCCCAGCGTGCTCGGCGCTGTCACCGAGGCGGTGGACCTCAATCGCCAGGGCGTGCGCAGCTACCAGGGCGGCCAGCTCAACGAGGCGCTGGAGATGTTCCGCCGAGCGCTGGCGTTGCAGCCCAAGAACATCAGCATTGCACTGAACACGGCCCAGGCGCTGCTGCGTATCGGGGGCGAAAACCCGGCGCCTGCATTGATGCAGGAGTGTCGCAACTGCCTGCAGAGCGTCGCTGGCATTCCGGCCAGTGACAACCGCTACGATCGCTACCGCAAACTGCATATCCGGGTGTTCGGCGCATGAATCGAGACGAGCAGGGGCTGGATTTCTCCACGGTGATCGCTTCTACCGTGCACGACATGAAAAACTCGCTGTCCGCGTTGATCCAGGCCCATGACCAATGGTTGGCGCGTCTGCCCGAAGTGCTGCACGGCGGCAGCGAGCAAGGCGTGATGGAGCATGAGTTCCGCCACCTCAACGGCATGCTGGTGCAGTTGCTGGGCCTGTACAAGCTGGACATCAACCAGTTGCCGATCTGCCCGGACTACCACGAACTGGACGACTTCATCGAAGCCCAGCTCGCCGCCCAGCAAGAGGTGCTGGTGCATCGCGACATCCTCGCCAGCTGGCGCCTCGAGACCGAAAGCCCGCTGGGCTTCTTTGACCGCGAGCTGGTCGCTTCGGTGGTGGGCAACGTCCTCACCAATGCCATTCGCCATGCCGGTCACGCCTTGCTGATCAGCATCGAGGACGTGGGGGAGCAACTGGTGATCAGCGTCAACGACGACGGCCCCGGTTATCCACAGCGCATGCTCGAACGCCAGCAGGACTACGTCCAGGGCATCGACTCGAGCACCGGCAGCACCGGCCTTGGCCTGTACTTCGCCGCCCGCATCGCCGCCCTGCATGAGCGCAATGGCGTGCGCGGGCGGATCGAGATCACCAACGGCGGGGTGCTGGGGGGCGGGCTGTTCCGGTTGTATCTGCCTTGATGCTGCGCTGAACACGTTTTTGTACAAGCCCCGTCCGCGGGTAAACCCGCTCTCGCAAGGGGCAACGCGGGCCAGGTAGGAGCGGATTTACCCGCGAAGAAGGCGCCACGAAGCGAGACAGTTGCTCTTCAGTTCAGCGTCATTGGTGTGGGGAGCCTGGGGTTTTTCTTGTATGGTTTCTGTCTAAACACGAGCAGGACCAAACGCACATGAATCCGCAATCTCCCAGCCTCATCCGGGAAACCTTCCCTGTCGGTCCGTTGCAGTGCAACTGCACCCTGATCGGCGATCCGGTCAGCAAGAAGGCGATCGTCGTCGACCCGGGCGGGGATCCGGAGAAGATTCTCGCCCGCCTGCAAGCCCATGGCCTGACCTTGGTGAGCATCATCCACACCCATGCTCACTTCGATCACTTCCTCGCCTCGGGCAAGCTCAAGGAACTGACCGGCGCTACCTTGCATCTGCACAAGGACGACCAGCCGCTGTGGGACAACCTTCAGATGCAATGTCAGATGTTCGGCGTGCCCTATACGCCGGTGCCGCCGCCGGATCGCTGGTTGGGGGACGACGAGGAACTGGCCTGTGGCTGCGGTGTGGCGTTGCATACGCCGGGACACACACCGGGCTCGATGAGCTTCTGGTTCGCCGATGCCAAGCTGTTGATCGCGGGCGATACGTTGTTCCGCCGTGGAATCGGTCGCACCGATTTGTGGGGGGGAGACCAGCGGGCGATCGTCCGTTCCATCAAGGAGCGGCTCTATCGCCTGGACGAGGAAGCGGTCGTGGTGACCGGCCATGGCCCGGATACTCGCCTTGGCGACGAAATGCGCGAAAATCCTTTCGTGCGGGCGTGAGGTTTCATGGAATTATTCCGCCTCGCTTCGGTCCAAGGCTGGCATAGGGCCATCCGTGACCTTTGCACTTTCGAATTTCTGTAGGAGCTTGTCCATGTTCACCATGCGTCGTCTGATTATCGTCGCTACCGCTGCTGCCCTGATGACCGGCTGTGCCGGCCAGAACCCCTATGACAGCCAGGGCCAGGCGCAGGGCTCCACCGGGATGAGCAAGACCGCCAAGTATGGTGGCTTGGGCGCGTTGGCCGGTGCCATCGCCGGCGCTGCCATCGATCACAACAACCGTGGCAAGGGCGCGCTGATCGGCGCCGCCGCGGTGGGCGCTGCCGCTGCTGGCTATGGTTACTATGCCGACAAGCAGGAGGCCGAGCTGCGCGCCAAGATGGCCAACACCGGTGTCGAAGTGCAGCGCCAAGGCGATCAGATCAAGCTGATCATGCCGGGCAACATCACCTTCGCCACCGATTCGGCGAACATCTCCCCAAGCTTCTACTCGCCGCTGAACAACCTGGCCAACTCGTTCAAGCAGTTCAACCAGAACACCATCGAGGTGGTCGGCTTCACCGACAGCACCGGCAGCCGTCAGCACAACATGGACCTGTCCCAGCGTCGCGCCCAGGCCGTCAGCAGCTACCTCACCTCCCAGGGCGTAGACCCGTCCCGCGTCAGCGTGCGCGGCATGGGCCCGGACCAGCCGATCGCCAGCAACGCCGACGCCAATGGTCGCGCCCAGAACCGTCGTGTGGAGGTCAACCTCAAGCCGATTCCGGGTCAGCAGTACGACCAGCAGGGCACTGTTCAGCAGTACCCGTAAGCATCAGATCCACATGACAGGGGCCGCGTAGCGGCCCCTGTTCATTTCAACGCACGGTACTGGCCTGAATCGCGGTCAAGGCGATGGTATGGACGATATCGTCTACCTGAGCCCCGCGTGGCAGGTCGTTCACCGGCTTGCGCAGCCCTTGCAGCATCGGGCCGAGGCTGACGCAGTCGGCGCTGCGTTGCACGGCCTTGTGCGTGGTGTTGCCGGTGTTCAGGTCCGGGAAGACGAACACCGTCGCCCGCCCGGCCACAGGGCTTGCCGGTGCCAGCTGACGAGCGATTTCGGGGTTGGCGGCGGCGTCGTACTGCAACGGTCCGTCGATCACCAGGTCGTGCTCGGCCTGCTGCGCCAGGCGGGTGGCCTCACGTACCTTTTCCACTTCCTCGTCGCTGGCTGCCGAATCGCTGGAGTAGCTGAGCATTGCCACGCGTGGGGCGATGCCGAAGGCCTGGGCTGATTCGGCACTCTGCCGGGCGATCTCGGCCAGTTCTGCGGCGCTGGGGTGCGGGTTCATCACACAGTCACCGTACACCAGCACCTGCTCGGGGAAGAGCATGAAGAACACCGACGACACCAAGCTGCTGCCCGGCGCGGTCTTGATCAACTGCAAGGCAGGGCGGATGGTGTTGGCGGTCGAGTGCACCAGGCCTGAAACCAACCCGTCGACCTCGTCGAGCGCCAGCATCATGGTGCCGATCACCACCGGATCTTCCAGTTGCTGTTCGGCCATGGGGGCGTTGAGATTCCGGTTCTTGCGCAGCTCGACCATGGGTTCTACGTAGCGCCCTCGGATCAGCTCAGGGTCGAGTACTTCGAGGTCCGGAGGCAGGGTGATGCCCTGGGCGCGAGCGACCGCCTGGACGTCCTCGGGCTTGGCCAGTAGCACGCAACGGGCGATGCCCCGTGCCTGGCAGATGGCGGCGGCCTGCACCAGCAGCGGCTCGGCGCCTTCGGGTAGGACGATGCGCTTGTTGGCCTGCTGGGCGCGCTGGATCAACTGGTAGCGGAACACCGCCGGCGACAGGCGCAACTCGCGTGGTGTGCCACAACGCTGATGCAGCCAGGCGGCATCCAGATGGCTGGCGACGAAGTCAGTGATGAACTCGGCGCGTTCGCGGTCATCGACCGGGATCTCGCGGTTGAGTGAGTTGAGGCGGTTGGCGGTGTCGTAGGAACCGGTGCTCACCGACAGGATCGGCAGGCCGGCCTGCAGGGCGCCGCGGCACAGTTCGAGGATACGTGGGTCCGGCTTGCTGTCGCTGGTCAGCAGCAGGCCCGCCAGCGGAACGCCATTGATCGCCGCCAGGCTCACCGCAAGGATGATGTCGTCGCGGTCACCCGGCGTCACCACCAGTGTGCCCGGCTTGAGCAGCGGCACGGTGTTGGCCACGGTGCGGGCGCAGATGATGATGGTGTTCATGCGTCGCTGTTCGTAGTCGCCGGCATTGAGCACTTGGGCGCCTAGCAGCTCTGCCACATCGCGGGTACGTGGGGCATTGAGCTCGGCCTGGTAGGGGATGCAGCCAAGCAGGCGGAAGTCATCGCCGCGCAGCAGGGGCGAGTGTTCGCGCAGGCGGGTGGCGAAGTCGGCCATGCTCTCTTCGGTGCGGACCTTGTTCAGGACCACGCCGAGCACCTTCGGATCGCGCGGGCCACCGAATAGCTGGGCCTGCAGTTCGACACGGCCGGACAGCTCGCTGAGTACTTCGTTTTCCGGTGCCGACACCAGGATCACCTCGGCGTCCAGGCTCTTGGCCAGGTGCAGGTTGACCCGGGCCGCGTAGCTGGCATAGCGGGTGGGCACCATGCCCTCGACCACCACCACGTCGTTGCCAATGCACGCCTGCTGGTACAGGCGGATGATTTCCTCGAGTAACTCGTCCAACTGGCCGTCGCCGAGCATGCGCTCGACCTGGGCCAGGCTCAGGGGCGTGGGAGGACGGATGCCGTGGGTGCGGGCGACCAGTTCGCTGGAGCGCTCCGGGCCCGTGTCGCCAGGGTGGTGCTGGGCGATCGGCTTGAAGAAGCCCACCTTCAGCCCGCCGCGCTCGAGGGTACGGACCAGGCCGAGGCTGATGGAGGTCAGGCCGACACCAAAATCTGTCGGCGCGATGAAAAATGTCTGCATGCGTGCTTCTCGAAATAAGCGGTGCAAGGGATCAACGGCCAAGGGTATCGCTATCGGTACCCTGGGCGCACCAGCCGCAGGCAAATACCTGGCCGATGTGCCGTTGGCGCTCTTGGGCATCGAGCACCCAAGGCCTGGCCTGCCAGGGCGGTTGGTGGCGTAGATGCTGGGTATGGCCGCAGGAGAGCTCGACCACCCAGTGGCCGTCTTCGTCCTGATGAAAGCCGGTGACCCGACTGACGGGAGTTTCATGGCCCGAGGTACGTTCGCAATCGGACGATGCCTTGGTTACACTTGTTCGCTCTACATTCTTTTGCAAAAGGTCTTGCCCCATGCTGATCGCCGCCAACAAGGCTGTCTCCATCGACTATACCCTGACCAACGACGCCGGGGAGGTCATCGACAGTTCCGCCGGCGGTGCGCCGCTGGTGTACCTGCACGGTGCCTCCAACATCATCCCAGGCCTGGAAAAAGCCCTGGAAGGTAAACAAGCCGGTGACGAACTGAACGTCTCCGTCGAGCCTGAGGAAGCCTACGGCGAGTACCTGGCTGAACTGGTCAGCACCCTCAACCGCAGCCTGTTCGAAGGCGTCGATCAACTGGAAGTGGGCATGCAGTTCCACGCTTCGGCACCGGACGGCCAGATGCAGATCGTCACCATCCGCGACATCGACGGCGACGACATCACCGTCGACGGCAACCACCCGCTGGCCGGCCAGCGCCTGAACTTCAAGGTCAAGGTGGTCAATGTGCGTGACGCCAGCGACGAAGAAATCGCTCACCGCCACATCCACGGTGAAGGTGGCCATCACCACTGATTTTCTGCGCTAAGCTCAGAGAGTCGCCAGGCGCTCGGGCAAGCCGACTTGCCTTCCTTGGGGAAGGTGAACGGTTTGACCGCGCGCCTTTTTAGTGGGCGCAATTCGCCCCTGCGACAACCGGGAACCTGAGAGGGGAGTCATCATGAGTGCATTTCACGACCTGACGTTGAAGGCGCTGAACGGCGAGGATCTGCCCCTTGCACCGTTCAAGGGCCAGGTGGTGTTGGTGGTCAATGTCGCCTCCAAGTGTGGTTTGACACCGCAATACAAAGCCCTGGAGAACCTGTACCAGGATTACAAGGACAAAGGCTTCAACGTCCTCGGTTTGCCTTGCAACCAGTTCGCCGGGCAAGAGCCGGGCAGCGAGGAAGAAATCCAGGCGTTCTGCAGCCTCAACTACGGCGTGAGCTTCCCGTTGGGGGCCAAGCTCGAAGTCAACGGGCCGCAGCGTCATTCGCTGTATCGCCTGCTGGCGGGTGAGGGGGCCGAATTCCCCGGGGATATCACCTGGAACTTCGAGAAATTCCTGGTCGGCAAGGATGGCCGCGTCCTGGCGCGTTTCGCTCCGCGTACCACACCGGACGACCCGACGGTGGTCCAGGCGATCGAGAAGGCGCTGGCCTGATTCCTATCTCTTCGGGGCTTAAGTCCTGCAAGTCGCCAAACATCTCCTGCGGTTGCAGTCCATTCGCGGGTAAACCCGCTCCCACAGGGGCTCTGCCAGCCTGAAGGCCGGCGCAGGCCTGTGAGAGCGGGTTTACTCGCGAATGGGCCACCGTTTTGAGTCCGACGAGCGCTCAGCTGCGCGGTGTGGTCGAACCTTGCTTGATCGCCAGATCCGTCTTCACTGGCTCAGTGTTCACGATCCCGACTTGGCGACAAGCACTGGCCAGGTACCCTTCGAACTGCTCGACGATCGCCGGCCAGCCCTGGCGACTGGCGTGCTGGCGGGCATTCAGACGTACCCTGCGCAAGGTTTCCTGCTCTTCTATCAGCCAGCAGGCCGCGTCGATGAACGCCGCCTGGTCGCCCGGCATTGCCAACGCGCCGCTGTGCCCGTGGCGGATGTGCTGGGCGGCCGCCGCTTCGTCATAGGCGACCACTGCCAGGCCCGAGGCGAGGGCCTCGAGAACAACGTTGCCGAAGGTTTCGGTCAGACTCGGAAACAGGAACAGGTCGCCGCTGGCGTAGTGCTCGGCCAATACCTCGCCCCGTTGGGCGCCACAGAATACTGCGTCGGGCAACTGCTGTTCGAGCGTCTCGCGCTGGGGGCCGTCGCCGACGATGACCAGGCGCATACGGCGCTGTGGATAAGCCTGGCGCAAGGCCTCCATGCACGGTCGCAGCAGCCCCAGGTTCTTTTCCGCGGCCAGGCGGCCCACGTGCAGCACGGCAATGTCATCCGCGCCCAGGCCCCACCGCTCGCGCAACGCCTGGCTGCGCCGAGCCGGGTTGAACAGGCAGGCGTCGACGCCGCGGGCCATGAGTGCCAGGCGCTCGAAACCACGGCGCTCCAGCTCCAGGCGCTGGCTTGCACTCGGCACCAGGGTGATGGCGGTGCGCCGGTGAAACCAGCGCAGGTAATGAGTGAGCAGGCGCGTCAGCAGGCCCAGGCCGTACTGCCCCGAATACTGCGGGAAATTGGTATGAAAGCCGCTGACCACGGCAATCCCCAACTGGCGCGCCGCACGCAGGGCGCTGAGGCCCAGCGGCCCTTCGGTGGCAATGTAGAGCACGTCCGGGCGTTGCTTACGCCAGCGGCGCAGCAGTGTGCGCTTGGTGATCTCGCCCCACTGCAGGCCTGGGTAGCCCGGCAGTGGCCAGCCCCGGCAGAGCAACAGCTCATCCCCTTCGCTCTGTGGGGTGTCGCTGGCCTGCCTTGGGCGCACCAGCTCGACCTGATGACCACGTTGGCGCAGCCCTTCGCTGAGGCGACCCAGGGTGTTGGCCACGCCGTTGATCTCGGGTGGAAACGTCTCGCTGACAAGGGTGATACGCAGGGGCGGTCTGTTCATGACAAAAAGTTTCTACCCGCCGCATTGCGGTTCTGTGACGTCATTGTGACGTGCGGATGACGCCATTTTTTTGAAGGAAAAACGCTTGAAAATTTCCCCGGCGGGGTACTCAAGAATCCCCCAGGACCAGCCGATGCAGATGTATTCAACACTCGAGGTGCGCTCCGGGAGAGCGGTCATGTTCAACAGCAAACTCAAGAAAGAAATCCAACAGCTGCGTGAGGACCTGATGTCCATCGAGCAGGTCAAGAGCAGCCTGGACAGCGAGATGTTGGTGCTTCAGCTAGACCCCCACGGGCGCATCGAGTCGGTCAACAGCAACTTCGAAAAGGAGATGCTGTACAGCGCCGGGCAGTTGATTGGGCGCAACATAGAGGACATCGTGCCGCCTCATGTGAAGGACCTGGACTTCTACCACCGCATGAAAGGCGCCATCACCCGCGGCGAACACCTCAACGGCGCGTTCCGCCTGCTACGCGGCAACGGCGAGGAAGCCTGGCTGCGTTCGATCCTGCAGCCGGTCAAGAGCAGTGACGGGCGGATCAAGCATTTCAGCATGCACTCCAGCGATCTGACCCGCACCATCGAGTCTTCTCGCGAGCATGAAAGCCTGATCAAGGCGTTGATGCGCTCCACTGCGCTGATCGAGTTCAACCTGCAGGGCGAAGTGCTGACTGCCAACGATCGCTTCCTCAATGCGATGGGCTACACCCTGGAGCAGGTGCGCGGCAAACCTCACCGCATGTTCTGTGAGCCAGAGGAAGCCAACTCGGCAGCTTACCAAGCGTTCTGGGACAAGTTGCGCCGGGGCGAATTCGTCGCTGATCGTTTCAAACGCGTGGATGCCCATGGCCGGACCGTGTGGCTGGAAGCGTCCTACAACCCGATCATCGACGCCCACGATGTGCTGTACAAAGTGGTCAAGTTCGCCACCGTGATCACCGACCAGGTCAACCAGGAAATCGCCGTGGCCCAGGCTGCGGACATCGCCTACAACACCTCGCTGGGTACCGACGCCAGTGCCCGCAAGGCGACCGAAGTGGTCACCCAGACCGTCGATGTCATGCGCGGTCTGGAGAGCTCCATGCAGGATGCCGCCCAAGGTATCCAGGCACTGGACACCCAGTCCCGGGTGATCGGCTCGATCATCAAGACCATCAGCGACATTGCCGGGCAGACCAACCTGCTGGCGCTCAACGCCGCCATCGAAGCGGCGCGTGCCGGTGAGCAGGGGCGAGGGTTTGCCGTGGTCGCTGACGAAGTGCGCCAGCTCGCCTCGCGCACCAGCACCGCCACCGACGAGATCGCCAAGGTGGTGCAGCAGAACGAACAACTGGCCCAGGCGGCGGTGGACATCATCGACACCAGCAAGCGGCAGGCCGAGCAAGGCCTGACCCTGGCTGCCGAAACCGGCAGTGTGATCGTCGAGATCCAGGATGGGGCGAAGAAGGTAGTGGATGCGGTGGGGCAGTTTTCCAGCCAGTTGAATCATTGATGCCACGCCCTATGGGGGCGGGGTACCCGCGCAAGGGGCGCAGCGCGCCCCCTCGCTGGGTCAGCTGCGCTCACGGACCCAGAACAGCGTCGCGCCCGCCACTGCCGCGGGCATCATCACCACGTTCACCAGCGGGATCATCAGCGCCAGGTAGGTGATGCCGCCAAAGCCCAGCGACTGCCAGCGCTTTTCGCGCAGCCAAGCGAGCATGTCCTGCCAGCTCATCTTGTTGTTGTCCGCTGGGTAGTCGATGTACTGGATGGCCATCATCCAGACCCCGAAGATCAGCCACAACGGGGCGGCCACCACGTTGACCACCGGGATCAAGGACAGGATGAACAGGCCGATGGCCCGTGGCAGAAAATAGCCGAGCTTGCGCATTTCACGGCCAAAGGTGCGTGGCACCATGGCGATCAGTTCGCCCCAGCTGAACGCGGGGAAGTTATCCTGCCCTCGGACCACCACCTCGACCTTTTCGGCCAGAAACCCATTGAAGGGCGCGGCGATGACGTTGGCCACCAGGGTGAAGGTGAAGAACACCATGAGGATCACCAAGGCGACGAACAATGGCCACAGGATGTAGGTCAGAAAACTCAGCCAATTCGGTAGGGTGGGCATCAGGGTATCGACCCATAGGCTGAACTGATGCCCTGCGAAGTAGATCAGCCCGCCGAACAGCAACAGGTTGACCGTCAGCGGCAGCAGTACGAACAGGCGCAGGCTGGGGCTCATGACCAGTTTCAGCCCTTCGCGCAGGTACTGTGGGCCAGAGAGGACAGGGGCTTGCATCGAGACGCTCCGGATCAGGGGAAACGCGCTGACCTTACCGAGTTTGAGGCGTCGACGAAAGCCACCCAGCGCGGGAGCAACGGGCTGTAACAAAAGCGAGTGAAGATTTTCTATCGGTTTGCTCGGCAGATAGAGCCAGCCTATAAGGTGGATTGTCGAAGGATATTTCCTTAATCTCTGCGACCTCGCTACAGTGCGCTCAACTTTTTGGTTTCGGATCTGCGCGTCATAGGCTTCCCCAAGCGCTGCGTAGGTCCCTTTTCATTCCAGCCGGCACTGCCGGTGCACCGACGCCGGCCCAGCGGCCGTCTCGACAGGAGTTCGACATGTCTGAAGTACGTCATTCGCGCGTCATCATTCTCGGTTCCGGCCCTGCCGGTTACAGCGCCGCGGTCTATGCCGCCCGCGCCAACCTGAAGCCGCTGCTGATCACCGGCATGCAGGCGGGTGGTCAGCTGACCACCACCACCGAAGTCGACAACTGGCCGGGCGACCCCCACGGCCTGACCGGCCCGGCCCTGATGCAGCGCATGCAGGAGCACGCCGAGCGCTTCGAGACCGAGATCGTCTTCGACCACATCAACGCCGTGGACCTGGCCAACAAGCCGTTCACCCTGCGCGGCGACAGCGGTAGCTACACCTGCGACGCCCTGATCATCGCCACCGGTGCCAGCGCTCGCTACCTGGGTCTGCCGTCGGAAGAGGCCTTCATGGGCAAAGGCGTTTCGGCCTGCGCGACCTGCGACGGTTTCTTCTACCGCAACAAGCCGGTTGCGGTGGTGGGGGGTGGCAACACCGCCGTGGAAGAAGCGCTGTACCTGGCCAACATCGCCAGCAAGGTCACCCTGGTCCACCGCCGCGACACCTTCCGCGCCGAGAAGATCCTGGTCGACAAGCTGCACGCCCGTGTGGCCGAAGGCAAAATCGAGCTCAAGCTCAACGCCACCCTGGACGAAGTGCTTGGTGACAACATGGGCGTGACCGGTGCACGTCTGAAGAACAACGACGGCAGCAGCGACGAAATCAAGGTCGACGGCGTGTTCATCGCCATTGGCCACACCCCGAACACCTCGCTGTTCGAAGGCCAGCTGACCCTCAAGGACGGCTACCTGGTGGTCAACGGTGGCCGTGAAGGCAACGCCACCGCCACCAACATCGAAGGCGTGTTCGCGGCTGGCGACGTGGCCGACCACGTCTATCGCCAGGCGATCACCTCCGCCGGTGCCGGCTGCATGGCTGCACTGGACGTGGAGCGTTACCTGGACGGCTTGGCGAACGCTTCGTTCTAAGGCTTCGTCAGCGTCCACCGGGGCCTTGGGCTCCATACAAAAAAACCGGCCAGATGGCCGGTTTTTTTGTGCTTTGAAAAAGCCTTACAGGCTAAGGCGCATGGACAGGTCCACCGCCTTCACGTCCTTGGTCATGGCACCGATGGAAATGTAGTCCACGCCGGTCTCTGCGATCACCCGCAGCGTGCTCTCGTTCACGCCGCCGCTGGCCTCGAGCTTGGCCTTGCCGGCGGTGATGCTCACGGCTTCGCGCATTTCATCGAGGGTGAGTTCATCGAGCATGATGATATCGGCGCCGGCCGCCAAGGCCTGGCGCAGCTCGTCCAGGCTTTCGACCTCGATTTCCACAGGCTTGCCCGGCGCGATGCGGTGCGCTGCGTTGACGGCCTCGGCCACCCCGCCGCTGGCGGCGATATGGTTTTCCTTGATCAGGAACGCGTCGTACAGCCCGATGCGGTGGTTGTGGCAGCCGCCACAGGTGACTGCGTATTTCTGCGCCAGACGCAGGCCGGGGAGGGTCTTGCGGGTGTCGAGCAGGCGCACCTGGGTGCCCTGTACCAGGTCCGCAAGAAAGCGCGCCCGGGTCGCCACGCCCGACAGCATCTGCAGGAAGTTCAGCGCCGTGCGTTCGCCACTGAGCAGCGAGCGTGCCGGGCCTTCGAGGTGGAACAGCGCCTGGTTGGGCGTGGCCCGATCGCCATCGGAGACCTGCCAATGCACCGCGACCCGCGGGTCGAGCTGGCGGAACACCGCATCGACCCAGGCGGTACCGGCGATGGTGCAGTCCTCGCGGGTGATGATGGTTGCCTTGGCCAGGCGCTCGGCCGGAATCAGCTGGGCGGTGATGTCGCCACTGCCGATGTCTTCGAGCAGCGCGCGGCGCACGTTGGCTTCGATTTCGGCGGTCAGGTCGGCGAGGCGTAGGTTCGGCATGGTCGGCTCCACAAGCTAGGTGCGGCGATTATAGGGCAGGGGGGCGGCGTGTACAGCGGCAACCGGACTGACCTTTGGTCGGGACAGCTGAGCATTGTGGCGAATGGAGTGTCAGTTGCTGGCGTGTGAAGAACGCTCTAGTAGCTATCGGAATTTTTACCGATAATGCGCCCAGTATTTGGCGTCATGGTTTTGACTGGCATGACACCAACGCAAAACACCCACAAGGAGTCCGGGATGCAGAAAGAAGGCAAGGTAGTGCCTTTGGCGGTCGCCATCGATCGCGGGGCTCATGCGCCCTCGCCTTGCCTCCCGGTGCCGCTTCTGCAAGTGCGCGACCAGGCCGCATTGCAACTGCGCCAGGGGCTGCAGGCATTGTTCGACAATGCCGACGATACGCTCTTCGAAATGGCCGACAAGGCCCCTGATCGTTTCGAGCAGAACCTGTACTTCGAAGCCATGCGCGACCTGCGTCTGAAGCGCAAGCACATCGAGCGGGGCTTTCTCGACACTTTCTATGACGGCTTTGCCCAGGTAGGGCAGGCCGAAGCCTCGGCATTCACGGTCAGCGAGGACCCGCTCGGTTCGGCTCAGTTGGCGCGCACCGCCGCCTTCGAATCCATGGTCGGTCGCGTGCTGTCCCGTGATGGTCTTGCCCTGGAACACCTGGCGTTGCGTCTGCAGGCCCTGCTCGGCAACGCCACGGCGGCGCCGGACAACCCCCTGGGGCCGGACCGACTGTGCGGCTATTTCCTGGAGGCCGCGCGCAGCCAAGGCGTTACCCGCAGGGTCAAGCTGATCCTGCTCAAGCTGTTCGAACGCTACGTATTGCGTGAACTCGATCAGTTGTACGACCAAGCCAACCAATTGCTGGCTGACGCCGGTGTGTTGCCTGAGCTCAAGCCTACACCGCGCCGTCGTGCCGACGATCGTCGCCAATCCGCCCAACGGCTGTCGGCCGAGCTGGCGCGTGACGAAGCGCCGGAGCTCGATGGCGCAGGCCAGGCGTTCTTCGAGTCCGTGCAGGCGCTGCTGGTCCCAATCCGAGGCCGAATCGCGCCACGTGTGCAGCAGGTCGCCAGCGCCCAGCCGATCAGCACCGCCGACCTGCTGCGCCTGCTGTCGCATCTGCAGCACTATGTACCGGCCACCTGCGAGGCGGATGACTTCTCGCTTGGCCAGCAGTTGGAGCAATTGCTGCTGCGGGTGAGCGTGCGCAGCGGCACGCGTCGTCGGATCGACGCGGCTGACGAGGACACCCTCAATCTGGTCGGCCTGCTGTTCGACTTCATCCAGGCCGACAACAACTTGCCTGCGTCCCTGCGCGGGTTGATCGCTCGCTTGCACATTCCACTGCTCAAGGTCGCTCTGCTCGATAAAGGCCTGTTCAGTCGTGCCAGTCATCCCGCCCGGCGTCTGCTCAACGAGATTGCCGCCGCCGCGATTGGGTGGGAAAGCGGTAGTGAGGGCGTGCGCGACAGCTTGCATCTGCGCGTGGAGCGCGTGATCCAGCGTCTGCTCAACGACTTCACCGATGATTCCCGCGTGTTCGCCGATCTGCTCGAGGATTTTCTGGCGTTCAATCAGGAGGAGCGGCGACGCAACGAACTGCTCGAACAGCGCACCCGCGACGCCGAAGAGGGGCGTGCCCGGGCGCTGCAAGCCCGGCAACGGGTACAGCAGGCACTGAACCTGCGTCTGCAGGGGCGGATGCTGCCGCAAGCGGTGCTGCATATGCTGGTGCACGGCTGGAGCCAGGTCCTGCTGCTGGCCTGGCTCAAGGACGGCGAAGACTCCAGTGTCTGGCGCGATGGCCTGGCGACGCTCGATGCCCTGCTGGCCAGCATTGCTCCACACCGTGACCGACAGGCGCGGGAGCGCTTGTTGCAGCAGGTGCCGGTGCTGCTCAAGAACCTGCGTGACGGGCTGGCCGGGGTGGTCACCGAAGCCGCCGCGACCCGGGAGTTCTTCCTGCGGCTTGAGCAGTTGCACCTGCGTGCCTTTGCCGGCGGTGACATTTCATCCTCCGACGGCGCGCCTGACCTGGATGAGGTCTTGGTGGCCGAGCAGATCATCCTGGCGGTGGCCGATGAATCGGCCTGCGGCCCTTTGCTGCGCCTGGACGCGCAAGGCCCTGAGCTGGGACAGGTGCGGCGCCTGCGCATCGGTGCCTGGGTCGAGGTGAGGGATGACGACGAGCCCCTGCGCTGCAAGCTGGTGGCGGTGATCGACAGCAGCGACCGCTATGTCTTCGCCAATCGCACCGGCATGAAGGTGCGGGAGTGGAGCTGCGCCGGACTGGTCCAGGCCCTGCGGCGCGGTGAGGTTCGCCTGCTTGACGACGGCCTGTTGTTCGAGCGCGCGCTGGACGCGGTGCTTGAGCGATTACGCGGGCAGCAGGCGCGCTGAACAATCATTTACATGCAAGCCTGCCGGGCGCGGGGCATACTGGCAGCTCCTCCCTGGCGATTTCAGGATCTGCTCCATGCAATTGGACCGTGCGACTGGCTGGTTCTCCGGCGTCACCCACTGCCCCTCGCCGAATTTCAACGCGCGCCCTGAAGGCGAAGCCATCTCCCTGTTGGTCATCCACAACATCAGCCTGCCACCGGCCTGTTTCGGCACCGGCAAGGTTCAGCAGTTCTTCCAGAACCGGCTCGACCCCGCCGAGCACCCCTATTTCGAAAGCATCTGCCACCTCACCGTCTCGGCGCACCTGTTCGTCGAGCGGGACGGGGCGGTGACTCAGTTCGTATCTCTGCTGGACCGTGCCTGGCACGCCGGTGTTTCGCGCTTCGGCGAGCGCGAGGGCTGCAATGATTTTTCCATTGGTATCGAGTTGGAGGGCACCGATGAGCTGCCCTACACCGACGCCCAGTACCAGACCTTGAAGCAACTGACCGAGCAGATTCGCAGCGCGTGGCCGGTGATCGACCTCGGACGTATCTGCGGTCACAGCGACATCGCCCCGGAACGCAAGACCGACCCGGGCCCGGCTTTCGATTGGCGCCGCTACCGAGCGGCCCTGCAGTGCAGTGAGGACAACGCATGAGCTTTCTGGTGTTGGTGCTGGTGCTCTGGTTCGAGAAATTCTCGGCCCTGCGCCAGCGGTTGCAGCGCGACGGGTTCTTCATCGGCGAGCTGGTACGTCTGGAGCGCAGCGGCAAGGTGCACCCCTGGTGGACGCTGGCGATTCTGGTGCTGGCGCCTGTGGCGTTGCTGGTGCTGTTGCTGCACGTGCTGGATCCGGTGGCCTACGGCCTGCTGGCCTTGCCGGTGCACCTGGTGGTGCTGATCTACAGCCTCGGGCGTGGCGACATCAAGGCCTCCCTAGGGCCGTTTCGCGATGCCTGGCGCCGGGCCGATGACCAGGCCGCACTGCATGTGGCCGAGCGTGATCTGGGCCTGGTCGCCGACGACGCTCCTAGCTTGTTGGTGCGGGTGCAAGGGCATCTGCTGTGGCAGGCCTACCAGAGCTTCTTCGCGGTGATTTTCTGGTACTTCCTGCTCGGCCCGGGCGCGGCCTTGGCCTATCGCCTGCTGGCGCTGACTGTAGAGAACAGCCGACAGCCGGCACTCAAGGAACGCGCCGAGCAGTTGCGCCATGCCCTGGACTGGTTGCCGGTGCGGGTGCTGGCCCTGAGCTTTGCCCTGGTGGGCAACTTTGTCGCCGTGATGCGGGTGATGCTGCATGAACTGCTCAACTGGCACATCAGCGCGGGGCATCTGGTGGCGCGGGTCGGGCGCGTGGCGGACAGCATGCCCGAGGAGGAAGACACCCAGCGTGGGCTCGGTCGCCTGGACAGCCTCTGGGAATTGCTGCTGCGCTGCGCGGTGCTGTGGTATGCCTGCTTTGCGCTGTGGACGGTATTGGTCTGAGCGCTTTCCAGCAGGTGTCTTTGCCGGGGGAACGGCGATTTCTTCGCGGGTAAACCCGCTCCTACAGGGTTCAGCGGTGCTCTCGCTAACACTGCCGTACCTGTGGACGCGGCGGCACTATGTCGGCCTGCTGGCGAGTGAGCCGGGTCCACGCAAGCCTCGCTTAACCTTAAATTACAAACCTTGGATTCGATCTGCGATATACAAGTCCCTTGGCCGTTAATGGCCTTGTGCTACTTCGCAGAATAAAAAGAATCCAAGGAGATGCGCATGAAGCGTTTGCTCTATCCGGCCATCGCCCTGATGGACCGGCTGAGCTTCGGCTTGAAGTTCAGCCTGATCAGCACTTTGTTCTTCGTCCCCATGCTGGTCACCAGCTTCTATCTGGTGCGCGACGTCTACGACGAATTCCACGCCACCGGCGTCGAGCTGCAGGGCTTGGGCCCCTTGGATGGCGCCCTGACCCTGCGCAGCGATCTGGAAACCCTGGGCAACCTGTTGCAGATCAACGCCATGTTGGGCCAGTCGGGCCAGGCCGGTGACTTGGAGCAGCGCATCGATACGCTTGAGAAAAAAGTCGCCGCGGGGCTCGAGGCGATCCCCACGAGCGACCCACAGCTACAGGCCCGACGCGAAGAGTTGAGCGAGATCTTCACCCGCGCACGCAACGAGTCGTCCCTGCAAAGCAAGGCGGCCCTGTTCGACAAGCTGTTGGTTCAGGCTCAGGTCCTGACCAAGCAGGTGGCTAGCCAATCCGGGCTGGACCAGGACCACCAGGCCTCGGTGCGGCATCTAAGCGAGCTGCTGGGCAGCGCTACCGGTCAGGTGACCCAGACCTTGGGCGAGGGGCGGGCGCTGGGGGCCATGGCGTTGGGCCGGGGCTTCATCGACTCGGCCGGCAGCGCCCGCTTCGAAGACTTGTTGCAACGCTTGGAGCGGCTGTCTGCCGACTATGGCATTCGTCTGGACGACGCACTGGCCGCCGACCCGCGCGCAAGGACCGACTTGGCCGCGCTGGCCGAAGCCAGCCAGGCAACGGTGAAGCAGGCCGCGACCTTGTTCGAAGATCGCGTGGTGATGGCTGAAACCCTGGATGCGCCATGGCTTACGTTCTATCAGCAGGTCAGCGACCTGATGGAGCAGACCTACCGCCTCAACGACGCCATCCTCGCCCACCTTCAAGTGCAACTGCAGGACCGCCTGGACGAGCACCGTCTGCGCATGATCGCGTTGGTCGCCGCGCTGCTGGCGGTATTTGCCTTGATCATCTATCTGGACAGCGGCTTCTATGTGTCCATCCGCGAAACCCTGGGCAATCTGGGCGCGGCCATGGACAAGGTCGCTGCCGGCGACATGACCGTGAGTTTCAAGGCCCGCAGCCGCGATGAGCTTGGCGAGTTGGGTCAGGGCTTCAACCAGACGGTGTTGCGCATACGCGAACTGATCGATCAAGTGGGGCGGACCGTCTCGACGGTCGAGGAGCAAGCCGGGCAGGTGTTGGCCGTGTCGGTGCGCAGCAATCAGGCGGTCAGTGGCCAGCGTGAACAGATCGAGCAAGTGGCCACGGCCATGAACCAGATGAGTGCCACCTCCCAGGAGGTCGCCCGCAGCGCGGCCCTGGCTGCCGAAGGCGCGCAGCAGGTCAATCGCGAGAGCGCCACCGGCCGTGGCCTGGTGGAAAACCAGCAGGACAGCATCAGCCGCCTGGCCGGGGAGATTGACCAGAGCGTGGTTGCGGTCAATCAGCTGGCCGGTGACAGCCAGGCCATCGGCCGGGTGCTGGAGGTGATCCGCAGCATCGCCGAGCAGACCAACCTGCTGGCGCTCAACGCTGCCATCGAGGCGGCCCGGGCCGGCGAGCAGGGCAGGGGCTTTGCCGTGGTGGCCGATGAGGTGCGCACCTTGGCGCGTCGCACCCAGGACTCCACCGAGGAGATCGCCCAGATGATCCAGCGTCTGCAGGCGGGCGTCGGCGCGGCGGTCAAGGCCATGGGCAGCAGCCACCAGATGGCGGCGGGGACGGTGGACGAAGCACGCCAGGTGCAACAGGCGCTGGGCAACATCCTTGGTGCGGTGGGCGGCATTGTCGAGCAGAACCAGCAGATTGCCGCGGCCGTCGAGCAGCAGACCGCGGTGGCCCATGACATCGACCTGAACATCGTGGCGATCAACCGCGCTGCCCAGGACACTACTCAAGGCGCCTGCCAGACCGAAGAGTCCAGCCGGGCGCTGTCGAGCCAGGTGGACGAACTCAAGCGGCTGATCGGCGCGTTTCGCGTCTAGCCTGACTCGCGGGTAAAACGGGGAAAACCACGGAGAACTTGTGGGAGTCACTGTCCTGAACCGTGGCGACTTCTTCGCGGGTTTACCCGCGAATGGGCCTACGATGGCCTACCAGCCGAACAGCTCACAGGCATTGCTGCTGCTGATCTGAGCCAGGCGCTCGGCCTCTATGCCCATCACCTCGGCCAGCGCTTGGGTGATTTCCGGCAGGTGTTCCGGGCTGTTGCGCTCGCCGGGGAACATCACCGGTGCCATGTCCGGGGCGTCGGTCTCCAGCACCACGCTTTCCAGCGGCAACCGGGGCAAGGTCTTGCGCAGGCGCAGGGCCTGGGGCCAGGTGGCTGCGCCGCCCAGGCCCAGCCTGAAGCCGAGCTTGATGTATTCGCGGGCCTCTTCGTAGCTGCCGGCGAAGGCGTGGATGATGCCTGCGCGCGCGGGCTTGTAGCGCTTGAGGGTGGCGATCACCTGGGCATGGCTGCGGCGTACGTGCAGCAGGGCGGGCAGGTCGAAGTCGCAGGCCAGTTGCAACTGCGCCTCGAACAACGCCTGCTGGCGGTCCTTGTCCAGTTCCGGCAGGTAATAGTCCAGGCCGAACTCACCCACCGCACACAGGCGTGGGTCGCCGCGCAGACGTTCGAGCCAGGTGCGCAGTTGTGCCAGGTGCTCGGGGCGGTGCTGGTCGAGGTACACCGGATGCAGGCCCAGGGCCGCGAACAGCCGCTGTTCGCCACAGACCAGGTCCCACACCCGCTGCCAATTGGCCTGATACACCCCCAGCACCACCATGCGCTCCACGCCTCGCGCCGCCGCGTCGGTCAGCAGGCGGTCGCGGTCGGCGTCGAAGTCGGGGAAGTCCAGATGGGTGTGGGTGTCGATCAGGCGCATGGTCAGACTGCGTTGATGCGTTGCTTGAAGGTCCGGGCTACCGCATGCACGCCGGGCTCGTAGCGCTTGTCCTCGATTGCGGCCAGGGCCAGTTCCAAGGCGGTGGCGGCGATCAGGCCGTGCTGCTGGGCCATGGCGTTGACCGGCAGGGGCAGGAAGTCCAGCAACTGGTTGTCGCCGAAGGTGCCCAGTTGCAGTTGGCGCGAGTCGGCTGGGCGCGTCTGCAGGGTATCGAACACGCCCTGGAGCAACACGTAGGAGGTGGTCACCAGGGCGTCGGGCAGGCCGCCGAAGTCCTCGATCAGTTGCTGCATCAGGCGCTGGCCACATTCGCGGCTGAAGGCTTCGCCCTGGTAGCGGCGCACCTGGCCGGTGAACGGTAGCAGGGCTTCGTCGAAACCGCCGGCACGGGCCTGGCTGACCGACAGCTCCGGGCGTGCGCCGATCAGGGCGATGCTGGCTGGGCGGGTATCCAGTAGGCTCTGGGCCAGTTGGCGGCTGGCGTCGCGGTCGTCGCTGATCACTGAGCAGAAGTATTCGGGGGCCATGCGTCGGTCGATGGCGATGACCGGTAGGCCTTTGTCCTGCAGCTCACGATAGCTTTCGTCATCCGGCGGCAGGCAACTGGCGACGAACAGCGCATCGCAACGACGGGCGCGGAACAGCTGCTGCAATTGGCGTTCGCTGTCGGGCTGGTCATCGCTGCTGGCGATCAGCAACTGGTAGCCGCGGGCGCGGGCACCCTGCTCGAGTTGCTTGGCAATGCGGGCGTAGCTGGGGTTCTCCAGATCCGGGAGAATGAAGCCCAGGGTACGGGTGTGTCGGCTGCGCAGGCCGGCTGCCTGGGGGTTGGGCGTGAAGCCATGGGCCTCGACCACCGCACGCACACGCTCGACGGTGCTGTTGCTGATGCGCTGCTGTTCGGCCTTGCCATTGATGACGTAGCTGGCGGTGGTCACGGACACACCGGCCAGACGGGCGATATCGCTGAGTTTCACCGAATTTTCCTTGTTATTACCGGGGCTGCCTGCGAGGCCGGACCGGGTAGTTTCACCTGGCGCCGGGGCCCTGGGCAGGAGACCATTGTCGCAATTGTCCGACAGGATGGGGCTTTTTCGTCGGAAGATTATCGAGTAACGTGGCCACCTGGTCAGGTTAAACGATTCAGCAGGCAAATTTTCTGCCCCGTGTACCGTCTGCGCAAGACCGTTGAACAGACCCGATTCGTGGAATTCACAACAATACCTCAGGTCCCCGCCCCGGGGGCTGCAAAAGGAGAAGGTCATGCTGGAGCTCGCTCAGGAGCAGATCGCTATGGACCAGGTGGCTATCGACAAGGCCGAGGCACTGCGCCTTCTGGCCGATCGATTGGTCGCCGATGGCCTGGTCGCCGAGGGTTACCTGCAAGGGCTCCTGGACCGCGAGGCGCAAGGCTCGACATTCCTTGGCCAGGGTATCGCCATCCCCCACGGCACGCCGCAGACCCGCGACCAGGTCTTCGCCACCGGCGTGCGCTTGTTGCAGTTTCCCGAGGGGGTGGACTGGGGAGAGGGTCAGATTGTCTACCTGGCCATCGGCATTGCCGCCCGGTCCGACGAGCACCTGCGCTTGCTGCAATTGCTGACCCGTGCCCTGGGCGAGACCGACCTGGCCGAGGCCCTGCGCCGTGCCTCCAGCGCTGAAGCGTTGCTCAAGCTGTTGCAAGGCGCACCCCAGGCCCTGGCGCTGGACGCGCAACTGGTGGGGCTGAGCCTGGCCGCTGAAGACTTCGATGAGCTGGCCTGGCGTGGCGCGCGGCTGCTGCAACGTGCCGGCTGCGTCGATGCCGGGTTTGCCAACGTGCTGCAACAGGCCGAGCCGCTGCCCCTGGGCGAGGGGCTGTGGTGGCTGCACAGCGAGCGCCTGGTGCGCCAGCCAGGTCTGGCCTTCGTTACGCCGCAGCAACCGCTGCGCTACCGTGACCAGCCGCTCAATGGCCTTTTCTGCCTCGCCAGCCTGGGTGTCGCTCATCAAGCCTTGCTCGAGCGCCTGTGTGAAGTGCTGATCGAAGGCCGTGGGCAAATGCTCTACCAGGCGCCCAACAGCCGCGCCGTGCTGCAGGTGCTCGGTGGTGAGGCCCCGGCCGACTGGCCGAGCGTTTGCGTGGTGTTGGCCAACCCCCACGGTTTGCATGCCCGTCCCGCCAAGGTACTGGCCCAGCTGGCCAAAGGTTTCGAGGGCGAGTTGCGTGTCCGCCTGCAGGACAGTGTTGAGCCGGCAGTGTCGCTCAAGAGCCTGAGCAAGCTGCTCAGCCTCGGGGCCCGGCGCGGCCAGACGCTGGAGCTGATCGCCGAACCCAGCATTGCCAACGACGCCCTGCCGGTCTTGCTGGCGGCCATCGAGCAAGGCCTGGGCGAGGTGGTGGAGCCGCTGCCCGAAGCGGCCTCGCCAAGTGTTCAAGAGCCTGTGCAGACGCTCCAGGCGCCAGCGGCCGGTAGCGTCGTCCAGGGTGTCGGCGCTGCGCCGGGCATCGCCAGCGGCCCGGCCTTTGTGCAGGTAGAGCGCCAGATCGATTACCCGCTACGCGGCGAGTCGCCTGCCCAGGAGCGGCAAAAGCTGCGCGATGCGCTGGCGACGGTGAATGCCGAGCTGCAGGCGCTGGTGGAGCGTAGCGACCCCTCGATCGGCGAGATCTTCGTCACCCACCAGGAAATGCTTGCCGACCCGGGCCTGAGCGATGAAGTCGAGCAGCGACTGGCCCAGGGCGAGAGCGCGGCGGCCGCCTGGATGACGGTGATCGACAGCGCGGCGCGTCAGCAGGAGGCGTTGCACGACACCCTGCTTGCCGAGCGTGCTGCGGATCTGCGTGACATCGGCCGGCGCGTGCTGGCGCAACTGTGCGGTGTCCAGGACATCCCCGAACCCCAGCAGCCCTATGTGCTGGTGAAGGCCGAGGTGGGCCCGTCGGATGTGGCCCGCCTGGACCCGGCCCGAGTCGCCGGTATCGTCACCGCCCAAGGCGGTGCTACGGCCCACAGTGCGATTGTTGCCCGCGCGCTGGGCATCCCGGCGGTGGTGGGGGCCGGTGCCGCCATTCTGTTGCTGGAGGCCGGCACGCCGTTGTTGCTCGATGGCCAGCGTGGCCGAGTCAGCGTTGCGCCGGCGGCCGATGACCTGCAGCGGGCCCTGGCCGAGCGCGACCTGCGCGAGCAACGCCTGCAGGCCGCCTGGGCCAAGCGTCACGAGCCGGCGGTGACCCGCGATGGCCATGCGGTCGAAGTGTTCGCCAACATCGGCGAGAGCACGGGGATCGACAAGGTGGTGGAGCAGGGCGCCGAAGGCGTCGGCCTGCTGCGCACTGAACTGATCTTCATGGCCCACCCCCAGGCACCTGACATTGCCACCCAGGAGGCTGAGTACCGCCGTGTGCTCGATGGCCTGGACGGGCGTCCCCTGGTGGTGCGCACGCTGGATGTGGGGGGCGACAAACCGCTGCCGTACTGGCCGATCGACGCCGAGGAAAACCCCTTCCTTGGGGTTCGCGGTGTGCGCCTGACCCTGCAGCGTCCTCAGGTGATGGAAGCACAGCTGCGCGCCTTGCTGCTGGCGGCCGATGACCGCCCCCTGCGCATCATGTTCCCGATGGTCGGACAGGTGCATGAATGGCGCGAGGCCAAGGCCATGGTCGATCGCCTGCGTGCGCAAATCCCGGTGGCTGACCTACAAGTGGGCATCATGGTCGAGGTGCCGTCAGCGGCGCTGCTGGCACCACAACTGGCGCGTGAAGTGGATTTCTTCAGTATCGGCACCAACGACCTGACCCAGTACACCCTGGCCATCGACCGTGGCCACCCGAGCCTTTCGGCCCAGGCAGACGGCCTACACCCGGCGGTGCTGCAACTGATCGACATGACCGTGCGCGCCGCCCACGCCCAAGGCAAATGGGTGGGCGTGTGCGGCGAGTTGGCGGCGGACCCGCAGGCGGTCGCGGTGCTGCTGGGCCTGGATGTGGACGAGCTGAGCGTCGCGGCCCGCAGCATCGCCGAAGTCAAGGCGCTGGTTCGCCAGGCCGATCACCAGACGGCACGCGCCCTGGCGCGCGAGGCTTTGCAACAAGACAGCGCCGCGGCGGTCCGGGCGCTGGTGGAGCGTTATTGAAATGGCCAAGATCCTCACCCTTACCCTGAACCCGGCGCTCGACATCACCGTCAGCCTGGATACCCTGCGCCCCGGCCATGTCAATCGCAGCCACAGCCAGCACAGCCATGCCGCGGGCAAGGGGCTGAACGTGGCCCAGGTCCTGGCCGACCTAGGCCACAGCGTGACCGTGGGCGGCTTTCTGGGGCGCGACAACCTGGAACCGTTCGAGGCGCTGATCGCCTGGCGCGGCTTTGCCGACTGTTTCGTCCGGGTACCGGGCGAGACCCGTAGCAACATCAAACTGGTGGAGGCCGATGGCCGGGTCACCGACATCAATGGTCAGGGGCCGGCAGTTGAGGAGGCAGCCCGTGTCGCCTTGCTACGTCGTCTGGAACAGGTGGCGGTGGGGCACGATGCGGTGGTGGTGGCCGGCAGTCTGCCCCGAGGTGTCGATGCGCAGTGGTTCCATCAGCTACTGCTGCAACTGAAGCAGCAGGGCTTGAAGATCGCCCTGGACACCAGCGGCGAAGCCTTGCGTGTCGGCCTGCAGGTCGGGCCCTGGCTGGTCAAGCCCAACACCGAGGAGCTCGGCGAGGCGCTGGGTGCAAAGGTGGACACCGCGCAAGCGCAGCGTCTGGCCGCCGAGCGGCTGCTGGCCAGCGGCGTCGAGCACGTGGTGGTGTCCCAGGGCGAGCAGGGCGTGAGCTGGTTTGCCCAAGGTCGTCCACCCCTGGATGGGCGACCGCCGAAGGTGCAGGTGGCCAGCACTGTCGGCGCCGGTGATTCGCTGGTCGCGGGCATGGTCCATGGCCTGCTGCTAGGTGAGCCGCGCGAACAGACGCTGCGCCGGGCCACGGCCATCGCCGCCCAGGCGGTCACTCAGGTCGGCTTCGGGATTCGCGACCGCGAACAGCTGGCGCGCCTGGAAAACGCTGTGCAACTGACAGAACAACAAGAGGGTTGCCGATGAACATCGCCATCATCACCGCCTGCCCCAACGGCCAGGTGTCCAGCGTGCTGAGCGCGCGTCTGCTGTCGGCTGCCGCCCGGCAACGCGGCTGGGGCGCTGTGGTCGAGGTGCAGGATGTCGAACGTGCCGAGGCACGCTTGAGCCCGGCGCAGATCGCCGAGGCCGACTGGGTACTGGTGGTCAGCACCGGCCCCGTGGATCTGGAGCGCTTCGTCGGCAAGCGGGTCTACCGCAGCACACCGGCCCAGGCCCTGGCGGATCGGGAGCGTTTTCTGGATGAGGCGCCAGCCCAGGCCCAGGTGCTGGAGGCGCAGACGCCTGCGGTGCCCACGGCGATCGGTACGCTGCCAAAGGTCGTTGCTGTCACTGCCTGCCCGACCGGTGTGGCCCACACCTTCATGGCCGCCGAAGCGCTGCAACAGGCTGCCAAGGACTTGGGCTATCAATTGACGGTGGAAACCCAAGGCTCGGTAGGGGCGCGCAATCCGCTCTCGGCCGAGGCCATCGCCGACGCCGATGTGGTATTGCTGGCCGCCGACATCGAAGTGCCCACGGCGCGCTTTGCCGGCAAACGCATCTACCGCTGTGGTACTGGTATCGCGCTTAAGCAGGCGCGCACCATCCTCGACAAGGCCCTGGCCGAAGGCAAGGTCGAGGTGGGGGGGGAGGCTGCCACTGAAACCGTGAAGAAAAGCGAGAAGAGCGGTGTCTACAAACACCTGCTCACCGGTGTGTCGTTCATGCTGCCGATGGTGGTGGCCGGTGGCCTGTTGATCGCTTTGTCGTTTGTCTTCGGCATCGAGGCCTACAAGGAACCTGGCACCTTGCCTGCGGCCTTGATGCAGATCGGCGGCGAGGCGGCGTTCAAGCTGATGGTGCCGCTGCTGGCCGGCTATATCGCCTGGTCCATCGCCGACCGCCCGGGGCTAGCCCCGGGCATGATCGGTGGTCTGCTTGCCAGCACCTTGGGCGCGGGCTTCATCGGCGGCATCATCGCGGGCTTTCTGGCCGGCTACAGCGCCAAGGCCATCAGCCGTTGGGCGCGCCTGCCGAGCAGCCTCGAGGCGCTCAAGCCGATCCTGATCATTCCGCTATTGGCCAGTCTGTTCACCGGATTGGTGATGATCTACGTGGTCGGCCAGCCAGTGGCGGCGATGCTCGAAGGCTTGACGCGCTTTCTCGACAGCATGGGCACCACCAACGCCATTCTGCTCGGGCTGTTGCTGGGCGGCATGATGTGTGTCGATCTGGGCGGGCCGATCAACAAGGCGGCCTATGCCTTCTCGGTGGGGCTGCTGGCCTCGTCCAGCTATGCACCGATGGCGGCGACCATGGCCGCAGGGATGGTGCCGCCGATCGGCCTGGGCATCGCCAGCTTCCTGGCCCGGCGCAAGTTCGCCCAGAGCGAGCGCGAGGCGGGCAAGGCGGCATTGGCCCTGGGGCTGTGCTTCATCTCCGAGGGCGCGATCCCGTTCGCCGCCAAGGACCCGCTGCGGGTGATCCCGGCCAGTGTCGCGGGCGGCGCGCTGACCGGGGCGCTGTCGATGTACTTTGGCTGCAAGCTGATGGCGCCCCATGGCGGGCTGTTCGTGCTGCTGATCCCCAACGCGATCAATCATGCGCTGCTGTACCTGCTGGCGATCTTGGCGGGCAGCCTGCTGACGGCGGTGGTGTACGCGCTGATCAAGAAGGGCGAGCGTGTGGAGTTGACGGTGGCGCCGGCAAAAGGCTGAAGAAAGCTGGAGCCTGGGGCCGTACCGCGGCTCCAGGCGGGTTCAGCGGCGGTGTTTCTGGCGCAACGGTGTCAGCAGTTCACCCAGCCCGTTGTGGTCGATCTCGTGCATCAACGCCAGCAATCCACCCAGCTCTCCAGGAGGGAAGCCCTTGCGGGCGAACCAGGCCAGGTAGTCGCCGGGCAGGTCGGCGATCAGGCGGCCTTGGTATTTGCCAAAGGGCATGGTGCGGGTGACCAGCAGTTGCAGGGTTTCAGGTTTCATCGCCAGCCCTTCGCCGAACAAAGCGCCGACCATACTGCAAACTGCACGAACCCCCAAGCGGCGATCATGCAGAACGCGGTTCAAGGCGTTTTATTAATGAATCGTAATTTGTTGATTTAGCTGGCATTTATCCGTATCGCGGATTTGGCACGATGCCTGCTCCATTCCAGGTGACTATCACCTGCCAAGGAGTTCGCGCCATGAGTCATCCAAACAACGACGTGATCGATGTGCTCAACGACCTGATCGAGTACAGCAAGGACGGCGAGAAGGGTTTCAAGGAGTCGGCCGAAGACGTCAAGAACACCGAGTTGAAGGCGTTCTTCGTGCAGCGTGCCGGTGAATGCGCCAGCGCTGCTGCCGAGCTGCAGAGCGAGGTTCGTCGTCTGGGCGGCGACCCGGAAACCTCTACAAGCCTCAGTGGCGACCTGCATCGGGGCTGGGTCAACTTCAAGTCGATGCTGACCGGCAAGAGCGAGGAAGCGGTCCTCAACGAGGTCGAGCGCGGCGAGGACTTCGCCCTGAAGGCCTACAAGGATGCCCGCGAGAAACTGGTCAAGCTCGGCCGCAGCGCCAGTGACCAGACTTACGCGTTGGTGGAAAAGCAGTTGCAAGGCGTGCAGCGCAACCATGACCAAGTCAAAGCCTTGCGCGACGCCGCGCGCGCCCGGTCCTAAACCTCCGGGTCCTCGACACGGTTGCGGCCGTTGGCCTTGGCCCGGTAGAGCGCCTCGTCCGCGCTTCCCAGCAGGCCTGTCAGGTCCTGCTGGGGGCCGGGGACGTGCACGCCGATACCAATGCTGACGGTCACCGGTCGCTCGTCGCCTGCAAAGGTCGGCAGCGCCTCGACCTGGGCGCGGATGCGCTCGGCGAGCAGGCGCGCCCCCGCCAAGTCCGTCTCCGGTAGCACCACCTGAAATTCCTCCCCGCCATACCGCGCCGCCAGATCCGCGGGGCGGCGAATACAGTGTTCGAGCGTATGGGCGACTTCACGCAGGGCATGGTCGCCCCCCGCATGGCCGTGGCGCTGGTTGAACGCTTTGAAGTGATCCACATCCACCATGAGAATGGCCAGCGGCTGGCGATTGCGCTGGGCCCGCGCCCATTCCTGTCGCAGCACCTGATCGAGATGCCGGCGATTGGCCAGGCCCGTGAGGCTGTCGGTGGCCGCCAGGGTCGCCAGGCATTGCTCGGCTTCGTGACGACGACGCAATTCGCGCCCAAGCAGCAGGGTCAGCCAGAGGATGCCGATGCACAGCATGCCGGTCGCCACGCTGACCAGGATCGCGGTGCGTCGCCAGGACTGAAACACCTCGTCGGTCGAGTCCACCACCAGGACGATCAACGGCAGGTCGGCGACCCGGGCGAACGTATAGATATGCGGTGTGCCGGCCGAACCGGAGTGCGCGGTGAAGCTGCCGCTGCGTTCGCTCAGGATGCGCTGGAAATTGGGCCGTTCGCGGTAATTGCTGCCGATCATCGGGTCCTGCGGCCGGGATGGCTGGCGGGCCAGCAATTGCCCGTCGGTGTTGAGCAGGTTGATGCTGCTGTCGTTGCCGATGTCCAGCCGTTCGAACAGCTCGCTGAAATAGGACAGGCGCAGGGCACCGGAGGCGATGCCGGCGAATTCGCCATCGGGGCCGGAAATGCGCCGGCTGAAACTGATGCACCAATCCAGATCGCCCAGGCGTGCTTTGAACGGCGGGCTGATGAACAACCCAAGGCCCGGGCGGTCGCGATGGGCCTTGAAGGCGACGCTGTCGCTCAGATCACCTTGCCTCGGCGGCACGCTGAGCGAGTCGCCGAGCACCTTGCCCTGGGCATCGACCCAGAGGATATCGCCCCGCACGGGGGCGGCGAAGGTCTGGTTGAACAGGATTTGTTGGCGCAGCTCAGGCGAGGTATCCAGCAGTTCAGGGTGCTTCACCGCCCAGATCAGCCCGTGCAGGGTCTGGTCGTAGAGTTCGACGTTGCGCAGGATATCGCTTTCGATGAGCTGGACGATGTTGCTGGAGGAACGTTTGGCCGATTGTTCGACACTGTCGCGCTCGCGGCTCAGCAGATAGCTGACAATCGCCACGATGGCGAGCACGGCAAGGCAACTGCCCAGGTTGAGGATCAGTTCGGGGTGCGACCTGTACAGGGTAAAGCGCGATGATCGGGTGGGCATGTTCGCTACTGCACAGGCGGGGCCATTATGCGGCGGCGGTATTCTAGGGAAGCCGGAATTGTCGGACAAGATTCGTTCGACGGAAAAACGATGCCGGCCGCTGTACGGTCTATCCCAGGCTTCGCCCGCTCCCACAGGGGCTATGGTGCCCTCTGCAGGCGCGGGCTTGCCCCGCGATCGAGGGCAAAGCCCTCGCCGGGGCTTCGGGTCAGAAGATGTTCAACGGATAGTCGACGATCACCCGGACTTCATCGTTGTCGCTGTTGCCATCGATGGCGGCATAGCCCTGGCTGCCGCGATGGCTGGCGTAGCGCAACAGCACCGACAGGTCCTTGAGGCTGCCTTCCTGGAAGACGTACTTCACGTCCAGGTCGCGCTCCCAATGCATGGCGTTCTTGCCTTCGGGGTTGTAGTACGCGTAGTGGGTGGTGTCCTGGTCGGCCTTGGTCAGGTCCGCTTCACCGCGCGAGTACGACAGCGAGGTGCTCAGGCCGGGCATGCCGAGGCCGGTGAAGTCGTAGTCGTACTGCAGTTTCCAGGACCGCTCGTTGGGCGCGTTGAAGTCCGAATACATGCGCGAGTTGTCCAGGTACACGCTGTCGCCCAGGTTGATGTAGTCGAACGGCGTATTGCCGTTCACACGCTGGTACGCGGCCGTGATGCTGTGGTAGCCGGCATTGACCGTGAAATGCAGGCTGTAGGTGTTGTTGTCGATATTGCCCAGCAGCGCCTGACCGGTGTCCTGGGTGTGATAGAAGTGCAGGCCTGGGTTGAGGCTGACCAGGTCGTTGACCACATAGGTGTAGTCGAAGTCGACGTAGTACTGGTTCCAGATGTCCTTCAGTTCGGCGGCATAGAGATTGGTGGTGACGTTCTCGGTACCGCTCCAGGACAACCCGGCCCAGGTCAGGTGCTCACTCTTGGTGCCATCGTCCAAGCTGCCGTAGTAGGTATCGATACGACGATGCCCGCTCTGGTTGTACGGCTTGGTGAAGCTGGCCTGGCCACCTTCGAGCAGCAACCCGTCGATGCTGGTGTTGGTCAGGCTCACGCCGCGGAAGGTCTGCGGCAGCATGCGCGACTCGCCACCGGCGATCACCGGGTTGGTGAGGAACAGGTCACCGGCCTTGAGCTCGGTGTCGAAGGCCTTGAACTTGATCGCCGCGCCCGCAGTGGAGAACGAATGTGGGGCCGCCCCCGGTTCGCCATCGTCCTGTACGTGTGTTGGCAGGATGCTGGTGCCGGAGTGGCCGCCACCGCCGTCGAGCTTCAGGCCCAGCATGGCATGGGCATCGACACCGACGCCGATCACGCCTGGGGTATAGCCGGACTCGAAACGCGCAACGAAACCTTGGCCCCATTCCCGCAAGTCGCGCTCACCGGGGTTGAGGTTGTTGCGATTGAAGTAGGCATTACGAAAATGCAGGTTCAGGGAAGAACCTTCGATGAAGCCATCAGCCTTGTCTTCATCGGCCTGAACAGCGAACGGCATCGTTGCAGTCAGTGCAATGAACAGCGGGGTAAAACGAAACGCGGAAGGCACCGGTACGAGCTCCTTTGGTTTGGCGGTGGGGTCGTTGTTGTTCTGCGAAGTGCAAGTTTCTTGTTATGTACGCAACAGCCTGGCTGATAGTTTTGGCACATAAAAAAAGCCGCTGATCGGCAGCGGCTTTGAAAGGCTAACATATTGGCGCACTGGGCGCCCGTGTGAGAGCCAAGGGAAAAAACAGGAGCGGTAAACAGTCGATCAGCTGTCGGCGCTGTCGTCGGCGATGGCCTTGGAAGCTGTCTGCTGTGCGTCTTTTGCAGCATCTGCCTTCTGTGCGGCATAGGCTTCGCGAGCCTGCTGATGGACCACTGCAAGTTCTGCGTTACGGGCAGCGAAGGCCGGCGATTCTTCAGCCATGGCCAGAGGCGACAACAACAGGGAAGACAGAATGAAAACGCTGGCAACACCCATACTGTTGGACATTTAAAACAACCTTCTTGCGATGCAAGTGTTAACGAGGACAGGCATAAGTTAGTCCCTTCAAACACAAGGAAACAGGCTGAAGTTGGATAAGCACTGTTACGCAAAAAGTAATGATTGGCTGCGAAAGCGCCCGGATCTAATGCGCAAACCCGCGTCCTTGAGCGCTTGGCAGGCAAAATGCCGAAGGGGTTGACCCCCGCCGCGCTGCGCACGAAAAACACCCCACTGTGCATCAAGGCTGACAGGCCATCCGTTTCAGCTGGTTGGTGGCCAATTGCCAATATGCTGCTCTGGATCAATGTTTTGTCAGTCATTGGCCCTAGAGTCGAACGCCCTGCCGATTTTCCCTACAACAACAACGAGTGCCTCCGATGAAGTGCAATTTGCCTGTTACCGGTCGCCAAGTGGATTACCCCGGCGATGCCAACATCCTGTCCACCACCGATCTGGACAGCCGGATCACCTATGCCAACGACGATTTCGTGCGGATCAGCGGGTTCACTCGCGATGAGTTGTTGGGCCAAGCGCACCATATCGTGCGCCACCCAGACATGCCGCCCCAGGCGTTCGAACAGATGTGGGGGGCGCTCAAGGCTGGGCGCTCCTGGATGGGGTTGGTGAAGAACCGCTGCAAGAACGGCGACCATTACTGGGTCAGTGCGTTCGTTTCGCCGATCAGCAGCGGTGGCAGAACCATCGAGTACCAGTCGGTGCGCACCCGGCCTAGCGCCGAGCAGGTGGCGGCGGCCGAGCGCTGCTATCAACAGCTGCGTGAAGGGCGGCGCAACTGGCGCACGCGCCTGCCGGTGCTTGGCCTGGGGCTGCGGCTGTCGCTGGGCGTCGCGGTGGCGCTGGCGCTGGTGGTCGGCGTCGGGCATGGCTGGCAGGGCGTGCCGCTTTGGTGGTCGCTGGCGCAAATCATGCTTGCAGCCGGGGCCAGCAGTGCGCTGTTGATCTGGCAGCTACGTCCCTTCGAGCGCTTGCGTCAGCAGGCCTTGGCGATTGCCGACAACCCGCTGAGCCAGCAGTTGTACACCGGGAGGCGCGATGCCATCGGCCAGATCGAATTCGCTATGCGCATGCTCAAGGCCCAGTTGGGTGCGGTGGTGGGGCGCATCGGCGATACCTCGGCGCGCCTGGCCGGGCATTCCGGGTCGTTGGTGCAGGCGCTGCAGGCCAGCCATGCCAACAGCCTGGAGCAGCAGGAAGAGGCGGATCAGGTGGCCACTGCCATTCACCAGATGAGCGCCAGTGTCGCCCAGGTGGCCAGCAGCGCGCAGTTGGCGGCCGTGGCCGCCAACCAGGCCGAAGATGAAACCCAGGCCGGCCACCAGGTGGTGGACCGCAATCGCTGCGCGATCCAGGACCTGGCCGGCTCGTTGGTCGAGGCCAGTGATGCGGTCCATCAACTGGAACAGCACAGCAGCGAGATTTCCGGGGTGCTCGATGTGATCCGGGGCATCGCCGAGCAGACCAACCTGCTGGCGCTCAATGCGGCCATCGAGGCCGCACGTGCGGGCGATCAGGGCCGAGGCTTCGCCGTGGTGGCTGACGAGGTGCGTGGCCTGGCCCAGCGCACCACGCAATCGACCCATGAGATCCAGCGCATGATCGGCACGCTGCAGGAAGGGGCTCGCGCCGCGGTGCAGGTGATGCGCCAGAGCAGCAGCCATGCCGGGCACAGCGTCGAGCAGGCGCAACTGGCCAGTGGTGCGCTCGATGGCATCAGCGCGCGGGTCAACCAGATTAATGAGATGAGCTTGCAGATCGCCGCCGCGGTGGAGCAGCAGAGCCAGGTGAGCGAAAACATCAACCGCAACATCATCAGCATCCGCGAGGCCAGCGAGGCGACGGTCGATGTCGGCCAGCGCAGCCACGCCAATGCGACCGACGTGGCGGACCTCGCCATGGACCTGCGGCGTCTGGCTGATGAGTTCTGGCGCCGTTGCCAGTGAATCAGAAGCCAATGAAGGCGTAGTAGAGCGGCGGCTCGGCGGTGGTCGACAGGCCGAGTGCGGCCAGCTCGTGTATCAGAGGCGGGGCTTCGATGTGCAAGGTCCAGGGCACCCGGTTGTCGGCCGGCACCTGTTCCAGGGCCGCGGCGAATGCCTCCATGGCGGGCAGGTAGGCCGTGAAACCGTTGCCCTTGAGGGCGCTGGTGGTCATGCCCAAGGCCTGGCAGAGGGCGACCTTGGCGGCGATGTCGTCACGGTCGGCCTGGCGCGAGGCTTCGATCAGGGCGCGCAGGTGCGGGTCCACCAGCGACTGGCCGTGGATCAGCTCAGGGCCTTGGGTCCAGGCATCGGGCGGGCAGTCTTTGTTTTCCGGGCGCAGGGGCAGGTGCGGGTTGATCTCGGCGGGGTAGATGCGGCACACCAGCGGGCGGGTTTCATAGATGGTGCACAGGTCGTTGTCGTCCAGATTGCGGCAACGGCCCGGGTTGAAGGCTGCGAAGGTCACCGACACGTGCAGCTGGGCCGTGCCGCAGGCGACTGGGTAGGCCCGGCGCAGCACATGGTCGCGTTGTTCTGTCGGCATGCCGGGGCCGTCGCAGACGAACCCTTCGATCAGCACCACCACCTGGCCGCCGTTGGCCGCCCATTGGCGGGTTTCGTCCAGGGTCAGCGGTACATGATGGCCGGTGCAGCACTTGCCGCAGCCGGTGCAGGCGAAACGAATGCTGTCGTTCACGGTGCGCCCGGGCTCCATTCGCTGACGAAGGCCTGGTGACGCTGGCGGTCATACAGGCACAGCTCGGTGCCGGTGCGCTGCGGCATGTGCTTTTGCGGGTAGATGCCCTCGATCAGCAGGGCACTGTAGCCCACCTGGTCGTCGAACTCCGCAGGTTTGCCACGGGCGTGAGCATCCTTGAGCTGGCTGGCGGCCAGGCAGCCCTTGAGCATCTGTTGGCGTTGTTCATTCCAGGCTTGGCTGCTGGAAGCCTGGGCCATGCCGCTGGCGAGGGCATAGGTGATCAGAAGGGTGCTGAGAAACTTCATACAGGGTACCGGCAACAAAACAACCGAAGGGCGCGAATTATGCCCGAGTCGTCCCTGGCAGCAAGCCAGGGAAATTGTCGCTGACTATATCAGTGCTCGGCGAAGACCACGGCCCGCGCCGCCACCACCAGACAATCGGTCAGCTCTGGCGAAGAGAACTTGGTGAGGATCGCGTTGGCGCCGGCCAGCTTGGCTTTTTCGCCGCTCATGGTGCTGTCCAGCGAGGTGTGCAGCAGTACATAGATGTGCTGGAAGTCCGGGCTTTCCCGCAGGGTGCGGGTGAAGGCGTAGCCGTCCATCTCGGACATCTCGATGTCCGAGACGATGATGTTGATTTCCCGCTCGGTGCCTTGCAGCTCCAGCAGCACGTTGATTGCATCTTTGGCGCTGCGCGCGGTGTGGCATTCGATGCCTAGGTTGCGCAGGGTATGGATCGACTGCTGCAAGGCCACTTGGCTGTCATCCACCACCAGGATGTTGGCGGCCGCCAGCAGGCTGGCGTCTTCCTCGCTGAGTTCGCCTGGGTGCGGTTCTGGCTCGGGTGGGGCGATGGCGTGGATGACCTTTTCGATGTCCAGCACCTGCACCAAGGTGTTGTCGACCCGGGTCACTCCGGTGATGAACGAGCGGTTGCCCGAGCCGTAGGGTGGCGGCTTGATGTCGGTGCTCAGGCAGTGAACGATGCGGCTCACCGCCTGCACATGCAGGCCCTGGCGCGAACGGCTGATCTCGGTGACGATCAGGCAGCCGCCGGATGGGTCGGCCAACGGCTGCTCGCCGATGGCGCGGGACAGGTCGATCACCGACAACGGGTTGCCGCGCAGTGTCGCCACGCCTTTGACGTGCGGATGCGACTCCGGCAAGCGGGTCAGCGGCGGGCAGGGGATGATCTCGCTGACTTTGAGCAGGTTGATCGCCATCAGCTTGCCGCTGCGCAAGGTGAACAGCAGCAGGGACAACGAGTCCGCACGGGCGTTTTGCGTGGCCATGGGCAACCTTCGAGTCTGTCGGTAATAAAAGGAGGATGCCGGGTTATCGGCCTGTTGGGGCCAGGCTTTAGGTTGTGGTGCGGTCAATCGCAGGCTTTGCCTGGGCAGGTATCGACAGCGCTGAGCTTTTTGCAGTGGCGCGACCGGGGGCTGGGTCAGCGCAACCCCAGGCGCTTGGCCAGGCGGCTGAGGTTGGCGCGATCGAGCCCCAGCTCGCGCGCCGCCGCTGCCCAGTTGTCCTGATGGCGCTCAAGGCAAGCGCCGATCACCTGCCGCTGATAATCGTCCACCGCTTCGCGCAAGCCACCCTCGGGCAGGTTGAGCAGTGGCTGGGCCGGGGCAGGGGAGGGGGAGTGACTGGGCGCAAGGACAGTGTGCAGGTCCAGGTCGCTGGCTTCCAGGGTCAGGATACGAGGACGCTCGGGATGCTGGCCGAGGGCCTTGAGTGCCGAACGGCCAATCAGATGCTCAAGTTCGCGCACATTGCCAGGCCAGTCGTAGGCCAGCAGGGCGGCCTGGGCGTCGGCGCTCAGGCGCAGGCTGTTCAGGCCCAGGCGGGAGCGGTTCTGCTCGAGGAAGTATCCGGCAATCAGCAACACATCACGGCCACGCTCTCGCAGTGGCGGGACCTGCAGCGGGTAGACACTCAGACGATGGTAGAAATCGGCACGGTAGTGACCGTTGCGCACTTCCATGGCCAGGTCGCGGTTGGTGGCCGCGATCAGGCGCACATCGACCCGGTGTTCGCGATCCGAGCCCAGGCGCTGCAACTGCCCGCTTTGCAGGACCCGCAGCAGCTTGGCCTGCACCGTCAGGGGCAGTTCGCCCACCTCGTCGAGAAACAGCGTGCCGCCATTGGCCAACTCGAATTTGCCGCGCCGCTCGCCATGGGCGCCGGTGAAAGCGCCGCGCACATGGCCGAACAGTTCGCTCTCCACCAGCGTGTCGGGCAGAGCGGCGCAGTTGAGGCTGATCAGCGGTTTGTTGGCGCGGTTGCTGGCCTGGTGCAGGGCCTGGGCCACGAGCTCCTTGCCGACACCCGTCTCGCCGGTGATCAGCACGGTCAGGTCGCTGCCGCCGACCAGGCGGATTTCCTCCAGCAAGCGTTTGTGCGCCTTGCTCTGACCGATCAGCTCTTTGGCTTGCCCGCTGGCCTGGCGATAGACCTCGGCGCGTTGGTGTTCATCCTCCGCGCGCAGGGCCAAGTCCTCGATGCGCTCGGCCACGGTGACAGTGGCCGCGGCAAGGCTGGCGAAGGCTTCCAGGGACTCGAGTTCCAGGCTCTGGAAACGCCCGGGCGTGAGGGCGTCGAGGGTGACCAGGCCCCAGGGCTGCTCATCGACCATCAAGGGGCAGCCCATGCAGTCGTGCACCTGCAGGTCGGCATGTGGCGCGTTGACCAAGCCGTCGTACGGGTCAGGCAGTTCGCTGTCGCTGGCGAAGCGGGTCGGGCCGGGACGGCTGAGCAGGATCTGGAAGCGCGGGTGTTCACTGACCCTGAAGCGCCGACCCAGCGTATCGGGCGCCAGGCCATCGACTGCCAGCGGCACCAGCCATTCGCCATCCAGGCGCAACAAGGCGGCGGCATCGCATGGCAGCAGGTTGCGCATGGCTTGCAGCAGGCGGCGATAGCGCTCCTGGTCCGGGAGGTCGCGGGATAGATCGCTGACCAGAGGGAGCAGGGAGGTGAGCAGTGGGCGTGTAGTCATATGGACTCCTATTGGTCGATATGACTATACGCGCATTGGTGTCGTTTTGACTCGCATTGCTTGAAAGCCCTGTAAACACTGGGTTCAAAAGTTGGCACGGTTGATGAAATACCGAGGGCAGACCATTTCAAGCCCTAGGCTCAGGAGTCGTTCCAAATGCTCAATGCCGAACAACGTGCAATCATCAAAGCCACTGTCCCGCTGCTCGAAAGCGGAGGCGAGGCCCTGACGACCCATTTCTACAAGATGATGCTCAGCGAGTACCCCGAAGTACGCCCGCTGTTCAACCAGGCCCACCAGGCCAGCGGCGACCAGCCGCGCGCCCTGGCCAATGGCGTGCTGATGTATGCCCGTCACATCGACCAGTTGGAGCAACTCGGTGGCCTGGTCGGGCAGATCATCAACAAGCATGTCGCCTTGCAGATCCTGCCCGAGCACTATCCGATCGTCGGCAGTTGCCTGCTGCGCGCCATCGAGGAAGTCCTCGGCAAGGACATCGCCACCCCTGAGGTGATCGAGGCCTGGGGGGCGGCCTACGGGCAATTGGCCGATATCCTGATCGGCGCCGAAGAAAGCCTCTATAAACAGAAGGAAGAAGCCGCCGGTGGCTGGCGCGGTACCCGTGAGTTTCGTCTGGTGCGTCGGGAGCAGGAGAGCAGCGAGATCGTCTCTTTCTATTTCGCACCGGTGGATGGCAAGCCGGTCCTGAAAGCCGAGCCTGGCCAGTACATCGGCCTGCAGCTGTTCATCGATGGTGTCGAGCAGCGCCGCAACTATTCTCTGTCTGCCCTGTGCGATGGCGAGCAGTACCGCATCAGCGTCAAGCGTGAGGCCGGTGGCAAGGTGTCCAATTACCTGCATCACCAACTGCAGGTCGGCCAGACCCTGCAGTTGTTCCCGCCGTCCGGGGATTTCACCTTGACGCACAGCGACAAGCCCCTGGTGTTGATCAGCGGGGGCGTGGGCATCACGCCGACCCTGGCCATGGTCCAGGCCGCCTTGCAGACGCAACGCCCGGTGCATTTCATTCATTGCGCGCGCAATGGGGCGGTACACGCCTTCCGTGACTGGATCGATGGCCTGGCTGCGCGTCATCCACAGCTCAAGCGCTTCTACTGCTATGCCGAGCAGGACGGCAAAGGCGAGGCCGACGCGGTCGGCCTGCTGAGCCAGGAGCAGTTGGGCCAATGGCTGCCAGCCGAGCGTGATGTGGATGCCTACTTCCTGGGCCCGAAAGGCTTCATGGCGGCGGTCAAGCGCCACCTCAAGGACCTGGGCGTGCCCGAGCAACAGAGCCGCTACGAATTCTTCGGGCCGGCGGCGGCGCTGGAGTGAGGCCTCGATAGTCCGGTCAGTCCGTTCGTAGGGAAACCCGCTCCCACAAGATGTGCGCCAGTCCTTGTGGGAGCGGGTTCGCCCGCGAAGCGAACGACGCTGGAGTTCCATCCCAATCGCTGGCAAGCCAGCTCCCGTACGCGGTGCTCCCGAACGTGGGTAATCGAGACGAAACGAACGCGACATCGTTCGTGCGGGGGCTGGCTTGCCAGCGATTGGGCCTGTAGGTCGCTTCTTATATAGAAGGAGATGAAATAAGCGGGGCCAATTTCATCTTTAATCTTCCTTTAATCACTGTATCCTTCACTCCCGGGTGTCGAGGGGCGTTCGCCTGTCCGACATCCGGGTTGCCGCTTTTTGGCGGCTGACGTTGAACCGACGTCGCCCCGGCTGGTCTGAAGTCGTCATCGGATAGCCCCGCGCAGTGCTATCACGCCGCTTCCTCGACGCACGTGTAGACTGTCGCCCAGGCAGGCCATTGCCCCGACAGGCCCGGCACTGCCTCTATCCATCGAAGGAATCGGTAATGAACGAACAAACATCGCGCCTGAATCGCGAACGGCGCTTCCTGGTGCTGCTGGGTGTGATCTGCCTGTCGTTGATTGGCGGGGCGCTCTACATGCAGGTAGTGCTCGGCGAGGCCCCATGCCCGTTGTGTATCCTGCAACGCTATGCGCTGCTGCTGATCGCGGTGTTCGCCTTCCTTGCTGCCGCCATGCCGGGAAAACGCAGCCTGACGTTCTTCGAGGCGTTGGTGGTGCTCAGCGCGATCGGCGGAATCGTTGCGGCCGGCAACCATGTGTATATACTCGCGCACCCGATGGTCAGTTGCGGTATCGACACGCTGCAACCGATCGTCGATGACCTGCCGCTGGCGCAGGTCTGGCCACTGGCGTTCCAGGTCGATGGATTCTGCAGTACGCCATACCCGCCGATCCTCGGGTTGTCCCTGGCTCAGTGGGCACTTCTGGCGTTCGTCCTCACTGCCATCCTGGTGCCGCTGGGCATCTATCGGAACCGACGCAAGGCTTAGACAAAAGTCCCGCTTCCGGCCTCTTCTGTTGCACGACGAGAAACCAAAAGAAACTTGCCTCCCGCTTGACTCAGATCAACCACGAAGCCTTGCGCAATGCGGGTTCCAGGTCTATCAAGCGGGGTGCGACAAACTGTCGCGAAGTTGATTTTCCCTTCTGTATTGTTACCAAATCCGTAAAAGACTGTTGCGCAATAAGTCATAGTCAAGGGTGGGCGACCTATCTACAATCGCCCCCAATTTCCGTTCGGCACTGCTTGCAAGTCGCAGGATTGAAGGAAGCCGAGGCTCCTTTTTGCTGACTTCGTCAAGTTTCGCCCAACGGCGATACCGGGCGGACCCCCCTCCGCGTTTTCCCGCACCAAATGGACTTGGTCTGAAGTACAGGCCTGTTGCCTACGAAACCATAAGCACCGCTAACCCGCTTGACGCCAAGGTCCTGCAGTCGGACCTCCGGCAGGAGCGAGTACGGGCGCGAAATGCCTCACTTGGCAGGACGAAGTGTTGGCTACCAAAACACAAATTGCATTGAAGCAAGCTGATCTAGAGGTCGTGAGATGAGTAAAAAGCGTTACCCCAGACTGTTTGGCATATTGCCCTTTTTAGGCATGCTTTTACTCAGTGGGTGCAACTGGACCCTGCTCGACCCGAAGGGCCAGGTCGGCATTGAGCAAAAGAACCTGATCCTGATCGCCACTGGCCTGATGCTGCTGGTCGTCGTACCGGTCATCATCATGACCATCGCGTTCGCGTGGAAGTACCGTGCTTCCAACAAGGCTGCCACCTACACGCCCGACTGGTCGCATTCGACCAAGATCGAGGCGGCTGTCTGGATCATCCCGATCCTGATCATCATTGCCCTGGGCTACGTCACCTACCACTCCACCCACAAACTGGACCCTTACCGTCCACTGGATTCCGAAGTGAAGCCGGTGCAGATCGACGTGGTCGCGCTGGACTGGAAGTGGCTGTTCATCTACCCGGAGCAGGGCATCGCCACCGTCAACAAGATCGTCTTCCCGGCTAACACCCCGGTCAACTTCCGCGTGACCTCCGACGCCGTGATGAACTCCTTCTTCATCCCGGGCCTGGGCGGCCAGATCTACGCCATGGCCGGCATGACCACCAAACTGCACCTGATCGCCAACGAGAACGGCGAATTCGACGGTATCAGCGCCAACTACAGCGGTGCTGGCTTCACCGGCATGAAATTCAAGGCTACTGCCACCTCCCAGGAAGACTTCGACAAGTGGGTCGCCGAGGTCAAGCAGTCGCCGAAGAAGCTGGACAAGGCTGAATACGACGCCTTGGCCAAACCAAGCGAAAACAACCCAGTCGCGCTGTATAGCGAGGCTTCGCCTGACCAGTTCCAGCTGATCGTCGACAAGTACGAAGGCATGAACCGCGGTCGTCCGAGCCACGAAGAAGCAGGCAGCAAAGATCTGGCCACTACCAAGGGTGTGGAATCGAGTATGCAACCAGCTGCCGGTGCAGAGGAGTAAGAGATGTTCGGTAAATTAAGCCTGGAGGCGATACCCTATCACGAGCCGATAGTCATGGTGACGCTTGCCATGATTGCGCTCGGTGGTATCGCTGTCGTCGGTGCTATCACCTATTTCCGCAAGTGGACCTACTTGTGGACCGAGTGGCTGACCACGGTCGACCACAAGAAAATCGGGGTGATGTACATCATCGTCGCGATGGTCATGCTGCTGCGCGGCTTCGCCGACGCCATCATGATGCGTACCCAGCTGGCTGCCGCTACCGGCGGCGCCGAAGGCTACCTGCCGCCTGAACACTATGACCAGATCTTCACCGCCCACGGTGTGATCATGATCATCTTCATGGCGATGCCGTTCTTCACCGGCCTGATGAACCTGGCGGTTCCTCTGCAGATCGGTGCACGTGACGTTGCCTTCCCGTTCCTGAACTCCCTGAGCTTCTACCTGCTGCTGGCAGGCGTGCTGCTGGTCAACATCTCCCTGGGCGTTGGTGAATTCGCCAAGACCGGTTGGGTTGCCTATCCGCCGCTTGCGGGTATCCAGTACAGCCCTGGCGTGGGTGTGGACTACTACATCTGGGCGCTACAGCTATCCGGCTTGGGTACGACGCTTACCGGTGTGAACTTCCTCGTCACCGTGATGAAGATGCGCGCGCCTGGCATGAAGCTGATGGACATGCCGATCTTCACCTGGACCTGCACCTGGGCCAACGTGCTGATCGTCGCTTCCTTCCCGATCCTGACCGCTGCACTGGCTCTGCTGACTGTTGACCGTTATCTGGACTTCCACATCTTCACCAACGAGCTTGGTGGGAACCCGATGATGTACGTCAACCTGTTCTGGGCCTGGGGTCACCCTGAGGTTTACATCCTGATCCTGCCGGCCTTCGGTGTGTTCTCGGAAGTCACCTCGACCTTCGCTGGCAAGCGTCTGTTCGGCCACCACTCGATGATCTACGCATCGGGCGCGATCGCCGTTCTGGGCTTTGCCGTCTGGCTGCACCACTTCTTCACCATGGGTGCAGGCGCGAGCGTCAACACCTTCTTCGGTCTGGCGACGATGCTGATCTCCATTCCGACCGGTGTGAAGCTGTTCAACTGGCTGTTCACCATCTACCAGGGCCGTCTGCGCTTCACCGCGCCGATCATGTGGACCCTGGGCTTCATGGTCACCTTCTCGATCGGTGGTATGACCGGCGTTCTGCTGGCTGTTCCAGGTGCTGACTTCGTTCTGCACAACAGCCTGTTCGTTATCGCCCACTTCCACAACGTGATCATCGGTGGTGCGGTGTTCGGCTACATCGCCGGCTTCGCCTACTGGTTCCCGAAAGCCTTCGGTTTCACCCTGAACGAGAAGTGGGGCAAGGCTGCCTTCTGGTTCTGGATCTCCGGCTTCTACGTAGCGTTCATGCCGCTGTACGCCCTGGGCTTCATGGGTATGACCCGTCGTCTGAACCACTCGGACAACCCGGCTTGGGAACCCTACCTGTACGTTGCCGTCGTTGGCGCCGTGCTGATCCTGTTCGGTATCGCATGCCAGCTGATCCAGCTGTACGTATCGGTCCGCGACCGCAACCAGAACCTGGACGTCACTGGCGATCCATGGGGTGGCCGTACCCTGGAATGGTCGACTTCGTCGCCACCTCCGTTCTACAACTTCGCCCACATGCCTGAGAAGGTTGGCCTGGACGCCTGGCACGAAGCCAAGGAAGCCGGTGTCGCCTACAAGCCTGCGGCCAAGTACGAAGCGATCCACATGCCGAGCAATACCTCCACCGGTTTGTTCATGGGCCTGTTCCTGACCGTCTTCGGCTTCGCATTCATCTGGCACATCTGGTGGCTGGTTGGCGCGAGCCTGGTTGCAACCATCGCTGTCTTCGTTCGCCACGCCGCGCGTGACGACCAGGGCTACATGGTTCCGGCCGAAGAAGTGGCGCGCATCGAAGGCGAGCGCATGAAAGCGCTGGCCAAAGCAGGTGCTCTGCCTGCCGGCGCACGTGTCGAATCGTTTGAGCGGGTGTAATCAATGTCCAGTCAAGTAATCCACGCCGGCGCTCATGGTCACGACCATGGGCACGACGATCACCACCACGACTCGGGCCAGATGACCGTACTCGGTTTCTGGCTGTACCTGATGACCGACTGCATCCTGTTTGCGTCGCTCTTCGCCACCTACGCGGTGCTGTCCGGCAGTTTTGCCGGCGGCCCGTCGGGTCATGACATCTTCCAGCTCGATTTCGTAGCTGTTGAAACCGCACTGCTGCTGCTGTCCTCGATCACCTTCGGCTTTGCCATGCTGCAGATGTTCAAGGGCAACAAAGGTGGCGTGCTGGGCTGGCTGGCCATCACCTTCCTGTTCGGTGCTGGCTTCATCGCGATGGAAGTCTATGAGTTCCATCACCTGATCGGCGAAGGCTTCGGCCCGAACCGCAGCGGCTTCCTGTCGGGCTTCTTCGCCCTGGTCGGCACCCACGGTCTGCACGTGACTGCCGGTCTGATCTGGATGGCTGTCCTGATGTATCAGATCAGCACCAAGGGCATCACCCCGACCGCCAAGACCCGCATGAGCTGCCTGAGCCTGTTCTGGCACTTCCTGGACGTGGTCTGGATCTGCGTATTCACCGTCGTCTACCTGCTGGGAGTTCTGTAATGGCTAGCGCACACGACACTCATCACGAAGGCAACCACGGCAGCGTCAAGTCGTACGCGATCGGCTTCATCCTGTCGATCATCCTGACCGCGATCCCGTTCGGTCTGGTGATGTACCCGAGCCTGCCGAAGAACCTGACCGTCCTGATCGTGGTGGCCATGGCCGTCATTCAGGTGGTGGTGCACCTGGTGTACTTCCTGCACATGGACCGCTCGAAAGAGCAGCGTTCGAATGTGTCGACGTTCCTGTTCACCACTCTCGTAATCGCTCTGTTGGTCGGCCTGTCGCTGTGGATCATGTTCAGCATCCACATCGAAATGATGGCCAAGTGAGGTAAGACTGCATGTCCGTGAAGCACTTTATCCAAATCACCAAACCGGGGATCATTTTCGGTAACGTGCTTTCCGTGGCAGGCGGTTTCTTCCTTGCCTCGAAGGGCCATGTGGACTTCGCCCTGTTCCTGGCGGTAGTGGTGGGGACCTCTCTGGTCGTCGCGTCCGGTTGCGTGTTCAACAACTGCATCGACCGCGACATCGACCAGAAGATGGAGCGCACCAAGAACCGCGTCATGGTTCAGGGCGGCATGTCGCTGACCCTCGCGCTGATCTACGCCACCCTGCTTGGGGTGGCGGGCTTCAGCCTGTTGTATGTCCAGGCCAATCCGCTCTCGGCGTTCTGCGCAGCTGTCGGCTTCGTCGTCTACGTCGGCTTCTACAGCCTGTGGCTCAAGCGCAAGTCGGTGCACGGCACCTTGGTCGGCAGCCTGTCCGGTGCCATGCCTCCGGTGATCGGTTACTGCGCCGTCAGCAACAGCTTCGACCTGGCTGCAGTGACGCTGCTGGTGATGTTCAGCCTGTGGCAGATGCCACACAGCTTTGCCATCGCCATCTTCCGCTTCAAGGATTACAGCGCTGCCAACATTCCGGTCCTGCCGGTGGCACGCGGTATTCTCGCGGCGAAGAAGCAGATCGTGCTGTACGTACTGGCCTTCGTGCTCGCCACCCTGATGCTGACCCTGGGCGGTTACGCCGGCCTGGGTTACCTCGTCGTGGCAGCTGCCATGGGCCTGTACTGGCTGTACATGGCCTGGGGCGGCTACAAGGCTGAGGACGACAGCAAGTGGGCCCGCAAGGTCTTCGGTTTCTCCATCCTCACCGTCACTGCCCTGAGCGTGATGATGTCGGTGGACAGCCAGACTGCCGCGGACGTGCTGATGACCTACGCACGCTGATACAGACGCCTGTTACACGAAAACCCCGGCCTTGTGCCGGGGTTTTTTTATGCCTGTAGTGTTTGTGGCGGCTTCTTCGCGCGGTTAGCGGTGTAAGGGCCAGCCCAGGCAACGTAAATCTAATGAATTCGATAAATAAGCCTAAAAAGATCTAATAAAACAGGAGATCATCCTTTACAGGTTGTATGTTTCGGCACTATCTTCTGATTTGGCCGCCGCAGCGGCCCACGTCGCTCGGACGGTTCCGGGCGCTTACGTCATTCGAGGAAGCCATGGCCAACCCAGGTTCGCCGCGCCGCTTTGCGCGCATCGATCGTCTCCCCCCTTACGTCTTCAACATCACAGCCGAGCTCAAGATGGCCGCCCGCCGCCGTGGCGAGGACATCATCGACCTGAGCATGGGCAACCCCGACGGCGCCACGCCACCGCACATTGTCGAGAAGCTGGTCCAGGTCGCCCAACGGGAAGACACCCACGGTTATTCCACGTCCCGCGGTATCCCGCGTCTGCGCCGCGCTATCTCGCGCTGGTACCAAGAGCGCTACGAGGTCGAGATCGACCCGGAAACCGAAGCCATCGTCACTATCGGTTCCAAGGAAGGCCTGGCTCACTTGATGCTCGGCACTCTCGACCACGGCGACACGGTGCTGGTGCCCAACCCCAGTTACCCGATTCACATCTACGGCGCGGTGATTGCCGGTGCCCAGGTGCGTTCGGTGCCGCTGGTGCCGGGCGTAGACTTCTTCAATGAGCTGGAGCGGGCGATCCGCGAATCGATCCCCAAGCCCAAGATGATGATCCTGGGTTTCCCGTCCAACCCGACCGCCCAGTGCGTCGAGCTGGACTTCTTCGAGCGCGTGGTCGCGCTGGCCAAGCAGTATGACGTGCTGGTAGTTCACGACCTGGCCTACGCCGACATTGTCTATGACGGCTGGAAAGCCCCCTCGATCATGCAGGTGCCAGGCGCCAAGGACATCGCAGTGGAATTCTTCACCCTGTCCAAGAGCTACAACATGGCCGGCTGGCGTATCGGCTTCATGGTCGGCAACCCGGAGCTGGTCAGCGCGCTGGCGCGGATCAAGAGCTACCACGACTACGGCACCTTCACGCCGTTGCAGGTCGCGGCCATCGCGGCGCTTGAAGGCGACCAGCAGTGCGTGCGAGATATCGCCGAGCAGTACCGCCAACGCCGCAACCTGCTGGTCAAGGGGCTGCACGAGATCGGCTGGATGGTCGAGAACCCCAAGGCCTCGATGTACGTCTGGGCGAAGATTCCCGAGGCCTACGCTCACCTGGGCTCGCTGGAGTTCTCCAAGAAGCTGTTGGCCGAGGCCAAGGTCTGTGTGTCGCCGGGGATCGGCTTTGGCGACTATGGGGATGACCATGTGCGCTTCGCCCTGATCGAGAACCAGGACCGTATTCGCCAGGCCATTCGCGGCATTCGGCAGATGTTCAGGGCCGATGGCTTGACGCGCAAATAAGCTTCAAGCTTCAAGCCGCAAGAGGCCCGCATGAGCATGGGCCTTTTGCGGCTTTTCAATTTTGACGCAGCAAGTCTTCTTGCCGCTTGCCGCTGACAAGCGGTGGATTTTTTTGCTTTCCCCCTCTTCTCAGCCACCCCCGCTTGGACTGAGAATGGCGCGCGGGCCCAGCCCTCATAACAACAACCCTCCCTCCGTGCCATCATGTCCGAATACAACCCTTGCCTTGACTGCGGCGCCTGCTGCGGGTACTTCCGTGTGTCTTTTTTCTGGGGCGAATGCCAATCCGCCGGGGGCGTTGTGCCCGACGACCTGGTGGTCCAGATCAACCCAACCCGGGTCGCCATGATCGGCACCGACGCCAAACCTTGCCGCTGCACGGCCTTGGGTGGCGAGATCGGCAAGCAGGTCGCTTGCACCATTTACGAAAACCGCTCGAGCCCTTGCCGAGAATTCGAAGCCTCGTGGGTCAACGGTGTGCACAACCCCAGCTGTGACGCTGCCCGCGCACATTATGGGCTGCCGCCGCTGGAGGCCAACGAGCCGCACTGGCCGGAGGATGACGGGGCCGAAGTGGCCTGACGCGGGCTTGTTGCGGGAAACCACCTGTTGTGTGAAACACAGGTGCTGTATGGTTTCAGGTTCGTCCAAATACCCTGGAGCCCGAGGTTGTCTGCCTATTACCTGCCCTTGAGCCTGCTTCTGTACCTGATCGGCCTGTTTTTTGACGGCGCCTTGATGGGGGCAGGCCGGCACATGCCAGCCTTGCAGATGCTGCTTTATGGGCCCTGGGGCGTACCGTTCGGCCTGTATCAATGGTTCGCCAACCCGTTGCTGTTGCTGGCGGTGCTGGCCCATCGGCGCTTTCGTCGGCTGGCATTGCTGTTGGGGGTGTGCGCCCTGTACCTGGCGCTCAGTAGCCTGGGTATCGAGCGGCTGCCAGACAACCAGAGCTATGCTTTCCAGGACGTCACCGGCTTTGGTGCCGGCTTCTACTTGTGGAGTCTGGCGATCCTGGCGTTCTGCCTGGGGCAGGGCTGGTGGTGCTGGAGGGCCCGGCGCGCCGACGACATGCCCGGCTGGCACTGGCTCGATGTGGCACTGATTGCTGCGATCGCCGTCACGATGTATGCAGGCACTCAGATGCCTGCGCTGCATTTCGATGTGGACAAGGTGCTGATGCCGCCGGAGTCGTCACAGTCGCTGTGACCCACTCCCACACGCACCGTGGACTAGGGGAGAGCGGGTTTACCCGCGAAGAGGCGGCGCAGGCAACACATCAGCGAGACGTACCCCACTGCACCACCAGCATCCCCATCACGATCATCCCCACGCCCGCCAGACGCAGAGCGTTGACCGGCCGTTCCGGCAACCCCATCAACCCCCATTGGTCGATCAGCAGTGACGACAGCACCTGCCCGGCGATCACGCAGACGATGAATCCCGCAGCCCCCAACCGGGGTGTCAGTACCAGCGCTGCGGTGATGTAGAGCACGCCCGCCACACCGCCAAACCAGGCCCACCAGGGTGCCTGGGCCAAGTTCTGCAATTGCGGCACTGGCGCGCGCATCATCAGCAAGGCAGGGACCAGCATCAGCAGGCTGACGGTCAGCGATACCCCCGCCGCCCACAGAGGGTGTCCCAGCAAGCGACCGAGCGCGGCATTGCTGCCGGCCTGGAAAGGTACGGCCGCGCCTGCCAGCAACGCAACGAGCAAAGGGAGGACGGCTGAGAGGGAGAGGGCGTGTGGCATCGAATGGCTCCTGTGGAAAAACACTAGGCGCAGTGTTGTTTATCCATTTCAATGATGGAAATTCGAAATTCACACAGGCTGTATTCGTCAGATGGATGATTTGCGCCGTATCGACCTCAACCTGCTGTTGACCCTGCATGCCTTGCTCAGCGAGCAGCATGTTTCCCGGGCTGCCGTACGCCTGCACCGCAGCCAGCCTGCCGTGAGCCATGCGCTGGCCCAGCTACGAGACATCTTCGCCGACCCACTGTTGGTGCGCCGGGGCGGCCGTCTGCACTTGAGCAGTCGTGCCCAGGCCCTGCGTGAGCCACTGGAGCAGGCTCTCGAACAGCTCGACGGCCTCTTGGGCAGTCCGCGTTTCGAACCGAACCGGGCGCGCCGCACCTTTCGCCTGGCAATGTCGGACTATGGTGCGCGGGTGGTGTTGCCGGGATTGATGCGCACGCTCAGAGAGGAGGCGCCAGGCATCGACCTGGTGGTGTCCCAAGGCAGCCGTGAGGCGATGGTCGGACAATTGATCGATGGTGAAGTGGACTTGGCGTTGGGTGTGTTTCCCGATCTGCCTTCGGAAGTGCGGATGCAGGTGCTGTTCGAGGAGTCGTTCATCTGCCTGGCGGATCGCCACAGTCTGCCGGCGCGCACAGGGCTTTCGCTGGCCCAGTGGCTGGCGCGTCCTCACGTGCTGGTGGCCGTGCGACCGGGCATAGACAACGAGATCGACCTGGCGCTCCAGGCGTCGGGTCAGGGGCGACGGATCGCGCTCACCCTGCCGCACTGGGGCGTGGCCCAAGGCGTTATCAGCGGTACGGACCTCATTCTGACCGTGGCCCGCCGTAGCCTGGCGGGTACCCGGCTCGACCCTGGGCTGCGCTGCTTTGCGCCACCACTGCCGATCGCGCCGTTTGCCTTTACCCAGGCCTGGCACGCCCGGCGCGAGGGCGATGCCGGTCACCGCTGGCTGCGTGAACTCATCCGTACGCTTTGCGATGAACACGATGTGCCGAACTTAGCCAGTTGAGCGCAGGGTTATGAGGATGGCACCGTCGCCACGGGAGCGCCGGTCCGGCGCCCCCGACTTGTCCCGGGCAGGGGCGCGTGGCACTAAGGTGCGACGCGTGGCTCGCGTTTGGCCCGGGCCTTGAGGTATTCGCGCACCTCGACCCCGTCCCCGGCAAACTCGATACGCTCTGCCTTGGCTTCGCGTTGGTAGGCGTACATCGGGTCGTAGTATTCGTTGAGCAACCCTTCGATCCATCCCCGGTGCAGATCCACCGCGCCACTGCGCAACTGCTCGTCCAGGGCCTGACCCAGCAGCGCCGACAACCGCTGGAAGCGCTCACCGCCCAAGCGCTTGTGGATGTTGCCCATGCTTTGCAGCATGCGTTCGGCGAACAGCCGACGGCCGTCTTCTTCGCCATGCAAGGCGACGAACTCGGCGCACAGGTTGATCACGTAGTCACGCAGGATGCGCTCCACGCGGTTTTCGAAGCTGTCTTCCAGCCATACCAGTGGGTACTGCTGCATGCCCTGGTACAGCTCCAGGGGCACCGAGCAACTTCCGACGATGCGCCCTTCATCTTCCAGAACGAACTGCTGCATCCCGCGGGCGCGCTTCTTCAGGATGTCGATGGCCAGCTGGTTTTCGAAATCGATCTGTGCCGGCTGCGCCGTAGCCCGCTTGCCGAAGCTCGAGCCGCGGTGGTTGGCGTGGCCTTCGAGGTCGAGCACGTTGTCCAACTGAAGCAGCACGTCGGTCTTGCCCGTGCCGGTGAGACCGCCCACCAGCACGAAGTCGCATTGCTCGACAGCTTGCAAGGTGGTTTCCAGCAGGAAGGTCCGCATGGCCTTGTAGCCACCTTTGACCTTCGGGTACTGGATGCCGGCCTCGTCCTTCAGCCAGCCCTGGACGATCTGCGAGCGCAGGCCGCCGCGGAAACAGTACAAGTAGCCGTCAGGGTGGGCCTTGGCGAACGCCGCCCAGGCTTCCAGGCGCGCCTGCTTGATGGCGCCGCCGACCAGCTGGTGACCCAGGGCGATGGCGGCGGCCTGGCCTTGCTGCTTGTAGCAGGTGCCGACCTTTTGCCGCTCCTGATCGTTCATCAGCGGCAGGTTGACGGCGCCGGGGAAGGCGCCCTTGGCGAATTCGATCGGCGCGCGCATGTCCATCATCGGCACGTCGTCGAGGAACAGTTGGCGGTAGTCGGTGCAGTCGTTGCGCATCAAAGCACCTCGACCGCGTGGGTCTGTCGCTCGACCAGCTCGCCGATCGGCGAGAGGGCCAGGTTCAGTTCTGCGGCTACGGCGAGGAATTCGGCCTCGCCCTCGGGGCTGACCGCCACCAGCAATCCACCGCTGGTCTGCGGGTCGCACAGCAGGTGCTTCTGGTCTTCGCTCAAGGCTCCGATCTTGTGGCCGTAGCTGTCGAAGTTGCGCAGGGTGCCGCCAGGGATGCAGCCCTCGGCCAGGTAGTGATCGACGCTGGGCAGGCGTGGCACGGCATTGTAGCGCAGGTGCGCCGTCAGGCCGCTGCCTTCGGCCAGCTCCACAAGGTGGCCGAGCAGGCCGAATCCGGTGACGTCGGTCATGGCCTTGACGCCGTCGAGCTTGCCGAAGCGGCTGCCGGGGGTATTAAGGGTGCACATCCAGTCGCGGGCCAGGCCCTGGTCCTGGGTGCGCAGCTTCGCCTTTTTCTCGGCGGTGGTGAGGATGCCGATGCCCAGGGGCTTGGTCAGGTACAGGCGGCAGCCGACGTGGGCGGTGTCGTTGCGCTTGAGGTGGCGCTTGCTGACCACGCCGGTGACTGCCAGGCCGAAGATCGGCTCGGGCGCGTCGATGGAGTGACCACCGGCCAGCGGGATACCGGCTTCGGCGCACACGGCGCGCCCGCCGCGGATGACTTCGCGGGCGACTTCCGGCGGCAAGACGTTGACCGGCCAGCCGAGGATGGCGATGGCCATCAGCGGGTCGCCGCCCATGGCGTAGATATCGCTGATGGCGTTGGTGGCAGCGATGCGGCCGAAATCGTAAGGGTCGTCGACGATCGGCATGAAGAAGTCGGTGGTCGAGACCACGCCGCGTTCATCGTCCAGGGCGTACACGGCGGCATCGTCGCGCGAGGCGTTACCGACCCAGAGTTTCGGGTCCAGGGCCTGGGTGCCGCTTTCGGCGAGAATCACATCCAGCACCTTGGGGGAGATCTTGCAACCACAGCCGGCGCCATGGCTGTACTGGGTCAGACGAATCGGTTCGCTCATACGCACCTCGGATTTTCGTGATGCGCGATTGTAGCAAAGCTGGCCTTTGCGCCAGCGGCTCTTATAATCCCCCGGTCGGCGCGTTGCCGGCCTTTCCCCGCTATTGAACCGGAGAATCCCATGCTCAAACGTCCCCTGGCGGTCGCCGCCGGTCTCGTGCTGTCTTGCTGTGCCGTCATTGCCCAGGCTGCTGACACCCTGCGGGTAAGCGCCATCCCGGACGAAGCGCCGACCGAACTGCTGCGCAAGTTCAAGCCGCTGGGTGAATACCTATCCAAGCAGTTGGGCATGGACGTGAAGTTCGTACCGGTGGCCGATTACCCGGCGGTGGTCGAGTCGCTGGCCTCCAATCGCCTGGACATGGCCTGGCTGGGCGGATTCACCTTCGTCCAGGTGCACCTGAAGGACCCGACCGCCACGCCGCTGGTGCAGCGCGAGCAGGATGCCCAGTTCACGTCCAAGTTCATCACCGCCAACCCGGACGTGAAGAGCCTGGCCGACCTCAAGGGCAAGTCGTTCGCCTTCGGTTCGATCTCCTCGACTTCCGGCAGCCTGATGCCGCGCTACTTCATGCTCAAGGAAGACAACATCAAGCCTGAGAGCTACTTCAGCCGCGTTGCCTACTCCGGCGCCCACGATGCTACCGTGGCCTGGGTCCAGGCGGGCAAGGTCGATGGTGGTGTGCTCAACGCCAGTGTCTGGCAGAAGCTGGTCGATGCTGGCAAGGTCGACACCAGCAAGGTCAAGGTCTTTGCCACCACCCCGACCTACTACGACTACAACTGGACCGTGCGTGGCAACATGGACCCGGCCCTGAAAGCGAAGATCAAGGCAGCCTTCCTGGCGCTGGACCCGGCCAACCCGGAGCACAAGGCGATCCTCGACCTGCAGGCCGCCAGCCGCTTCATCGAAACCCAGCCTGAAAACTACGCAGGCACCGAGCAAGCTGCCCGTGAGGCCGGTCTGCTCAAGTGACTATCCATCTGCACGGCGCCGGCCTGCGCCATGGCCAGGTTCGCGCCCTCGATGCGGTGAGCCTGCGCATCGACAAAGGTGAGCGGGTGGCGATCATCGGCCCTTCCGGGGCCGGCAAGTCCAGCCTGCTGCACCTGATGGCGACGGCTGTCCAGCCCAGTGCCGGGCGCCTGGAACTGCTCGGCGAGCAGCCTTGGGCGCTGTCTGCCAGGGCCCGCCAGCGCCTGCGCGCGCGGGTCGGCCTGGTGCACCAGGCGCCGCCGTTGCCACCGCGCCAGCGCGTGGTCACGGCGGTGCTGGCCGGGCGCCTGGGGCAATGGGGCATCTTGCGTGGCCTGCTCAACTTGATCTACCCGAGCGATGTGCCTGGGGCTCGTCAGGCGTTGGCCGAGCTGGGGCTGGCGGACAAGCTGTTCGTTCAGTGTGGGCAGTTGTCCGGCGGTCAGTTGCAGCGGGTCGGCATTGCCCGAGCGTTGTATCAGCGGCCTGAAGTATTGCTGGCCGATGAGCCGGTTTCGGCCATGGACCCGGTGCTCGCCGACCACAGCCTGGCTCTGCTCAATCGTCATGCCCAGGACAACGGCGTGACCTTGGTGGCCAGCCTGCACGCAGTCGATCTGGCGCTGGCGCACTTTCCCCGAGTGATCGGGATTCGCGAAGGTCAGGTCGCATTCGACTGCCCGGCCCAGGCGGTGACCGAGAGCCTGCTCGATGCACTCTATGCCAACGAACAGCTGGCCTCGCCGCCCACCCCTGGGCCGACCCTGACGGTACAGATTCCGCGATGCTGAAGGCCGACACACGCGACCCTGCGGCATTGCCCCGGCTGTTGCTGACCCTGCTCGCTCTGGCGTTGCTGTGGCCTGGGCTGCGCTTGAGCGAGCTGAACCCTGGTGTGCTGCTGCAGGCGGAAAACCGTCAGCAGATGGGCAGCTTCGTCAGCGCTTTCTGGCCACCGGCGCACGACGCCGACTTTCTCTCGCTGCTCTTCGAAGCCACCTTGCAGACACTGGCCGTGGCCACCGCTGGCATGGCCTTGGCGCTGCTGCTCGCCGTGCCGACCAGCCTTCTGGCCAGTCGCGCCCTGTCGCTGAGGGCCGCCTCACGGGGTGGTCGCCCGGGGCTTTGGTCGCGGCTGCTGCGTATGCCGGTGCGCGGTTTGCTGGTGTTTCTGCGCAGCGTGCCGGAGATCGTCTGGGCCTTGTTGTTCGTGCGCGCCGTAGGCCTGGGGCCTACGGCTGGCGTGCTGGCGATTGCCATCACCTACGCCGGCATGCTCGGCAAGGTCTACGCGGAAATCTTCGAATCGGTCGACCAGCGCCCGGCCCATGCGCTGTTGCAGGCCGGAAGCGGGCGGTTGATGGCGTTCTTCTACGGCATCCTGCCGGGTGCTGCGGCGGAGGTGGTGTCCTACACCGTGTATCGCTGGGAGTGTGCGGTGCGCGCCTCGGTGGTGATGGGCTTTGTCGGTGCGGGCGGCCTGGGGCAGCAGATCGACCTGTCCATGCGTATGTTCGCCGGGGCCGAGGTGGCGAGCATGCTGTTGGCGTTCCTGGTGCTGGTGATGCTCGCTGATCTGCTCAGTCGCTTCCTGCGCGGGAGGCTGGTATGAACCGTCTGATCAACCTGCTGGTGATCGCCGCCATCCTCAGCGCTGTGGTCGCTTCGTTCAGCTACCTGGAGCTGGACATGGCGTCGGTGATCGGCAATGGCGGGCTGGCGCAGATGGGCGAGTACGCCCACCGCTTCCTCAGTCCGGACCTCTCTTCGGAGCATCTGAAGGCGGTGGGGCAGGGCGCCCTCGAAACGTTGGCCATGTCCGGCCTCGGCACGCTGCTGGCGATGATCCTGGGCTTGCTGTTGGCATTGCCGGCGGCCGGGCGTTTCGGCTGGCCGCTACAGGCCGTTGCGCGCATGGTGCTCAATGCCTTGCGCGCCATTCCTGAACTGGTCTGGGCAGCCCTGACAGTGCTCGCCGCAGGCCTCGGCCCGAATGCCGGGACCCTGGCCCTGGCCTTGCACACCGCCGGCGTGCTGGGCCGGCTGTTCGCTGAGGCCCTGGAGAATGCGCCGCCAGAACCTGCCGCGGCCATTCGCCTGCAAGGTGGTAGCCAAGCCGCGGCATTCTGCTTTGGCACCCTGCCCAACCTCTGGCCGCAATTGCTTGCCTACAGCCTCTACCGTTGGGAAAACAACATCCGCATGGCCAGCGTGCTCGGCTTCGTCGGTGCTGGCGGCTTGGGGCAGATGCTCTACACCACCCTGAGCCTGTTCCAAGAAGCCCAGGCCAGCACCGTGATCATCGGCATGCTGGTGCTGGTGTTGCTGGTGGATGCCTTCAGCGACGTGCTGCGGCAACGCTACGTGCGCGCCTGAGTCGTGGGGCCGCTGTCACTCGTGACTGCAGACAGCGGCCCAGGTCATGAAAGCCTTAACAAGGCGCTAAGGCCCGGTGCGAAACCACGCTTCGATACCGTTTTGAGGGGGATTCGTGTGCTGGGAATCGACCTTCGCCCAACCTCATTCCGTGTCGCGTTGACTCCATGTTCTATGCGAGCACCTGCCTCATCTGCACCAATGCCACCCGGCTGCCATTCGGCGCCTGGCGCTCTTCGATGCCAAACGGCACGAAGCCTAGCTGTGGATAAAGCAGCAACCCCGCCGTGTTGTGGTTGAAGCACGACACCCACACCTCCCGCGCCGCGTACTGCTCCCGAGCTAGGGCGATCATGTGTTGCACCAGGTAGCGTGCCACCCCATGGCCACGGGCGGCCGGGGCGACGACTACATTGCCCAGCGCACAGATGCCGCCGTGCTCGGCTTTATAGAAATTGGCAAAGCCCAGCACCACCCCATCGCCCTCGACCACCGTCGAGCCGCTGCGCTGTGCGATGGCATCGCTCAGTTGGTCGGGCGTGAGCGGGTAGGTGGCCTTGGGGAACATGTAGAACAGCTCGTCCGGGCCTTGGGGGAAACAGCAGATGGCCGGGATGTCATCGTTGTGGACTGGGCGGTGTGACAACTTCATGGGTATGCCTTTGATGATGGGCCTTTATGTACATACTGCTGGCATTGCCAATCTCGTAGCAAGACGGACAGGCGTGGGAGCGCCTGAGCGACGCGCGCCGTGTGGGTGCTGGTTTGTCGCGCGATGGAGTGCGTAGCGTTCGCCTGGTCGGTTGATTCAGGTGATCAGGTGAGCGCCTTGCTCCATCGGCATCAAGGTCATCCGCCAGCGATCCGATGCCTGTCGCAACCTCGATGCCCATCGGCGTCATTGCTCGTTTAGCGTCAATCACGCGGCCCATCGGGGTGCAGCCAGAGTCGGATGGAGCTATAGGCGAACTCCTCGGGTTTGCTGGCCTTGCTGGTACGGGATGTCTTGACCTTGTATCGATCGTCGTCGTGTACCACCAGCAGCGTCGATGACGACATGACCTCCAACCCCTCGGGTTTGTTACCAAAACGCACTGGGGCTCCAGTCCTGTCCACGACCAGGCGTGGAGTGAGCGCTTGACGCTCCAGCAAAGGCCGGACAGGAATGGACCACAGGTAGCCGCCAATGGACGTGTCGTCTTCGGTGCTGGTCAGCGCATATAGGGTTCGCTTATCGAATCGATCGTATTCGATCGAGGCCAGCCCCAATACCTCGTCGCTTCCTGGCACCTTCGGCGTGAATTCGAAAAGCAGCTGAAAATCACCGGTCAAGCGCATCTGTCCTGAGGCCATCGTGAAAGGCGCGACCAGGATCTTGAAAACATCCTCCGAATGCTTGTAGTCCTCGCCCTGCTTGCGTACGCCCAGCAGAAGCTTATTGTCAGGGGCTACGGACATGCCTTCGATCTGGAAGAACGGGGCGCCCAGCGCCTTGGCGATTTGAGCATGCAGTTCGCGCGAGCTCGTGATACCGCCCCGACTCGAAGGCGAAAGCACCTGAACGGCGTCCGGACGGTCGACTGGCCAATAGAGAATGGTGCTGTAGGCGTCGTTGCTTGGGTCCGCGTCGGTGCCGACACGGTTGAAGGCACTGCTAGCGATCAAGTATCGCCCATCGAGCGTACGCGTCATGGCTTCGAGCTTGCGAACCTGATTGAACGCGGGGTTGATCAGTGGAGTGGGTGTGTGGGGGGCGATCTTGTGTTTCTTCTTGGCTAGGCTGAAAAGCGGTGTAACGCCAGTGCCAGGCAGGGGTTTATCGTTGGCAAAAATCAGCCGGTTGCCGGCATGAGCGACTGCTGAAACCTCGCAGCGGGTCGATGAGTCAGGAGGTATAGGATGGTCGACGCAGCGCGCCGTGGCATGCTTAACGCTGAGGGCTAGGCGTTTGGGGTGGTCGGTGGGGTGGGCGGTGGCGTTGGTGACGCCGGCGAACATAAGGCTCGCCAGGATGAAAGAGCGGTAGATCATGTGGGAGGACCCCGTTGTTTGAGTGAACACTCAGCGTGTGGTTCACGGACGGGGGAGGTCGATTCGGTAACGTTTCCCTGTGCAGGGAGGCAGGCATAAAAAAACCGACCATAAGGTCGGTTTCTTTCGGATCTTGGTGCCCCGAGGGAGACTCGAACTCCCACTCCTTTCGAAAACGGATTTTGAATCCGCCGCGTCTACCAATTCCGCCATCAGGGCTTGTGGTGGCGCAGTATAGAGAGCCGCCGTGGGTCGGTCAATCGGGTTTCATGGTCAATTTTCGTTCGTTGGGCTAAACTTTCCGACCCTGTCGAACCGAACACCATCATGCGCGTCGCCGATTTTTCCTTCGAACTCCCCGATTCCCTGATCGCCCGTCATCCCCTGGCCGAGCGCCATGGCAGCCGTCTGCTGGTCCTAGATGGGCCGAGCGGGGAGCTGGCGCACCGGCAATTCACCGACTTGCTGGAGTACCTGCGCCCCGGCGACCTGATGATCTTCAACAATACCCGGGTGATCCCGGCGCGGTTGTTTGGCCAGAAGGCCTCCGGCGGCAAGCTGGAAGTGCTGGTCGAGCGCGTGCTGGACAGCCACCGGGTGCTGGCCCATGTGCGTGCCAGCAAGGCGCCCAAGCCGGGCACGCAGATCCTCATCGATGGCGGTGGCCAGGCCGAGATGGTGGCGCGCCACGAGACGCTGTTCGAGCTGCGCTTCACCGAGGAGGTCCTGCCACTGCTGGAGCGTGTCGGGCACATGCCGCTGCCGCCGTACATCGACCGCCCGGACGAAGGTGCCGACCGCGAGCGATACCAGACGGTCTATGCCGAGCGCGCAGGCGCCGTGGCGGCGCCGACTGCAGGCCTGCATTTCGATGAGGCGCTGCTGGAAAAAATCGCCGCCAAGGGCGTGGCACGTGCTTTCGTCACCTTGCATGTGGGCGCCGGTACCTTCCAGCCTGTGCGCGTGGACAAGATCGAAGACCACCACATGCACAAGGAGTGGCTGGAGGTCAGCCAGGAGGTGGTGGACGCCGTCCAGGCCTGTCGCGCCCGAGGTGGCCGGGTAGTTGCCGTGGGTACCACCAGCGTGCGCTCGCTGGAGAGCGCCGCCCGTGATGGCCAGTTGAAGGCTTTCAGCGGCGACACCGATATCTTCATCTACCCGGGTCGGCCGTTCCATGTGGTCGATGCCCTGGTCACCAACTTCCACCTGCCGGAGTCCACGCTGCTCATGCTGGTCTCGGCCTTCGCCGGCTACCCCGAGACCATGGCTGCCTACGCGGCGGCGGTCGAGCAGGGGTACCGCTTCTTCAGTTACGGTGATGCCATGTTCATCACCCGCAATCCGGCGCCACGCGGCCCCGAGGATCAAGCATGAGTCGCACCTGTCGAATGTCGTTCGAACTGCTGGCCACCGACGGCAAGGCCCGTCGTGGCCGCCTGACCTTCCCCCGTGGCACGGTAGAGACTCCGGCGTTCATGCCGGTGGGCACCTATGGCACGGTCAAGGGCATGCTGCCACGCGACATCGAAGCCATCGGCGCCGAGATCATCCTGGGCAACACCTTCCACCTGTGGCTGCGTCCCGGCACCGAGGTGATCAAGAAGCATGGTAGCCTGCACGATTTCATGCAGTGGAAAGGCCCGATTCTCACCGACTCCGGTGGTTTCCAGGTGTTCAGCCTCGGCGCCATGCGCAAGATCAAGGAAGAGGGCGTGACCTTCGCCTCTCCGGTCGATGGCTCCAAGGTGTTCATGGGGCCTGAGGAGTCCATGCAGGTCCAGCGTGACCTGGGCTCGGACATCGTGATGATCTTCGACGAGTGCACGCCATACCCGGCCGAGCACGACGTGGCGCGCACCTCCATGGAGCTGTCGCTGCGCTGGGCTCAGCGCTCGAAGAATGCTCATGCCGACAACACTGCGGCGCTGTTCGGTATCGTTCAGGGCGGTATGTATCAAGACCTGCGCATGCGCTCGCTCGAAGCGCTTGAAAACATCGGTTTTGACGGCCTGGCCATTGGTGGTCTGTCGGTGGGCGAGCCCAAGCACGAGATGATCAAGGTGCTGGACTACCTGCCAGGCCAGATGCCGGCTGACAAACCTCGTTACCTTATGGGGGTAGGCAAGCCGGAGGATCTTGTAGAGGGTGTGCGCCGCGGCGTCGACATGTTCGACTGCGTGATGCCGACGCGCAATGCGCGCAACGGTCATCTGTTCGTCGATACCGGGGTGATCAAGATCCGTAACGCGTTCCATCGTCATGATGATTCGCCGCTCGATCCGACCTGTGATTGCTACACCTGCACCAACTTCTCGCGCGCGTATCTTCATCATCTGGATAAATGCGGCGAAATGTTGAGCAGCATGCTGAATACCATCCACAACTTGCGCCATTACCAGCGCTTGATGGCCGGTTTACGCGAGGCTATTCAACAAGGTAAATTGGCCGCCTTTGTCGACGCCTTCTACGCCAAGCGCGGGCTGCCTGTGCCGCCTTTGGACTGACTGTTCGCATTCATTATTAGAAAATATCCATTAGGAGTGCCCAATGAGCTTCTTGATTCCCGCCGCCTACGCGGACGCTGCAGCCCCTGCCGCCGGTCCTGCCGGTACCGGCTTTGAATGGATCTTCCTGGTCGGTTTCCTGGTCATCTTCTATCTGATGATCTGGCGCCCGCAGGCCAAGCGCGCCAAGGAGCAGAAGAACCTGCTGAGCAACTTGCAAAAAGGTGACGAAGTTGTCACCAACGGCGGCATCGCCGGCAAGATCGTCAAGGTCTCCGATGACTTCGTGGTACTGGAAGTGTCCGACAACGTCGAGCTGAAGTTCCAGAAGGGCGCCGTTGCCGCGACCCTGCCAAAAGGTACGCTCAAGGCTATCTGAGTTACCGGTTATCTTTTCCAGTCGGGGCGCGCAACGCGCCCCGCGTCTTGAACGGGCGGCGTGATGCTGAACAAATACCCTCTGTGGAAATACCTGCTGATCCTGGTGGTACTGGCGATCGGCTTTATTTATTCCGCTCCCAACCTCTACCCGGATGACCCGGCGGTGCAGATCAGCGGTGCGAGCTCCGCGCTGCATGTGAGCCAGGCCGATTTGGATCGCGCCACCAAGGCGCTGACCGATGCCGGTATCGCCGTCAAGGGCGGCAGCCTGGGTGAGAAGGGCAGTGCGCTGGTGCGCCTGACCAACCAGGAAGACCAGCTCCCGGCCAAGGATGTGGTGCGCAAGGCACTGGGCGATGATTACGTCGTGGCCCTGAACCTCGCCCAGACCACCCCGCAATGGCTGCGCAGCCTCGGCGCCAGCCCGATGAAACTGGGTCTGGACCTGTCCGGTGGTGTGCACTTCCTGCTGGAAGTGGACATGGACAAGGCCATGAGCGCCCGAATGAAAGTCTACGAAGGCGAGGTCAAGACCTTGCTGCGCAAAGAGCGCATCCGCTACCGCAGCCTGCCTCAGCAGGACGGCGCGATCATGCTGGGCTTCGCCGACGATGCCACCCGCGAACAGGCCCGTAGCCTGGTCCGCAAGAATTTCAATGACTTCGACCTGACCACCACCGAGCGCAACGAGCTCGCCGTGCTGCGTCTGGCGCTGACCCCGGCCAAAGTCGCCGAGATCCGCGAATACTCGATCAAGCAGAACCTGACCACCGTCCGTAACCGGGTCAACGAGCTGGGCGTTGCCGAGCCGCTGGTTCAGCGTCAGGGTGCAAACCGCATCGTGGTCGAGCTGCCAGGCGTACAGGACACCGCAGAGGCCAAGCGTATCCTGGGCAAGACCGCCAACCTGGAGTTCCGCTTCGGCGCCGAGCCGGGCGCGTCCAAGGCTACCACCGAGGTCTTCGAGTTCCGCGAAGGCGGCCGTTCCGCTGCAGTCGAGCGTGGCCTGATCATCACAGGTGACCAGGTGACCGACGCCCAGGCCAGCTTCGATGAGCATGGCCGTCCGCAGGTGAACATCCGTCTCGACGGTCACGGCGGCGAACTGATGAGCCGCGCCACCCGTACCAATGTTGGGCGCAGCATGGCGGTGATCTTCATCGAGCAGAAGCCGATGACCCGCTACGAGAAGCAGATGGTCAACGGTGTCGAGAAAGACGTCGCGGTCCAGACCTTCAAGGAAGAGAAGAAGATCATCAGCCTGGCGACCATCCAGTCGCCGCTGGGCAGCCAGTTCCGTATCACTGGCCTGAACGGCCAGGGCGAATCGTCCGAGCTGGCCCTGCTGCTGCGCGCTGGTGGCCTGGCGGCGCCGATGTACTTCGCCGAAGAGCGCACCATTGGCCCGAGCCTGGGTGCTGACAACATCACCAAAGGTATCGATGCGTCCCTATGGGGCATGCTGTTCGTCTCGCTGTTCATCATCGCCATCTACCGAGCCTTCGGCGTGTTGGCGACCATCGCTCTGGCGGGCAACATGGTGCTGCTGCTGGCGCTGATGTCGCTGCTCGGTGCCACCCTGACCCTGCCGGGTATCGCCGGTATCGTACTGACCATGGGTATGGCGGTAGACGCCAACGTGCTGATCTTCTCGCGTATCCGGGAAGAGATCGCAGCGGGCATGTCGGTACAGCGCGCCATCCATGAAGGCTTCAATCGTGCCTACTCGGCGATCGTCGATGCCAACCTGACCACGCTGCTGGTCGGCGGCATCCTGTTCGCCATGGGTACCGGCCCGGTCAAAGGCTTCGCGGTCACCATGTCCCTCGGGATTTTCACCTCGATGTTCACCGCCGTCATGATGACCCGTGCACTGGTCAACCTGACTTGTGGCGGGCGTGACATCAAGAAGCTGTGGGTTTGAGGGAGCTGACATGAAAACCATCAACTTCATGGGCGTACGCAACGTCGCGTTCGCCATCACCGCGCTCCTGACTGTCCTGGCGTTGTTCAGCTGGTGGCAAAAGGGCCTGAACTTCGGCCTGGACTTTACCGGCGGTACGCTGATCGAGCTGACCTATGAGCGTCCTGCGGACCTCAAGGCGGTACGTGCCGAGCTGGTCGACTCCGGCTTCCACGAGGCTGTGGTGCAGAGCTTTGGTGCCACCACCGACCTGCTGGTGCGTATGCCTGGTGACGACCCGCAATTGGGTAACAAGGTGGCCGCAGCCCTGCAGAAGGCGGGCGGCGACAACCCGGCGACCGTCAAGCGTGTCGAGTTCGTCGGCCCGCAGGTAGGTGAGGAGCTGCGTGACCAGGGCGGCCTGGGCATGCTCCTGGCCCTGGGCGGCATCCTGGTCTACCTGGCATTCCGCTTCCAGTGGAAGTTCGCCGTTGGTGCGATCGTCTCGCTGATCCACGACGTGGTGGTGACGCTGGGTATCCTGTCGTTCTTCCAGATCACCTTCGACCTGACGGTGCTGGCGGCGGTGCTGGCGATCATTGGTTACTCGCTCAACGACACCATCGTCGTCTTCGACCGGGTTCGTGAGAACTTCCGCGTCATGCGCAAGGCCTCGCTGATCGAGAACATCAACGTTTCGACCACTCAGACCCTGCTGCGTACCATCGCCACCTCGGTGTCGACCTTGCTGGCTATCGCCGCGCTGCTGTTCTTCGGTGGCGATAACCTGTTCGGCTTCTCCCTGGCGCTGTTCATCGGTGTCATGGCGGGTACCTACTCGTCGATCTACATCGCCAACGTGGTGCTGATCTGGCTGAATCTGAGCAGTGAAGACCTGATTCCGCCTGCCAAGACTGACGGTGTGGACGATCGTCCGTAAGCTGTTTCCTGCGCCATTTGGCGTAAAGAGAGGCGCGAGTACTGAACTCGCGCCTTTTTTTTTGCTCCAAGGCTGGGAGAAGGCGGGCGCGAGCCCGCGGGTACGATCAGGAGGTTCACGTGAATAAATCAATGCTGGTGGGTGCGGTTCTGGGTGCTGTCGGTGTAACCGCCGGAGGTGCTGTGGCGACCTACAGCTTGGTGAACAAAGGGCCGGAGTACGCCCAGGTTACGGACGTGCAGCCCATCAAGGAAACCATCAAGACGCCGCGTCAGGTCTGTCGGGACGTCGCGGTCACGCGCCAGGCGCCGGTCAAGGACCAGCACCAGATCGCAGGTACCGTGGTTGGAGCAATCGCAGGTGGCCTGCTGGGTAACCAGATCGGTGGCGGTACCGGCAAGAAGATTGCGACCGTGGCCGGTGCGGTCGGTGGCGGCTATGCGGGGAACAAGGTGCAGGAGGGTATGCAGGAGCGTGACACCTATACCACCACGCAAACCCGCTGCAACACCGTCAATGACTTGAGCGAGAAAGTGGTCGGCTACAACGTGACCTATTCCATTGGTGACAAGGTCGGGCGGGTGAAAATGAACCACGAACCGGGTTCGACCATTCCGCTGGACAAGAACGGCAATCTGGTCCTTAGCGAAAACCAGGCAGGCCAGTGACGCTCACGCCGGCACCCTGGTGCTGGCCTTGTCGCGGGTAAAACCGCTCCCACAGGTGCTAGGCTTGCACTGAGCTTGTGGTGTTTCTCTGAGCCATAAAAAAAGCACCCCGAGGGGTGCTTTTTTTATGCAGCAATCGGCGCTTAGCGCTTCATGTGCTCGGGCAGGTGCGGCTGAATGGCAGTCAGCACGGCCTTGAAGCACTTGATATTGCCCGCGACGATGTGGCCTTTGTCGAGGAAGTCGTGGCCGCCATTGAAGTCGCTCACCAGGCCGCCAGCTTCCTGGATCAGCAGTACGCCAGCGGCCATGTCCCACTCGGACAGGCCCGACTCCCAGAAGGCGTCGAAACGGCCGGCGGCAACGTAGGCCAGGTCCAGGCTGGCGGAGCCGGCGCGGCGGATGCCGGCGGTCTGGCCAGTCAGGGCGCGGAACATGCCCAGGTAGTTGTCCAGATCGGCCATCTGGTTGTCGCGGAACGGGAAGCCAGTGCCCAGCAGGGCGCCTTCCAGACTGGTGCGCGAGCTGACGCGCAGGCGACGGCCGTTGAGCTGGGCGCCGCGACCGCGGCTGGCGGTGAATTCTTCCTGGCGAACCGGGTCGACGATGACGGCGTGCTCGAGGCGGCCACGGTACTTGCAGGCGATGCTAACGGCGAAGTGAGGAACGCCACGCAGGAAGTTGGTGGTACCGTCCAGTGGGTCGATGATCCACAGGTAGTCCTTGCCTTCCTCGCCGGAGCCGGCGTGCAGGCCGGTCTCTTCACCCTGGATGGAGTGGTTCGGGTAGGCCTTGCGCAGGGCATTGACGATGGTTTGCTCGGCGGCGCGATCGACTTCGGAGACGTAATCCTTGGCGTCTTTCTCGTCGACCTTGAGGCTATCCAGGCGTTCGATGGAGCGGAAAATCAGTTCACTGGCGCTGCGAGCGGCGCGCAGCGCGATATTCAGCATAGGCTGCATGGGCGTTTCACCTGGGATGTTAAAGAAGAAAGCCGCACATTCTATCAGAAAACTGTTCCGGCAGAAGGGTGACATTTGCTTTCATGGCGTTACGTCTGTCGGTTCTGTAAGATCGACTCCCCCTTTTCCTGTCTCTGTGAGCTCTACACCTTGCTGCAAAATATTCGTGTTGTTCTGGTCAATACCAGCCACCCCGGCAATATCGGCGGCGCTGCGCGAGCCATGAAAAACATGGGCTTGTCGCGCCTGGTGCTGGTTCAGCCACTGGATTTCCCCGCGGTGGACGCCACCGCCCGCGCATCGGGCGCCGATGACGTGCTGGAAAATGCCCAAGTGGTCGATAGCCTCGAAGAGGCGCTGGTCGGCTGTAGTCTGGCGATCGGCACCAGTGCCCGCGACCGCAGCATTCCTTGGCCCTTGCTCGACCCCCGCGAATGCGGTGCAAAGACCGTCGAGCAGGCGGGGGCTGGTGAGGAAATCGCCCTGGTGTTCGGTCGTGAGCACGCCGGTCTGACCAACGAAGAGCTGCAGCGATGTCACTTCCACGTGCACATTCCCTCGAACCCCGACTTCAGTTCGCTGAACCTTGCCGCCGCGGTCCAGGTGCTCGCCTACGAGGTGCGCATGGCTTGGCTGGCGGCACAAGGTTCGCCAACCAAGGTCGAGAAGTTCGAAGCCAACTCGCTGCGTAGCGGTGAGCTGGCGACCATGGACGAAATGGAGCTGTTCTATGAACACCTGGAGAAGACCCTGGTGGAAATCGGCTTCCTCGACCCTGAAAAGCCCAAGCATCTGATGCCGCGACTGCGCAGGCTCTATGGGCGCAGCTCGGTCAATCGTTCGGAAATGAGCATTTTGCGCGGCATTCTCACCGAGACCCAGAAAGTCGCCCGGGGCGAGCCGCATAAACGGAAGGACTAGAAAGAAATGTTCGAGCGTCTGCGTGAAGATATCCAGAGCGTATTCCATCGTGACCCTGCGGCGCGCAACGCCTTCGAGGTGCTGACCTGCTACCCGGGCATGCATGCGATCTGGCTGCACCGTCTGGGCCATGCCTTGTGGATTCGCGACTTCAAATGGCTGGCGCGCCTGGTGTCGAACTTCGGTCGCTGGCTCACCGGCATCGAGATCCATCCGGGAGCGACCATCGGCCGACGTTTCTTCATCGACCATGGTATGGGCATCGTCATTGGCGAAACCGCCGAGATCGGCGACGATGTCACCCTCTACCAGGGCGTGACCCTCGGCGGCACCAGCTGGAACAAGGGCAAGCGCCATCCGACCCTGGAGAACGGTGTGGTGGTGGGAGCGGGGGCCAAGGTGCTCGGCCCGTTCACTGTCGGAGCCGGGGCCAAGATAGGTTCCAATGCCGTGGTTACCAAGGCGGTGCCGGCGGGCGCCACGGCGGTTGGCATTCCGGGGCGTATCATCGTCAAGACCGAGGACGCCGAGGTCGAGGCCAAGCGCAAGGCCATGGCTGAAAAGATCGGCTTTGATGCCTACGGCGTCAGCGGCGACATGCCTGACCCGGTCGCCCGTGCAATTGGCCAGATGCTCGATCATCTGCAAGCGGTCGACGAGCGGCTGGAGGGTATGTGCGGGGCGCTGACCAAGCTCGGTAGTGATTATTGTGGCAAGGAGCTGCCTGCGCTGCCCGAGGAAGACTTCGTCGAAGTCAAGCAGGCCGCACAGAGCGACACTCAGCCGCATTGATTACGGCGCCATGACACACGGGGCGTGTGCTCGCGCCCCTGGTCTGTTAAACTCGCGCCCGCCTCCCTGAAGCAAACCCGACTAAAGCACTAGGTCTAATAGTTGACTTAAATGCTCGGGAATCGCATACTCGCTCACATCCTGTAACTCCCGTGGTACCCACTAGCCATGCGACTGACTACCAAAGGCCGATATGCCGTGACTGCCATGCTCGATCTGGCGTTGCACGCGCAGCATGGGCCGGTGTCTTTGGCCGACATTTCCGAGCGCCAGGGCATTTCCCTCTCTTATCTGGAGCAGCTGTTCGCCAAGTTGCGCCGCAGCAGCCTGGTCTCCAGCGTGCGCGGCCCGGGTGGCGGCTACCAGCTGTCGCGGGGCATGGAAACCATCCAGGTGGCCCAGGTCATCGATGCGGTCAACGAATCGGTCGATGCCACCCGTTGCCAGGGCTTGGGGGACTGTCACGCCGGTGACACCTGTCTGACCCATCACCTGTGGTGCGACCTCAGCCAGCAGATCCATGAATTTCTCAGTGGTATCAGCCTGGCCGACCTCGTCATGCGCCGCGAGGTGCAGGAAGTTGCCCACCGCCAGGACCTGCGACGCGTCGCGGGCCGTACCGCCCAGCTGGACAAGATTGAGACGTCCGCCGTCGACTGATAGCAGCGACGAGCGACGCCACCGCCTGATAGGAGATACTCAATGAAGTTGCCGATCTACCTCGATTACTCCGCGACCACTCCGGTCGATCCCCGCGTCGCCCAGAAGATGGCCGACTGCCTGCTGGTCGACGGGAACTTCGGTAACCCGGCCTCGCGCTCCCACGTCTTCGGCTGGAAGGCCGAAGAAGCGGTCGAGAACGGCCGTCGCCAGGTTGCCGAGCTGATCAACGCCGACCCGCGCGAGATCGTCTGGACCAGCGGTGCCACCGAGTCCGACAACCTCGCCCTCAAAGGCGTGGCGCACTTCTATCAGACCAAGGGCAAGCACATCATTACCTCCAAGATCGAGCACAAGGCGGTCCTGGATACCGCTCGCCAGCTCGAGCGTGAAGGTTTCGAGGTCACCTACCTGGAACCGGGCGAGGACGGCATCGTCACCCCGGCCATGGTCGAGGCTGCTCTGCGCGAAGACACCATCCTGGTCTCGCTGATGCACGTGAACAACGAAGTCGGCTCGATCAACGACATCGCCGCCATCGGTGAGCTGACCCGCTCGCGTGGCGTGCTGTTCCACGTTGACGCCGCACAGTCGGCCGGCAAGGTCGAGATCGATCTGCAGAAGCTCAAGGTCGACCTGATGTCGTTCTCGGCGCACAAGGTTTATGGTCCGAAGGGCATCGGTGCGCTGTACGTCAGCCGCAAGCCGCGTGTACGCCTGGAAGCCATCATCCATGGTGGTGGTCATGAGCGCGGCATGCGTTCGGGCACCCTGCCGACCCACCAGATCGTTGGCATGGGCGAAGCCTTCGCCATCGCCAAGCAGGAAATGGCCGCCGAGAACGCGCGCATCAAGGCCCTGAGCGACCGCTTCTTCGAGCAGGTATCCAACCTCGAAGAGCTGTACGTCAACGGCAGCCGCACGGCCCGCGTGCCGCACAACCTGAACCTGAGCTTCAACTACGTTGAAGGCGAGTCGCTGCTGATGTCGCTCAAGGACATCGCCGTATCGTCCGGTTCGGCCTGTACCTCTGCTTCGCTCGAGCCGTCCTACGTGCTGCGCGCCCTGGGGCGCAACGACGAACTGGCGCACAGCTCGATCCGCTTCTCCTTCGGCCGCTTCACTACCGAGGAAGAAGTCGACTACGCCGCGCAGAAAGTCTGCGAGGCCGTGAACAAACTGCGTGAGCTGTCGCCGCTGTGGGACATGTACAAAGACGGCGTTGACATCTCCAAGATCGAGTGGGCCGCCCACTAAGCAGTCGCCAGCAAGAGCGGCTCCCTGATGAGGAAGGAATTGCACCATGGCATACAGTGAAAAGGTCATCGACCACTACGAAAACCCACGCAACGTCGGCAAGATGAACGCCGATGATCCGGATGTCGGTACCGGCATGGTCGGCGCGCCGGCTTGCGGCGACGTCATGCGCCTGCAGATCAAGGTCAACGAGCAGGGTGTCATCGAAGACGCCAAGTTCAAGACCTACGGTTGCGGCTCGGCCATCGCCTCCAGCTCCCTGGCCACCGAGTGGATGAAGGGTAAGACCCTGGACGAGGCCGAGACCATCAAGAACACCCAGCTGGCCGAAGAACTGGCGTTGCCGCCAGTGAAGATCCACTGCTCCGTACTCGCCGAGGACGCCATCAAGGCGGCCGTGCGCGATTACAAGCAGAAGAAAGGCTTGCTCTAAGTCGCCTGTCGCAAGGCCACTGACGTTGAGGAAAGAGTTCCGATGGCTATCAGCATGACAGAAGCCGCCGCCAACCATGTGCGGCGTTCCCTCGAAGGGCGCGGCAAGGGCGAAGGCATCCGCCTGGGTGTGCGCACCACCGGCTGCTCGGGCCTGGCCTACGTCCTGGAGTTCGTCGATGAACTGGCCGCCGAAGACCAGGTGTTCGAGAACCATGGCGTGAAGGTCATCATCGACCCGAAGAGCCTGGTGTACCTCGATGGCACCGAGCTGGACTTCGTCAAGGAAGGGTTGAACGAAGGCTTCAAGTTCAACAACCCCAACGTGCGCGGTGAGTGTGGCTGCGGCGAAAGCTTCAATGTCTGAGGCTTGACGTGGGTACTCCTTGCCATTTCGCCCTGTTTGACCTCCAGCCTGGCTTCCGTCTGGACCTCGATAAGCTGGCCAATCGCTACCGCGAGCTGGCCCGCGAGGTCCATCCGGACCGTTTCGCCGATGCCTCCGAGCGTGAGCAGCGCGTGGCGCTGGAAAAATCGGCGGCTCTGAACGACGCCTACCAGACCTTGCGCAGCGCACCGCGCCGTGCCCGTTACCTGCTGGCCATCAGTGGCCATGAAGTGCCCCAGGAAGTCACCGTGCACGACCCGGACTTCCTCCTGCAACAGATGCAGTGGCGCGAAGAGCTCGAAGAGCTGCAGGACGAAGCCGATCTGGACGGTGTGGCGGTGTTCAAGAAGCGCCTTAAGGTCGCACAGGAGACGTTGAACGAGGACTTCGCCGCCTGCTGGGACGTGGCTGCCGAGCGTGACAGGGCTGAGCGCCTGATGCGCCGCATGCAGTTCCTCGACAAGCTCGCCCAGGAAGTGCGCCAACTCGAAGAGCGCCTCGACGATTAACTCCGGCGTTGCCCGTGACGACGCCTAAGGTACTCAGATAAGCATGGCCCTACTGCAGATCGCCGAACCCGGTCAAAGCCCTCAGCCGCACCAGCGTCGCCTGGCCGTGGGGATTGACCTGGGCACCACCAATTCCCTGGTCGCTGCCGTGCGCAGTGGTCGCAGCGAACCCCTGCCCGATGCGCAGGGCAGCGTCATTTTGCCGTCCGCGGTGCGCTACCTTGACGGCCGCAGCGAAGTCGGCCTGGCTGCGCGCGAAGCCGCGTCCAGCGATCCGCTCAACACCATCCTGTCGGTCAAGCGCCTGATGGGGCGTGGCCTGGCCGACGTCAAGCAATTGGGTGAGCAACTGCCGTACCGCTTCGTCGGCGGCGAGTCGCATATGCCGTTCATCGACACTGTCCAGGGACCGAAGAGCCCGGTGGAAGTGTCCGCAGACATTCTCAAGGTATTGCGCCAGCGCGCGGAGGAGACCCTCGGTGGCGAGCTGGTGGGCGCTGTGATCACCGTTCCGGCCTATTTCGACGATGCCCAGCGCCAGGCCACCAAGGACGCCGCGCGCCTGGCCGGTCTGAACGTCTTGCGCCTGCTCAACGAGCCTACCGCAGCTGCCGTGGCCTATGGCCTGGACCAGAACGCCGAAGGCCTGGTGGCCATCTATGACCTGGGTGGTGGCACCTTCGATATTTCCATCCTGCGCCTGACCGGCGGTGTCTTCGAAGTGCTCGCCACAGGCGGCGACACGGCCTTGGGTGGCGACGATTTCGACCATGCCATCGCCGGCTGGCTCATTGAGCAGGCCGGCCTTTCGTCCGACCTTGACCCGTCTGCCCAACGCCAGCTGTTGCAGGCTGCCTGTGCCGCCAAGGAGGCCCTGACCGACGCCGATGTCGTCAGCGTGCGTCATGGCGCCTGGCAGGGAGAGTTGAGCCGTGCCGGTTTCGAAGCGCTGATCGAACCGTTGATTGCCCGTAGTCTCAAGGCCTGCCGCCGCGCCGTGCGCGACAGTGGCATTGAGCTGGAGGAGGTCGGTGCAGTGGTGATGGTCGGTGGATCGACCCGCGTACCTCGTGTGCGTGAGGCGGTGGGTGGCCTGTTCGGCCGCACGCCGCTGACATCGATCGACCCGGACCAGGTAGTTGCCATCGGTGCTGCCATCCAGGCCGACACGCTGGCCGGCAACCGCCGTGAAGGCGGCGAACTGCTTCTGCTGGACGTCATCCCGCTTTCCCTGGGCCTTGAGACCATGGGCGGGCTGATGGAGAAGGTGATCCCGCGCAACACGACCATTCCGGTGGCTCGCGCGCAGGAGTTCACCACCTACAAGGATGGCCAGTCGGCCATGATGATCCACGTCCTGCAGGGCGAGCGCGAGCTGATCAGCGATTGCCGTTCGCTGGCGCGCTTCGAGCTGCGCGGCATCCCGGCCATGGTGGCGGGCGCGGCGAAGATCCGCGTCACCTTCCAGGTGGATGCCGATGGCCTGCTCAGCGTCTCGGCCCGTGAGCTGGGCTCGGGCGTTGAGTCCAGTATCCAGGTCAAGCCGTCCTACGGGCTGACCGACGGCGAGATCGCCCGAATGCTCAAGGATTCCTTCGAGCATGCCGGTTCCGACAAGCAGGCGCGCCAGTTGCGCGAGCACCAGGTCGACGGTGAGCGCCTGCTCGAAGCGGTGCAGGGCGCCCTGGATGCCGATGGTGATCGACTGCTAAGCAGCGAAGAGCGCGAAGCGATCGAGTACCAGATGCAAGAATTGCGTGATTTGCTCAGCGGCACCGATGGCGCGGCCATCGAGCAGCAGACCAAGCGTCTGTCGCAGGTGACCGATGCATTTGCCGCCCGTCGCCTTGATTCGACGGTCAAAGCCGCACTGGCCGGGCGCAACCTGAATGAGATCGAGGAGTAACCGATGCCCCAGGTGATTTTCCTGCCGCACGAGAAGTTCTGCCCGGATGGGCTGGTGGTGGAGGTGGAGCCAGGCACCAATATCCTGGAGTTGGCTCACGAGCACCACATCGAAATGGAGAGCGCCTGCGGTGGCGTTTGTGCCTGCACCACCTGTCATTGCATCGTCCGCGAGGGTTTCGACTCGCTGGAGGAAGCCGATGAGCTGGAAGAGGATATGCTGGACAAGGCCTGGGGCCTGGAGGCTCAATCGCGCCTGGCCTGCCAGGTGATCGTCGGGGAAGAAGACCTGACCATCGAGATCCCCAAGTATTCGCTCAACCACGCCGCCGAAGCGCCGCACTGAGGTTCCAGCATGAGCCTGAAATGGATTGATGTACTTGAGATCGCCATCCAGCTTGCGGAAAGCAAGCCGGACGTCGATCCTCGTTATGTGAATTTCGTCGATCTGCACCGCTGGGTGCTGGCTTTGCCAGACTTCAGCGACGATCCGTCACGCGGCGGTGAGAAAGTGCTCGAGGCCATCCAGGCGGCCTGGATCGAAGAAGCCGACTGAGCGTTACCTGCAGGTTAGGCAATCCCCTGGAACCCGCGTATAATTCGCGGGTTTAATTTTTCGCAACACTCAATTTTCTGGAGTTATCCATGGCTGTTCAACGTACTTTCTCCATCATCAAGCCTGACGCCGTCGCCAAGAACGTCATCGGCGAAATCACCACTCGTTTCGAGAAAGCCGGCCTGCGCGTCGTCGCTTCGAAAATGAAGCAACTGTCCAAAGCCGAAGCCGAAGGCTTCTACGCTGAGCACAAAGAGCGCGGTTTCTTCGCTGATCTGGTTGCCTTCATGACTTCCGGCCCGGTCATCGTTCAGGTTCTGGAAGGCGAAAACGCCGTTCTGGCCAACCGTGAGCTGATGGGCGCTACCAACCCGAAAGAAGCTGCTGCCGGCACCATCCGCGCCGACTTCGCCGTTTCCATCGACGAGAACGCTGTCCACGGTTCCGACTCGGAAGCTTCGGCTGCCCGCGAAATCGCTTACTTCTTCTCCGCTACCGAGCTGTGCGACCGCATTCGCTAAGCGAAGCAGGTCTTGGGTGATTCCATGAGTGACATGACTGGCAAGATCAACCTGTTGGGCCTGACCCTGCAGGAAATGGAAAAATTCTTCGAGTCCATCGGAGAGAAGCGTTTTCGTGCCGGTCAGGTCATGAAATGGATTCACCACTTTGGCGTCGATGATTTCGCCGCCATGACCAATGTCGGCAAGGCCTTGCGCGAAAAGCTCGAGGCCGTTGCCGAGATTCGGGCTCCGGAAGTGGTCAGCGAAGACATTTCCGCCGACGGTACCCGCAAGTGGGTGGTCCGCGTTGCCTCCGGCAGTTGCGTCGAGACCGTCTACATTCCCACCGACGATCGCGGCACCCTCTGCGTTTCGTCCCAAGCCGGCTGTGCGCTGGATTGCAGTTTCTGCTCCACCGGCAAGCAAGGCTTCAACAGCAACCTCACTGCCGCCGAAGTGATCGGTCAGGTGTGGCTTGCCAACAAATCCTTCGGGACCGTCCCGGCCAAGATCGACCGCGCTATCACCAACGTGGTCATGATGGGCATGGGCGAACCGCTTTTGAATTTCGACAATGTCATCGCCGCCATGAAGATCATGATGGATGATCTGGGCTATGGCATTTCCAAGCGCCGCGTCACGTTGTCCACCTCGGGCGTGGTGCCTATGATCGACGAGCTGGCCAAGCACATCGATGTGTCCCTGGCCCTGTCGCTGCACGCACCCAATGACGAACTGCGCAACCAACTGGTACCGATCAACAAGAAGTACCCGCTGAAGATGCTGCTGGATTCGTGCATGGGCTACATGTCGACCCTGGGCGGCAAGCGTGTGCTCACCATCGAGTACACCCTGCTCAAGGACGTCAACGACCAGCCCGAGCATGCCGCCCAGATGATCGAGCTGCTGCGTGATGTGCCGTGCAAGATCAACTTGATCCCGTTCAACCCGTTCCCGCATTCGGGCTACGAGCGGCCGAGCAACAATGCCATCCGCCGCTTCCAGGATCTGCTGCACCACGGTGGCTTCAACGTCACCACCCGCACCACCCGCGGCGAAGACATCGATGCCGCCTGTGGTCAGTTGGTCGGCCAGGTCATGGATCGCACCCGTCGTAGTGAGCGCTACATCGCCGTGCGCCAGTTGAGCGCCGACGCAGAGCGCCAAGACAACGCCCCGCGCCACTGACGGTACCCGCCCATGACCTTGCGCGCCGCGCTGTCGATCCTGTCGCTTTCGCTGCTGGCCGGCTGCGTGTCCGGTGGGGCGGGCGACCCTCTGTCCAGCCGCCAGGGGCGCGAGGAGGCGGGGCGGGCCTACGTGCAACTGGGCCTGGGTTATTTGCAACAAGGTTTGACCGGGCAGGCCAAGGCTCCTTTGGTGCGTGCCTTGACCCTCAACGGCGGCGACGCCGATGCCCATGCGGCCCTGGCGCTGGTGTTCCAGGCCGAAGGCGAGCCGGAACTGGCCGAGGCGCATTTGCGCAAGGCCCTGGCAGCGCGACCGGGGGACACGCGGATTCGCAACAATTACGGCAGTTTCCTTTATGCTCAAGGGCAATTTGCCAAGGCCGAGCAGATGTTTCGCCAAGCCGCTGCCGATACCCTGTATCCTGAGCGCTCGCGAATCTACGAGAACCTTGGCTTGGTCGCCCTGAGGCTCGAGCGTCGGGACCAGGCGCATGAGTATCTGGTCAAAGCCCTGCAACTCGATCCGCGGCAACCGAAGGCATTGCTCGAAATGGCTGAGTTGTCCTACGAAAACAGGCATTATGTGCCGGCCCGGGACTACTACGATCGTTTCAGCCAGCTGAACGACCCGAGCGCCCGTAGCCTGTTGCTGGGCAGCCGCCTTGCCCAGGCATTCGACGAGCCTGGCACGGTGGTCGAGCTGGGCCAGCAATTACAACGACTTTATCCCGGTACACCGGAATATCAGCAATACCTGTCGGAGCAACGATGAAAGCCGCGCACCCCGAAGTAGCAGCAGCGACTCGCCAGAATCCCGGTGAGGTCTTGCGCCAGGCCCGCGAGAACCGGGAATGGTCGCAAGCCGAGGTGGCCCGCAAGCTCAACCTCACGGTAAGTTCGTTGAACAACCTTGAAAACGGCGCCTTCGACAAGCTGCCAGGGCACACTTTTGCCCGCGGTTACATCCGTGCCTATGCCAAGCTGATGGACATGGACCAGGCGCCTTTGGTGGAGGCATTCGATCACTACACCGGCACCCACGCCAAGGGCAGCGAGGTCCATTCACTGGGCCGGATCGAAGAGCCGGTGCGTCTGTCGCACAACATCCTGCGCGGCGTCAGCCTGCTGTTGCTGGTGGTCGTGGTCGGTGGTGGCTTCTTCTGGTGGCAGGACCAGAGCAGCCTGCGCGGCAAGGACCTGGCCAAGATCGCCCTGGAGCATGTCGAGGTCGAAAGCGCCGACGGCACCACTCAGATCCACCCGTTGGACGAGCCGGAAGACCAGGCTGTCACCGAAGGCCAGCAACCTGAAGTCTCGCCGCTGCCGCTCGAGCAGGCCACCGAGGGCTCTGCGCCTGAGGCCGCCATCAGCAGCGAAGCACCGACAACCACGAGCGAAGCCCCTGCAGCCACGCCAGCGCTTTCGGCCCCAGTTGCAGCCCCGACCGCCAACACGCCTGTGGCATCTGCTACGCCTGTGGTGCCCGCCGCCGCTGTTCCGTCGACACCGGTCGCTCCGGTCGCACCAGCCAACGCACCGGTCACTGTCGCTGCGACCCCGTCCGAAGTGCCGGTGGGCAGCGCCAAGGTTCAAATCCAGTTCACCGCCGATTGCTGGACCCAGGTCACCGACGGCAACGGTAAGGTGCTGTTCAGCGCCATCAAACGCAAGGGCGACAGCCTCGACCTGAGCGGCAAACCGCCGTTCTCGGTACGCCTGGGCTTTGCCCGTGGCGCCCAGGTCAGCTACAACGGCCAGCCGGTCGACGTAGCTCCGTTCACCAGTGGCGAGACCGCTCGCCTGAAGTTGGGACAGTAACCATGCACGGCGAATCTCCGATCAAACGTCGCGAATCCCGGAAGATCTGGGTCGGCAATGTACCCGTGGGCGGCGATGCTCCCATCGCGGTGCAGAGCATGACCAACACCGACACCAATGACGTCGCCGCCACGGTCGCGCAAATCCAGCGCTTGGTCGATGCAGGCGTCGATATCGTCCGCGTGTCGGTACCGGACATGGACGCCGCCGAGGCGTTCGGCCGCATCAAGCAGCAGGTCAGCGTGCCGCTCGTCGCCGATATCCACTTCGACTATCGCATCGCGTTGCGCGTGGCTGAACTGGGCGTCGACTGTCTGCGCATCAACCCGGGCAACATCGGCCGCGAGGACCGCGTGCGTGCAGTGGTAGACGCCGCCCGTGACCGTGGTATTCCGATCCGTATTGGTGTCAACGCCGGCTCCCTGGAGAAGGACCTGCAGAAGAAATACGGCGAACCGACCCCGGCAGCGCTGGTCGAGTCGGCATTGCGCCATGTCGAGCACCTGGATCGCCTGGACTTCCAGGACTTCAAGGTCAGCGTCAAGGCGTCCGACGTGTTCATGGCCGTGGAGGCCTACCGCTTGCTGGCCAAGCAGATCGTCCAACCGCTGCACCTGGGCATCACCGAAGCCGGTGGCTTGCGTTCGGGGACGGTGAAATCCGCTGTCGGCCTCGGTATGCTGCTGGCCGAAGGCATTGGCGATACCATCCGCATTTCCCTGGCCGCCGACCCGGTCGAGGAAGTGAAGGTCGGCTACGACATCCTCAAGTCGCTGCACCTGCGTTCGCGTGGTATCAACTTCATCGCCTGCCCGAGTTGCTCGCGCCAGAACTTCGATGTGGTCAAGACCATGAACGAGCTGGAAGGGCGCCTGGAAGACCTGCTGGTACCGTTGGACGTGGCCGTGATCGGCTGCGTGGTCAACGGCCCGGGCGAAGCCAAGGAATCCCACGTGGGCCTGACCGGCGGCACGCCGAACCTGGTCTACATCGACGGCAAACCGTCGCAGAAGCTGACCAATGACAACCTGGTCGATGAGTTGGAAAAACTCATCCGCCAGAAAGCGGCCGAAAAGGCCGAGGCCGACGCGGCGCTGATCGCCCGCGGCTGATACCCAGATTCGTAAGGACTTTTCGTGAGCAAATCGCTGCAAGCCATCCGTGGCATGAACGACATCCTGCCCGACCAGTCGCCCCTGTGGCGCTACTTCGAAGGTACTGTGGCCGGCCTGCTGGACACCTATGGCTACAGCCAGATCCGCACGCCGATCGTCGAATTCACCGAGCTTTTCAAGCGCTCGATTGGTGAAGTCACCGATATCGTCGAAAAAGAGATGTACACCTTCGAGGACCGCAACGGCGATTCGCTCACCTTGCGTCCTGAAGGCACTGCCGCCTGCGTGCGCGCCGTGCTTGAGCACGGCATCACCGGCAATGGCCAGGTGCAGAAGCTGTGGTACGTCGGCCAGATGTTCCGCCACGAGCGCCCGCAGAAGGGCCGCTACCGCCAGTTCCACCAGATCGGTGTCGAGGTGTTCAACCTTGAAGGTCCGGACGTAGATGCCGAGCTGATCATGCTGACCTGGCGCCTGTGGGGCCTGCTGGGCATCCAGGATGCGGTCAAGCTCGAACTCAACAGCCTGGGCACCAGCGAGGCCCGTGCCCGCTACCGCGATGCGTTGGTCGAGTTCCTGTCGGCACGTCTCGAGCAATTGGACGAAGACAGCCAGCGTCGCCTCAAGAGCAACCCACTGCGTATCCTCGACAGCAAGGACCAGGGTACCCAGGCAGTGCTGGTCGGCGCGCCGAAACTCGAAGACTACCTGGACGAAGAGTCCCGCGTGCACTTCGAGGGCCTCAAGGCTCGTCTGGACGCCGCCGGCATTCCGTTTGTGATCAACACCAAGCTGGTCCGCGGGCTGGACTACTACAGCAAGACCGTGTTCGAGTGGGTCACCGACAAGCTCGGCGCCCAGGGCACGGTCTGTGCCGGTGGCCGCTATGACGGGCTGGTCGAGCAGATGGGCGGCAAGCCGACCCCGGGCGTGGGTTTCGCCATGGGTATCGAGCGCCTGATCCTGCTGCTGGAGACCCTGGGCAAGGTGCCCGAGTCCATCAGCCGTCAGATCGACGTCTACCTGTGCGCCTTCGGCGAGCAGGCGGAGCTGGCCGGATTGCGTCTTTCCGAGGCCCTGCGTGATCGCCTGCCGGGTCTGCGCCTGGCGGTCAACGCCGGTGGCGGCAGCTTCAAGAGCCAGTTCAAGAAGGCCGACAAGAGCGGGGCGCTGTTCGCCCTGATCCTTGGTGATGACGAACTGGCGCAGCAAATGATTGGATTCAAGCCCCTGCGTGGCCAGGGCGAACAACAGAACATTGCCTGGGATGCTCTGGCCGAGCACCTGCAAGCCGCTGTCGCGCAGGCGTGACAGGGTCAAACAGCCGAATTGCTGAAAAGGAGTATTGGGGTGTCGAGTACCGATGATGATGGCCTGGCCGCAGCCAAGGACTGGTGGAACCGCAACGGCAAGCCGCTGCTGACCGGTGCCCTGCTGGCTGGCGTGGTGGTTATGGGCTGGCAGACCTGGCACAAGTACCAGAACAACCAGTCGCAAGGCGCCTCGGCCCTGTACCAGGCCCTGCTGGAAACCAGCCTGACGCCAAGCGGTCAGCCAGACGCAACCAAGGTTGCGGAACTGTCCGGCAAGCTCAAGAGCGAGTTCGGTGGCTCGGCCTATGCCCAGTACGGCAGCCTGTTCGTGGCCAAGGTCGCGGTCGACAGCGGCAAGCTTGACGACGCCGCCGCCGAGCTCAAGAGCGTGATGGACAAGCCGGCCGATGCCACCTTGGGTGAGATTGCACGTCAGCGTCTGGCCCGTGTACTGGCCGCCCAGGACAAAGCCGAAGAAGCCCTCAAGCTGCTCGACGGTGATGCCGACAAGGCCTTCCTGGCCAGCCGCGAAGAACTCAAGGGCGATTTGCTGGTCCAGCTGGGGCGCGCCGACGATGCCCATAGCGCCTATGAAAAAGCCAAGGCCGCGTTGTCCGATGACGCTGCGGTCGGTGGCCTGCAACTGAAGCTGGATGACCTGGCCAAAGGGGACGCCTGACGTGATCGGTTGGAAACAAGCAGCAGTGCTCACCCTGGCCGTGCTGGCCGCAGGTTGCAGCAGCAACAGCAAGAAGGAACTGCCTCCGGCCGAGCTGACCAAGTTCACCGAGGAGGTGGTGCTCAAGAAGCAGTGGAGCCGCTCGATCGGCGACGGCCAGGGTGAGACATACAACACCTTGGTTCCGGCCATCGAGAACGACCGCATCTATGCCTCCGACGTCAACGGTCGGGTCATGGCCCTGAACCGCATCGACGGCGACGTGGTGTGGAAGAAGGACTTGGACCTGTCGGTCTCCGGCGCAGTCGGCGTGGGTTACGGTCTGGTCATGCTCGGTACCCTCAAGGGCGAAGTCATTGCCCTGGATGCCAGCACCGGCGAAGAGCGCTGGCGTTCTCGGGTGACCAGCGAAGTGCTGGCGCCGCCTGCCAACAACGGTGACGTGGTGGTGGTGCAGACCCAGGACGACCGTTTGATCGGCCTCGACGCTGCCACCGGTGACCGCCTGTGGATCTATGAGAACACCCCGGCCGTACTGACCCTGCGCGGCACCGGCGCACCTGTGGTGACCAACCGCCTGGCCGTGGCCGGCCTGTCCACCGGCAAGGTGGTCGCGGTGGATGTGCGCAACGGTGTGCCGGTGTGGGAGAGCCGCGTGGCCATTCCGCAGGGCCGTTCGGAGCTCGACCGCGTGGTGGACATCGACGGCGGCCTGCTGCTGTCCGGCGGCACCCTGTACGTGAGTACCTACCAGGGCCGCGTTGCGGGCCTGGACCTGGAAACCGGTCGTGTGCTGTGGCAGCGCGATGCCTCCAGCTACGTCGGTGTCGCCCAGGGCTTCGGCAACGTCTATGTCAGCGAAGCGTCGGGCACCGTGGAAAGCGTCGATGAGCGCTCGTCCAGCGCTCTGTGGACCAACGACTCCATGGCGCGCCGCCAGCTGTCGGCACCGGAAGTGTTCTCCAGCTATGTGGCCGTGGGTGATTTCGAGGGCTACCTGCATCTGCTCAGCCAGGTCGATGGTCGCTTCGTGGGTCGCGAGCGGATCGACAGCGATGGCCTGCGCGCCCGTCCCCTGGTGGTCGGCGACACCATCTACGTCTTTGGCAACAGCGGCAAACTCGAGGCACTGACCATCCGCTGAAGCTAAGCTTGAGGCCGGATACGGCCTCGGGCCGCGGCGCATGATGCACCGCACGAACTCCGGCCGCTGCCTTGCAGCGGCCTTTGCATTTTCAAGAATTCAAGAGTGGAGAGCCGCATGGTTCCCGTAATCGCCCTGGTGGGACGGCCGAACGTCGGCAAATCCACCATGTTCAACCGCCTGACCAAGACCCGCGATGCCATCGTCGGTGACCTCTCGGGCCTGACCCGTGACCGCCAGTATGGTGATGCCACCTGGCAGGGTCGTTCCTACATCCTGATCGACACCGGTGGTATCACCGGTGATGAAGTGGGCATGGACGAGAAGATGGCCGAGCAATCGCTGATGGCCATCGAAGAAGCCGACTATGTGCTGTTCCTGGTCGATGCCCGCGCCGGTATGACCGCCGCTGACCAGATGATCGCCGAGCACCTGCGCAAGCGGAACAAAGAGGCGATCCTGGTCGCCAACAAGATCGACAACATCGATGCGGACGTTGCCCGCGCTGAGTTCTCGCCACTGGGCATGGGTAATGCCATTCCGGTCGCCGGTTCCCAGGGGCGTGGCATCAACGCCCTGATGGAAGCCGTGCTGGGCCACATTCCGCGCGACAAGGTCGAGGAAGCCCTTGACGAAGACGTCGCCGAAGGTGAAGAGGCCGCACGGATTCCTGGGCCGAGCGAGAAGGATGGCATCAAGATCGCCATCATCGGTCGTCCCAACGTCGGCAAGTCGACCCTGGTCAACCGCATGCTCGGTGAAGAGCGCGTGGTGGTCTACGACCAGCCGGGCACTACTCGGGACAGTATCTACATCCCGTTCGAGCGTGACGATGAGAAGTACACCTTCATCGACACCGCCGGGGTGCGCAAGCGCGGCAAGATCCACGAGGAAGTCGAGAAATTCTCGGTGGTCAAGACGCTGCAGGCGATCAAGGACGCCAACGTGGTGATCTTTGTCATGGATGCCCGTGAAGGCGTGGTCGACCACGACCTGAACCTGCTGGGCTTCGCCCTGGAAGCAGGTCGTGCCATCGTTATCGCCCTGAACAAGTGGGACGGCATGGAGCCGAGCGAGCGCGATTACGTGAAGACGGAGCTCGAGCGCCGGCTATTCTTCGTCGACTTCGCCGACATCCACTTCATCTCTGCGCTGCACGGCACCGGTGTGGGCCACCTGTACAAATCCGTGCAGGCTGCGTTCAAGTCGGCAGTCACTCGCTGGCCGACCAGCCGCCTGACCCAGATCCTTGAGGACGCCATCAGCGAGCACCAGCCGCCGATGGTCAACGGTCGTCGCATCAAGCTGCGTTACGCCCACCTCGGTGGGGCGAACCCGCCGCTGATCGTGATCCACGGCAACCAGACCGACAAGATCCCGCGGTCGTACTCGCGTTACCTGGAAAACACCTACCGCCGGGTGCTCAAGCTGGTCGGCACGCCGATCCGTATCGAGTACAAGGGCAGCGACAACCCGTTCGAGGGCAAGAAGAACACCCTCACCGATCGTCAGGTCAACAAGAAGCGCCGCCTGATGTCGCACCACAAGAAAGCCGAGAAGAAGCGCAAGGACAAGCGCAAGTAAGCGGCGAGCTTCAGGCCTCAAGAGAGAGCTGTGCACTGTGTCCTGCTTTTTCTTGCTGCTTGAAGCTTTTCGCTTGTGGCTTCGTCCTTTTTCCTGACCGCTCGATCCGCTATGCTCGGGCTCTACCCCGTGCCGTATGCAGTGTTCAGGAAAGAGGGCTTCATGATCCGCAGCAAATTGCCGAACGTCGGCACGACCATCTTCACCACCATGTCGCAGTTGGCCGTGCAGACAGGTGCGCTCAACCTGTCCCAGGGCTTTCCGGATTTCGACGCGCCCCAGGCGCTGCTCGACGCGGTGTGCCGCCATGTCATGGCCGGCCATAACCAATACTCGCCGATGGCCGGCCTGCCAGCCTTGCGCCAGCAAGTGGCGGCCAAGATCGCACGTCTGTATGGCGTGACGGTCGATGCCGATCATGAAGTGACCATCACGCCAGGTGCCACCGAGGCGATCTTCTGTGCCATCCAGGCAGTGATCCAGGCGGGCGACGAGGTAATCGTCTTCGATCCGTCCTATGACAGCTATGAGCCGTCCGTGGAACTGGCCGGTGGGCGCTGCGTGCATGTGCAGCTCTGCGATGGCGATTTCCGTATCGATTGGCAGAAGTTCAGCGATGCGCTGACGCCGCGCACGCGCATGGTCATCCTGAATTCGCCACACAACCCCAGCGGCGCATTGATCAGCCGTGCGGATCTGGACCAGCTGGCGCGCCTGATCGAAGGCCGCGATATCTACCTGGTCAGTGACGAAGTGTACGAGCACCTGATCTATGACGGCGTGCGCCATGCCAGCGTACTGGCCCATGAGCAGCTGTATTCACGCGCATTCGTGATCAGCTCGTTCGGCAAGACTTATCACGTCACTGGCTGGAAGACCGGCTATGTGGTGGCGCCACCGGCGTTGAGCGTGGAGCTTCGCAAGGTCCACCAGTACGTCAACTTCTGTGGCGTAACGCCCTTGCAGTGTGCCCTGGCCGATTTCATGGCCGAGCACCCTGAGCACCTGGATGAACTGCCGGGTTTCTATCAGGCCAAGCGCGACCTGTTCTGCGACTTGCTGCAGGACTCGCGTTTCACCTTCACCCGTACCCCAGGGACTTACTTCCAGCTGGTGGATTATTCGCAGATACGCCCGGACCTGGGTGATGTCGAAATGTCTCTGTGGCTGACCCGTGAGCACGGCGTGGCGACCATTCCGGTTTCGGTGTTCTATCAGCAACCCATCCCCGAGCAACGCCTGGTGCGCCTGTGCTTTGCCAAACGTGAGGAGACGCTGCGTCAGGCGGCGGAAAAACTATGCGCGATCTGAGCCAACTGCCTAACCTGAAAGTCGCCCTGGTGCAGACAACCTTGGCTTGGCACGACCGTGAAGCCAACTATGCGCATTTCGAAGAGCTGTTGGCCCAGGTGGGCGAGGCGGATCTGGTGATCCTTCCCGAGATGTTCACCACCGGTTTCTCCATGGAGTCCGAAAGCCTCGCCGAGCCTGAGAATGGCCCCACCTACAAATGGCTCAAGGCCCAGGCCAAGAAGTTCGATACGGTGATCACCGGCAGCGTGATCATCCAGGCCGCCGATGGCAGCCACCGCAACCGCTTGCTGTGGGCGCGGCCCGATGGCGAGATCCTGCATTACGACAAGCGCCACCTGTTCCGCATGGCCGGCGAGCACCGGCACTACACACCAGGCGAGCGGCAGGTGCAGTTCGAGCTCAAAGGGTGGCGCGTGCGCCCACTGATCTGCTACGACCTGCGTTTCCCTGTGTGGAGCCGTGATGCCCAGGACACCGACCTGCTGCTTTATACCGCCAACTGGCCGGCTGCGCGCCGTCAGCACTGGAACCGCCTGTTACCGGCGCGGGGGATCGAGAACCTGTGCTATGTGGCGGCGGTGAACCGTGTCGGCACCGACGGCAAGGGCTTTGCCTATTCGGGCGACAGCCAGGTGCTGGATTTCCAGGGGGAGAGCCTTCTCAGTGCCGGCGAAGCCGATGGTGTGTTCACCGTGGTGCTACGGGCGGCGGAGCTGGCGGCGTATCGCGCACGTTTCCCGGCCAACCTGGATGCCGATACCTTCGAACTGCATTATTGAATCTTTCGCAGGTCAACCCGCTCCCACCAGTACTGCGCCGAGCCTGAGGACAGCGCAATGCTTGTAGGTGCGGGTTTACTCAATCAGTACACATCCCGCCGATACCGCCCATCCTCGATCAACTGCTGTACCCGCTCGGCCCCAAGGACTCCATTGAGCGCTGCGTCCACGCCCGCGGCCATTCCCTGCAAGCTTCCGCAGACATAGACACACGCCCCGTCGGCCACCCAGCGCTTGAGCACCTCGGCCTGCTGCAACAGCACATCCTGCACATAGACTTTCTCCGCTTGGTCCCGTGAAAACGCCAGGTCCAGTCGTTGCAGGTCTCCAGCGGCCAACCAGGCCTGAAGCTCGTCCCCACACAGCAAGTCATGGGCACGGTTGCGCTCGCCGAATAGCAACCAGTTGCGCGTTTCGCCAGCGGCGATACGCGCCTTGAGCAGGCTACGCAGGCCTGCAAGGCCTGTGCCGTTGCCGATCAGGATCATCGGCGCGGGGGCGTCCGGCAGGCGGAAGCCGCTGTTGCGGCGCAGGCGCAGGCTGACATTGCCCTGCAGCGGTAGATATTCGGTCAGCCAACCCGAGCCCAGGCCCAGGCTGCCGTCGGGGTGCCGTTCCTGACGCACGATCAGCTCCAGCACGCCGTCGCTGGCGATCGACGCGATGGAGTATTCCCGTGGGGTGATGGGAATCAAGGCATCGACCACTGCCTGGGCATGCAGGCCCACCAGATGTTCCCGGCCCAGTGGCAACTGGCGGGTGGCCAGGGCCTGACCGAGAGGCTCGCGCAGGCCGTCCAGTTGCACCGGGGTCGTCACGTCCAGTCCCAGGCCGGCGAGCAAAGCGTCAATGCGCGGTTGGCTGTTGCGTGGCAGGACCTCTACCAGATCACCTGCTTCCCAGGTGTGGGGTTGGTCTGACTGCAGCCCCAGCAAGTAGACTGATGCGCCCTGGCTGCCTGGGTTCAGGCATTGGCGCTGGCGCAGGGTCCAGTTGGCGAACGATGGCGCTTGCCAGGCGGTCACCGGCTGGGCTCCGGTCAGTTGGGCGAGTGCCTGTTGCCACTGCAGCAGGGCTGCCGGGTCAGCGTTGTCCACCTCCACCGGGCTGAATGCATGGGTGGCGCCGCGTTCGCCCAACCAGGCCTGAAGCCTGCGGGCGAAGCCACAGAAGTGCGGGTACTGGCGATCGCCCAGCGCGAGTACGGCGTAGTTCAGGTGGTCCAGCGCCCACGGTTGGCCGAGCACCTTGCGCTCGAAGGCGCGGGCGCTGTCAGGGGCTTCGCCGTCGCCGAAGGTACTCACCACGAACAGCGCGCGACGGGCCTGTTGGAGGTCGGCTTCACCCAGTTCGGCCAGCGCTCGGACTTGCACTGGCAGCCCGGCCGCTTGCAGTTGGCCGGCGCTCTGCCAGGCCAGCTGTTCGGCGAAACCGCTCTGGCTGGCGAAACCGATCAGCCAGCTGTCGCCACCCGCCTTGGCGGGGGCTACCGAGCTGCGGGCCGCCCGTACTTGGCGTTTCTTGCGTCGGCGATCGAGGTACAGCAGCCAGCCGGTGATGAAGAACAGCGGCATGGTCAGGCTGGCCACGGTGACGATGATCCGACCTGGCAGACCGAAGTAGCTGCCCACGTGCAAGGCGTAGACGCTCTGCAGCAATTGCGCCTTGAACGATTTGTCGGTGTAGCGCTTGTGGCGTTTCACCTGGCCGGTGGCCGGGTCCAGCGTCAGAGTGTTGAAGGCGCGCTCGTGGTCGGCACCTTCGAGGAGGTAGAACAGCGTCGCCGGCTGCCCACCGGCAGGCGGCAGGCGCAAGTTGTAGGTCACCAGGCTGGGGCCTGCGGCCTCCTTGAGGCTGGTCCAGATGGCGTCATAATCCACCACCAGGGGCGGTGCGTCCTTGTCGAGCTTCTGCGGGCCGTGGCGGCCACGGCCTTCGCCACGCTTGTGCTGTTGCCCGGCGGCGGGGGCGTCGGCCAGTAGTTTGTTCAGGCCTTCGCGGTACCATTCGTAGGACCAGAACAGGCCGGTCAGGGCGAACAGCAGATAGAACAGCAGGCACCAGGTCCCGGCGACGGCGTGCAGGTCCCAGTTGAAGGCGCGGCCTTTCTTGGCCCACTCCAGCGTCAGCCATGCCCGCCAGTTCAACGCCTGACGTGGCCAGCGCAGATACAGGCCTGAGAGGCAGAAGAACACCAGCATCAGGGTGCAGGCACCAGTAATCTGCCGACCGGTGTCGCCCATGGCCAAGAAGCGATGCAGCTGCAGCATCAGGTTGAAGAAGCCTTGCCCCGTGACGTCACCCTGGAACTGGCCGGTGTAGGGGTCGACATAGCGCATCTGGCCGCGACGCTCGCCTGGTGGCGGCTGGAAGAAAATGCGCGCGGCATTGCCATCGCGGGTATCGACCCACAGCATCGAGACGGTGTCGCCCTGGGCCGCTTCGACCCGGCGCACCAGCTCGGCCGGCGGCAGCACGCCTTCCTGGCGTACCTGGACCTTGAGCACGTCGGGATTGAACAGGCGCAGCAGTTCTTCCTGGAACGAATAAACCGCCCCGGTGATGCCCATCAACGCCAGCACCAGGCCAGCGGTGATGCCAAAGAACCAGTGCAATTGGAACAGCGACTTCTTCACCACATCGTTCACCTTGTCTGGACGCCGGGCGAGGCGCGGCGTGCATTATGCCTTGGTACGCGAAAGCCCCGGTCACCGGAAAGGTGAGCGGGGCTTTGGGGCGCGACTTGATTAGAAGTGGAAGTTCGCGCTCATCAGTGCAGTCCGCCCTGGAGCGACGTGTGCATAGTGTGGAGCGAACACCTGGTCGAAATAGCGCTTGTCGGTCAGGTTCTGCACGTTGAGTTGCAAATCGACGTTCTTGGTCAGGCGATAGGTCGCCATTGCATCGTAACGCCAGTACGACGGTACCTCGACCGAGTTGGCTTCATCGCCAAAGCGGGAATCCATGAAGGTAGCGCCTGCACCAATGGTCAGTTGCGGAACGATGTCGTAGGTAGACCAGAAGGTGAAGCTGTTACGCGGCGTGTTAGGCATGTGGTTGCCCTTGTTCGCTGGGGTCGTGGTCTTCACGATCTCGCTTTCCATATAGGTGTAGCCGCCATAGACCTTCCATTTCTGGGTGAGGTTGCCCGCGTATGTGAGCTCGAGGCCTTGGACGCGCTGCTCACCGTCTAGTACTTGGTAGCTGGCATTGTCAGGGTCCGTTACCCGCGCATTGGTCTTGTCGGTGCGGAACAGCGCAGCGGTCAGCGAGAGGTTGTCATCGAAGAAGTCCCACTTCGTGCCGATCTCGTAGTTGCGGTTACGTTCTGGATCGAGATCGCTGTTGTTTCTTGCCAGATCCAAGCCACCGTTGCCGCTGGTTTCACCTGAAGGGTTGCTCGAGGTTGACCATGCGGCATAGATGCTGCCGTTGGGCAGAGGGTTGTAGACCACACCCATCTGGTAGTTCCACAGATGAGTATTGTTCTCGCGCGAGAAGCTGCCGGCCGGACCATTACGACCTGCATTGGCGTAACCACTGGATTTGGTCTGGTAGTCGTCGTAGCGCAGCCCCATATTCAGCGACCATTGTTCATTGAACTTCAACGTGTCGAAGACGTAGACAGCGCTGGTCTTGGTGTCGGTGTCGGTGAATGCCTTGCTGTCGGTGATGGTGCCGGACCATGCGTCATCCGGAGATGGGTCATACAGACTGGTGCAGTCGCCAGATGCCAGAAGAGCAGGGGTGCACGTGGTGCCGTTACCCGCCGCGGATTTGATGTCGTAGCCACGGTTGTGCGTATCGCTATAGGTGAACTCCAATCCAGTGACGAGGCTGTGTTCGATGGAGCCGGTATTGAACTTGGCGCTCAAGTCGGTCTGGTTGACCCAGCCTTTGGAGGTCGAATTCCGGTTCTTGGTTGCGCGGTAGACCATGCCATTGGCCACGTTGCCCTTGCTGTCGTCAGGGTTGGTGACGATGTAGTCCAGGGTTGAACGCGACATGCGGAAACTGTTGGACAGCGTCAGATTTTCGTTGAAGTCGTGCTCGATCTTGATCGTGCCGCTGTCGTTGGAGGTCTTGCGATAGTCGCGATCATTCAGACCGTAGAAGTTGTCGCGATCCACAGGGGCGGGTTTGTCGACGTTGTACTTGCTGCGATTGGCGCTGCGCGTGAGTGGAATCCCGTAGTCCGGCATGTCGTCGGTCTTGAGGTGATAGTAACCAACGGTCACGCGAGTATCGGTACCGAGGCCGAACGCGAACGAGGGGGCGACACCCCAGCGGCTGACATCCACGTCATCTCGACCGGCGACGTTGGCTTCGTGCTTCATCAGGTTCAGGCGAAACGCCGAAGTGTCGGTCAATTGCTTGTTCAGGTCTAGCGTGGTCCGCTTGGTCTGATCAGAGCCCCAGGTAAAGCCACCGTTATAGGCATCACCGAGCTTGGCGGTTTTGGTTACCAGATTCAGGCTGCCACCTGTGGAGCCTGCACCGGTGAAGGCCGATCCCGGGCCTTTGCTGACTTCGATCGATTCGACGTTGAAAATTTCACGGCTCTGCGAAGCCACGTCGCGCATGCCATCGACGAACACATCGCTTTCTGCGTTGAAACCGCGAATGATCGGACGGTCGCCTGCCGGGTTGCCCCCTTCGCCAGCACCGAAGGTGATACCAGGGGTCGTACGCAATGCATCCACGAGGCTGGTAGCGCCCGTATCACGAATGACCTGCTGTGGAATGACGGTGACACTCTTGGGTGTTTCGCGCAGCGGCGCCGTGTACTTCTTCGAGGTTGCCGTGTCGGTCTTGTAGCTGGTGGTGTCTTGTGCCGCGTTCACACTGGTGGCATCCAGCGAAACGACGCCATCGGTTGGCTGTTCCGCCGCTAGGGCGAACTGGGCGGCGGAGGAAGCAGTAATGGCAACGCCGATGGCGGAGGCGAGCAGACGTGGTGAACTCACAGCAGATGGCACGTGACGCATTTCGATGAACCTTCCCCAAGGTTTGAAGTCGGCGGATCTTAATGCAAGCAATTTAGAGTCTCAATTGAGAATCGTTAACAGTCGCGAGAAACTTACAATCTTTACAATTTCTCTTTACGGTTTTCCTGTGCTGAAACGTCTAAAGCGGCGTGTGGGGCTTGTCGGGTGCAAAAGGGAATCAATATCATTGGCGACCTTCCTACCTATTAGGTGCCACCGCCATGCTGCTTCACATTCCCGGCCTGTTCGACGCCGACGAACTCTCCCGCATCCGTGAGGCGCTGGAGCAGGCGGACTGGGCCGATGGCAAGGTCACCGCGGGCTATCAGTCGGCCAAGGCCAAGCACAACCTGCAGTTGCCAGAAGGGCACGCGCTGGCCAAAGAGATCGGTAGCGCCTTGATCGATCGTCTGTGGCGCAATCCGCTGTTCATGTCCGCGGCATTGCCGCACAAGGTTTTTCCACCGCTGATCAACTGCTACCGCGAAGGCGGCAATTTCGACTTTCACATCGACAATGCGCTGCGTCAGCCTAAGGGCAGCCCCGAGCGGATACGCACGGATGTCTCTTCCACGTTGTTCTTGAGCGACCCAGACAGCTACGACGGCGGCGAGTTGGTGATCCAGGACACCTACGGTGTGCAGCAGGTCAAGCTGGCGGCCGGCGATATGGTGCTGTATCCCGGTACGAGCCTGCACAAGGTCAACCCGGTCACCCGTGGGGCGCGCTATGCGGCGTTTTTCTGGACCCAAAGCCTGGTGCGCGAGGACAGCCAGCGCACCTTGCTGTTCGAGATGGACAATGCCATCCGCCAATTGACCGCCGATGTCCCCGATCACCCGTCGTTGCTGCAACTGACCGGCACTTATCACAACCTGCTGCGCCGCTGGGCCGAGGTCTGAGCCGTGTCGTATCAGTTGCGTCGTGAAGAAGTCGTCGATATCGCAGGTCTGCAAGCCATGCTCGAACAAAGCCCTGGCAAGGCGGCGCAAGCCATCCTGGCCGCGGCGCAGCGGGGGGCTGTCGAGGCGCAGTTGCTACTCGGGCAGATCCTGCTGGATGGCCGCGGCATCGAGCAGGATCGGGCGCTGGCGCGGCAGTGGTTTGGTATTGCGGCCCAAGGCGGCAGCGCCATGGGGCACAACATGCTGGGGCGATGCCTGGAGCATGGCTGGGGCGGGGAAAGCGACCTGGGCATGGCCGCTGCTCACTATCGCAAGGCGGCTGACGCCGGGCTCGACTGGGGGCTGTACAACTATGCCAACCTGCTGGGCACCGGGCGAGGCGTCGCCGTGGACCAGGCACAGGCGTTGAGCTGCTATGAAAAGGCTGCGCACCTGGGCCACGCCAAGTCGATGAACCTGTATGGCCGTTACCTGGAGCAGGGGATCGCCACCGCTGCCAGTCCGGTGCGCGCGGTGCGCTGGTACCGCCGTTCGGCCGAGGCGGGGGATTTTCGCGGCATGTTCAGCCTGGCGATGGTGCTCGTCGAACGGGGGCAGTTGGCCGAGGCCCAGCCCTGGCTGGAGCGGGCGCGGATCGAGGGGAACCTGAATTTTCTGCGCAGTGCCTTGGTGACCTTGCAGCAGGCGGGGCCGATGCTGATGGCGTTTGCCGCGAGGTATGCCGAAGAACTGCAAAGGCGTATGCCTTGAAGGCGTCTTTACGTCCCTTTCGCGGGTAAATCCGCTCCACCAGGCCCGTGCTGGGCCCGGTTACCCGCGAAGAAGACGCCAGGGAGTGAGGCAATCGCTCCACAGGCAGGGCAGGGGTGCACACATGAAAACGGGGCCTCGCGGCCCCGTTGTGCATTACAGGTAGTACGCCTTCAGCGGCGGGAAGCCGTTGAACTCCACCGCGCTGTAGCTGGTGGTGTAGGCGCCGGTGGACAGCCAGTAGAGGCGGTCACCGATGGCCAGGTTCAGTGGCAGGCCGTACTTGTAGTGCTCGTACATGATGTCGGCGCTGTCGCAGGTGGGGCCGGCGATGACCACTTCTTCGGTCTCGCCCTTCTTCTCGGTCCAGATCGGGAACTTGATCGACTCGTCCATGGTTTCGATCAGGCCGGAGAACTTGCCCACGTCGGTGTAGATCCAGCGCTCGACAGCGGTGCGAGACTTGCGGGCCACCAGCACCACTTCGCTGACCAGGATGCCGGCGTTGGCGATCAGCGAGCGGCCTGGCTCGAGGATGATTTCCGGCAGGTCGTCACCGAAGTCTTCCTTGAGGAAGCGGATGATTTCCTCGGCGTACGTCTCGAGGCTGTTGGTGCGGGTGATGTAGTTGGCCGGGAAACCGCCGCCCATGTTGATCAGCTTGAGCTCGATGCCGTCTTCTTCCTTCAGGCGCTCGAAGATCACCTTGACCTTGGCGATGGCCGCGTCCCAGACACTGATGTCGCGTTGCTGGGAGCCGACGTGGAAGGAGACGCCGTAAGGCACCAGGCCCAGGTCACGCGCCAGGATCAGCAGGTCCATGGCCATGTCGGTCTGGCAGCCGAACTTGCGCGAGAGCGGCCAGTCGGCAGTGGTGGAGCCTTCGGTGAGGATGCGCACGTAGACTTTCGAACCGGGTGCGGCCTTGGCGATGTTGCGCAGGTCTGCTTCGGAGTCGGTGGCGTACAGGCGCACGCCCTTCTCGTAGAAGTAGCGGATGTCCTTGGACTTCTTGATGGTGTTGCCGTAGCTGATGCGGTCGGCGGTGACGCCACGGCCCAGCACTTTGTCCAGCTCGTAGATCGAGGCGATATCGAAGCTCGAGCCTTTTTCCTTGAGCAGGTCGATGATCTCGACCGCCGGGTTGGCCTTGACGGCGTAGTAGACCTTGGCGAATTCAAAGCCTGCGCGCAGGTCGTCATAGGCCTGGCTGATCATCTGGGTGTCGATGAGTACGAACGGGGTTTCCTGCTTGTCGGCGAACGCCTTCATCTTCTGGAAGGTGTCACGCGCGAAATAGTCTTCGACCTGGATCGACATGCTGAGGGACTCCATGGGCAAACTGAAAAATTAAGTGGTGCAAACTGAACGTCCTCCGTATCCCCACTTTGGTTCGCCTACTTCCCAAGGCATGTCGCCGAAAGCAAAAAGGTCAACCGTGCCCGTGAAGCGGAGCGGCGGGTGACCTTGCTGTCTCGTCGTCAGTACTTGAGCCGGATGGATCGTTTCCAGCATGGACGTTCGGCGCGCACTTTAGGGCGTGAGGAATGCAGAATCAACAGGCAATCCCGGCACGTTCGTCGCGATTTGGCCACCTGCTACTGGAATAACCGACCTGTGTGAACGCCTGATGTTCCCAAGCGTAAAAAATTGTGGAATGGACCGCGCGGCCCCCTTCACAGGCGAGCCCCCGAAAAAGACGCCATGGTGTTCTCTCGGCTGCGCGTGACTGACGACAGACCACAGATCAGTGGCGCCAAAGTGTTCATATTTATGGCCACTTGAGGGGCGCGTCAGATCGATTGAAATTCCGATAAATTTTTTGTTACCGATCCCTTGGTCGGGCCGGTTCATCGCTGATTTGCCGTCGTTTATGAGAAGCATTACTATTCGCGGCCTCGTACTGCCCCTAGATGGCCTCGACCATGTCTGGACACAAAGGCTTCCTCGATCACTATCACGAGTTGATCGGCACCTGGACGCGCAAGCTGCGCAACCGTCCACAGGCCGAGGATCTCGCCCATGACGCTTTCGTGCGGGTGTTGGAGAACCCGCGAGAGGTCATCGAGCAGCCGCGCGCCTACCTGCACCAGACTGCCCGCAACATTGCCGTGGACGGTTACCGCCGTGAGGACCGGCGCCAGGCTCTGGAAGAGGAGATGTTCGATGAAGGCGCCGCAGGCAATGGGGATCCGGAAGCCTATGTGCATGCCCTGGAACTGGCTGACAGCGTCGAGCGCGCCCTGGCCGAGCTGCCGGTCAATTGCCGGCAGGTGTTCATCTGGCAGAAGCTCGAGGGGCTGACCCAGGCGGAAATTGCCGCGCGCATGGGCCTGAGCAAGAACATGGTCGAAAAGTATATGATCCGCACGCTCCGGCATCTGCGTGAGCACCTGGATGTGTCCACCCGATGAGTCAGGAGACCCTTTGCATGAAACAGCCCGGCGCCGAAGACGTGCGCGAACAGGCCGCCGAATGGTTCGCGCGTATCCAGGATGCGCCGGGTGATGCCCAGTTGCAGGCGCGCTTGCAGCAGTGGCTTAAGGCCCATCCTCGCCACCGCGAGGAGTACGACCTGCTCGAGCGGTTGTGGCAGGCCGCCGAACACATCCCGGCCCAGCGTCTGGAGGCGTTGTGCGTACCTGAGCCTGTGCTGCTCCTGCCCCGTCGGCGTTTCCTGCAGCAGGCCCTGGCGGCGGGTGTGGGCGCCGCCGCCCTTGGACTGGGCTGGCGCGGCTGGCAATACACACGCGAAAACCATAGCCAAGACCTGCAGACCGCCTTGGGCGAACGCCGTGATATCGAGCTGCCGGACGGCTCGCAACTGCAACTCAATGGCGCGACTCGCCTGAGCGTGAGGTTCAGCGCCGGGCAGCGACAGGTCGTGCTCGAGGCGGGCGAAGTGATGTTCAGTGTCGCCCATGACCGCGCACGGCCTTTCGTGGTCGACACCGCCCAGGGACGCGTCACCGTGACCGGGACCCGTTTCGATGTGCGCCTGGATCGCGGGCACACCCGGGTGGCCGTGGAGCAGGGCTCTGTCAAGGTGGAGGGGGCTTCGGGTCCATCGGCGCAGCTCACCGCCGGCCTGGGTGCGCATATCGATCCGCAAGGCCAGGTCGTGGCGCCGTACCCTGTGGATGCGGCTGCCGTGACGGCCTGGCGCCACGGCAAGCTGGTCTTCGACAACGCCACCTTGGCCGAGGTGGTGGCGGAAGTCTCCCGTTACCGCAGCCAGCCACTGCGCGTCGCCCCTGGCAAGACGGCGGGCCTGCGCCTGTCCAGCACCTTCAGTGTCGATGACACCGACGCACTGCTGCGGGCCCTGCCGAGCATCCTGCCGGTGGCCATCAAGACCCACGGCGACGGCTCCAGCGAAATTATCGCGAAATAGATTCAGGTTTTTTTTCACTCGTTCGTCTTCCTCGCCAGCTGCAACTGCCAAGCATTTCCATTTGCGTGTGGTTGGCGTTCATCCGGACTTTCAGGATTCTTCGACGACGTGAACAACAACAAGCCCTTCCTGCGTTTGCCTTCCCTCGCGCTGGCCCTGGCGATCAGTGCCGCCACGGCCAATGCCTACGCCGAACAAACGCCGGCGACGATCCAAATCCAGGCCCAGCCCCTGGCTTCGGCTTTGAGCCAGTTGGGGCAACAGACCAACCTGCAATTGTTCTTCAGCCCTGAACTGGTGGCGGGCAAGCAGGCCCCGGCGGTCTCGGGAAATCTTGCGCCGGAGCAGGCGCTGCAACAATTGTTGCAAGGCAGTGGGCTGACCTATGAGCTGTCCCAGGGCACCGTGGTGGTCAAGCCGGCCGAGAGCGCAGGCGTATTGACCACCGGCAGCCTTGAGCTGGCGCCCACCGACGTCAAAGTGGTCGGCGACTGGCTGGGGGATGCCCAGCAGAGTGTGGTGCAGAGCCATCCCGGCGCGCGCACCGTGGTACGTCGCGAGGCCATGGTGGAAAAGGGCGCGATGAACGTACGCGACGTGCTGCGCGGCATCCCCGGTGTGCAAGTCCAGGATTCCAATGGCACCGGTGGCAGCGACCTGTCGCTCAACGTGGGGGTGCGCGGCCTGACATCGCGCCTGTCGCCGCGCTCGACGGTGTTGATCGACGGCATTCCCGCCGCCTTCGCGCCCTATGGCCAGCCACAGCTGTCCATGGCGCCAATCTCCTCGGGCAACCTCGACAGCATCGATGTGGTCCGCGGCGCAGGCTCCGTGCGCTATGGCCCGCAAAACGTCGGCGGGGTGATCAACTTCGTGACCCGTGCCATTCCGGAGAAAGCCTCGGGTGAGTTGTCCACCACGTTGGAAACCTCTCGCCATGGCGGCTGGAAACACACCGAGTCGGCGTTCGTCGGCGGCACCGCCGACAACGGCATGGGCGTGGCATTGCTCTATACCGGCGTGAACGGCAACGGTTACCGCAGCAGCAACAACGGCAATGACATCGACGACGTCATCCTCAAGACCCACTGGGCGCCCACCGACAGCGACGAGTTCTGGCTCAACTTCCATTACTACGATGGTCGGGCCGACATGCCCGGTGGCCTGACCCAGGCGCAGTTCAACCATGACCCCTTCCAGTCGGTGCGCGACTACGACTACTTCGCCGGCCGTCGCAAGGACGTGTCGTTCAAGTGGCAGCGTCAGCTCGACGAGGCCACCCAGTTCGAAGTGCTGACCTATTACACCGACAGTTTCCGCGGCAGCGCCATCGCCGACCGCACCATGAAGACCCTGTCGTCATACCCGCGCAATTACCACACCTTCGCCATCGAGCCGCGCCTGTCGCGGATCTTCTTCGCCGGCCCCACCACCCAGGAAGTCAGCGTCGGCTATCGCTACCTGAAGGAAGCCATGCGCGAGCAGTCTTCGCAGCTGGCGCTGATCGACAACGTGCCGACGCCGGCCCCGGGTTCCGACGGCCATGTCATCCAGGACCGTAGCGGGGGCACCGAAGCCAGTGCCTACTACATCGACGACAAGATCGACGTGGGCAACTGGACCATCACCCCCGGCATCCGCTTCGAGCACATCAATACCGACTGGCGCGACCGCCCGGTCCTGGATGGAGACTACAAGCGCGTCCCAGAGAAAAACCGCAGCGTCACCAGCAACGAACCCCTGCCAGCATTGAGCGTGATGTATCACCTGTCCGATGCCTGGAAGCTGTTCGCCAACTACGAGACCTCCTTCGGCAGCCTGCAGTACTTCCAGCTTGGGCAGGGCGGTAAAGGCGACAGTACCGCCAATGGCCTGGAGCCGGAAAAGGCCAAGACCTACGAGATCGGCACGCGTTATGACGACGGCCATTTCGCGGGCGAGCTGACCGCGTTCTACATCGACTTCGACGACGAGCTGCAATACATCAGCAACGAGGTGGGCTGGACCAACCTGGGGGCGACCAAGCACCAGGGCATCGAAGCCGCCGTGCGTTATGACCTGTCCGGGTTGGATGCACGCCTGCAAGGGCTGACGGCCAACGCAGGCTACACCTATACCCGCGCCACCTACGAAGGCGAGATCCCTGGCTTCAAAGGCCGTGACCTGCCGTTCTACTCCCGCCAGGTGGCCACGGCGGGGCTGCGCTACGAGATGAACCGCTGGACCTGGAATCTGGATGCTTATGCCCAGTCCAAGCAGCGCTCGCCAGGCACGGGGATTACCAATGGCCAGTTCAACGGCAACTACATCACCGAGCCGAGTGCCGATGGACGGTTCGGCGATATTCCGGGCTATGTCACCTGGCATGCCCGTGGTGGGTATGACTTCGGGCCGCAGCTGTCGAACCTGAAGCTGGCGGCGGGTGTGAAGAACCTCTTCGACAAGCAGTACTACACCCGCTCCAGCGACAACAACGCCGGGCTCTATGTGGGTGAACCGCGCACCTTCTATGTGCAGGCCAGTGTAGGGTTCTGACACCGGTGGTGCCTGATTCGAGGGTAAACCCGCTCCCACTGGTACAACGCTATTTGCTGTGGGAGCGGAGTTTACCCGCGCTCCTTAGAGGGAGGCGGCCGCCTCGGCCGGCGAAACGATACTGGTCTTGCCCCCACGCGAACGCCCCGAGCTCAGGTAGGCCGCAATGGACTCCTGGGTCACCTCGCCCAGGAACACCTGCTCGGCATCGAGCACGGGTAACCATGCACGATTGAACTCATACATCCGCGACAGGAGGATGCGCAGGTGTTCATCGTGGGCGGCGGTGGCGTTGAACGGTCGCAGGAAATCGCCACAGCTCCCTTGCTGGCGATGCAGATCGCGTCGGCGCACGTAGCCCAATGCCCGGTTCTGCGCATCGGTGACCACCACGTAGCGGCGGTCATGCTCGTCCATCAGCTCCAGGGCATCGCTCACGGTCGTCTCGGGGCTCAGGCACGGGGCGTTGTCTGCGGCATCCTCAGCACGCACCAGCAACAGTCGCTTCAAGGTGCTGTCCTGGCCGACGAAATTGCTCACGAAGTCATCCACCGGATGGGCCAGCAAGGTGTCCGGGTGGTCGAGCTGCAGCAGTTTGCCGGCGCGGAAGATGGCGATTTTGTCGCCTAGCTTGATTGCCTCGTCGATGTCATGGCTGACCATGATCACGGTCTTGTTCAGCGCCCGTTGCATCTCGAAGAACTCGTTCTGGATCATCTCGCGGTTGATCGGGTCGACCGCGCCGAAAGGTTCATCCATCAGCAGCACCGGTGCTTCGGCGGCCAAGGCACGGATCACGCCGATCCGCTGTTGCTGACCACCTGAAAGTTCACGCGGGTAGCGCTGCAGGTACTGCTTGGGTTCGAGCTTGATCATGTGCATCAGCTCGCGGGCGCGCTCGTGGCATCGTTGCTTGTCCCAGCCCAGCAAGCGCGGTACGACCGTGATGTTTTCCTCGATGGTCATGTTGGGGAACAGGCCGATTTGCTGGATCACGTAGCCAATGTGGCGACGTAGGGTCACCTCATCCAGGGCGCTGGTGTCCTCGCCATTGATCAATACCTGGCCGCTGGTCGGTGTGATCAGGCGGTTGATCATCTTCAGGGTAGTGCTCTTGCCGCAGCCCGAGGGGCCGAGGAACACGCAGATTTCGCCTTCGTTGACGGTGAGGCTGACCGCGTCGACGGCTTTGACGTCCTTGCCGTTGACGTTGAAGGTCTTGCTGAGGTTCTTCAGTTCGATCATGGGCGCAGTCCTTCCGGAGTCAGGGCACGTTGCAGGGTTTGCAGAAGCAGGTCGGCGATGATCGCCAGCAGGCTGACCAGCACGGCGCCGACCAGCAGCATGGACATGTCGCTGCGGCTGATGGAGGTGAGAATGAGCACACCCAGGCCGCCAGCGCCGATGGTGGCGGCGATGGTCATCACGCCGATGTTCATCACCACGGCGGTGCGCACGCCGGCAAGAATCACCGGCACCGCGATGGGCAACTCGACCATGCGCAGGCGCTGGCCGAAGGTCATGCCGATGCCGCGCGCCGCTTCACGGATGCCGGGTTCGACGTTGGTCAGGGCCAGGTAGGTGTTGCGCATGATCGGCAGCAGCGAATAGAGGAATACTGCCGTGATCGCCGGCAATGGCCCCAGGCCCTGGCCGAACTTGGAGTAGAACGGCAGCAGCAGGCCGAACAGGGCAATCGAAGGGACGGTCAGCAGCACCGTGGCGCTGGCCTGTAGGGGGCCTGCCAGGGACGGGAAGCGTGTCATCAAGACCCCCAAGGGTACGCCGACCAAGATCGCCAGGCCCACGGCCACGCCCACCAGGGTGATGTGCTGGCCGGTCAGGTGCAGGACCTGGGCCCAGTCCAGATGGGTGAACGTATCGAGCAGGTTCATGGCTGTACCTCGCTGATCGGGTGCTCGCGTAGGAATGCCGCAGCCACGGTCGCCGGGCTCTGGTGCTCGACATCGACCTGGGCGTTGAGTGCGCGCATGGTCTGGTCGTCGAGCAGCTCGGCCAGAGGCTTGAGCAGGTCGGCCAGTCGCGGGTTGGCGTCGAGCGTCTGCTGGCGCACCACCGGGGCGGCGGTGTAGTCAGGGAAGTAGTGCTTGTCGTCTTCGAGCAGCTTGAGGTTGAACGCGTTCAGGCGCCCGTCGGTGGTGTACACCAGGCCGGCGAAGACTTGGTTATTGCGCATTGCGGTATAGACCAGGCCGCCGTCCATCTGGCGAATGTTGCGCCGGTCGAGCGGCAGGTCGTACAGCTCGCGCAGCCCCACCAGGCCGTCCGGGCGATTGGCGAACTCGGTGTCCAGTGCCACCAGGTGATTGCGCTCACGCTCGTCGCGCAGCACTCGCTGCAACTGACTGATGGTGTTGAGCTGCGGGTAGGCCTTGGCCACGGCTTGGGGCAGGCCCAGGGCATAGGTGTTGCTGAACTTCGATGGGGTCAGCCAGACCAGGCCCTTCTCGGCGTCCAGTGCCTTGACCCTGGCGTAGGTGGCCTCGGCGCTGGGCATTCGCTCGTCGATGTGGTTGTAGGAGACCAGCGAGACCCCGGTGTATTCCCACATCAGGTCGAGTTGGCCGGTTTCCTGGGCCTGGCGTGCAAGGTTGCTGCCCAGGCCTTCGGTGACGCGCACGGTATAGCCGTTGGCGCGCAGGTATTGAGCGGTGATTTCGGCGAGCACGGTCTGTTCGGTGAAGACCCGCGCGCCGATGCGAATCAGCGGTTTTTCCGCTGCCTGGGCGAGCCCTGCGAACAGCATGGCCGCGCCCAGGAGCAAGGCGATTTTCTTGTTCATCGGTTCCCTCTTTTTATCGGGTCAGGCCGCGTTCCAGCCAGCGCTTGCTGGAAAGGCTCACCAAGGCATCGAGCGCCAGTGCCAGCAAGGCCGTGCAGGCTGCGCCCAGCAGCAGTTGCGGCTGGTTGTTCAGGGCGATGCCGGGGAAGATCAGGCTGCCCAGGCTGTTGGCGCCGATCAGGAAGGCCAGGGGGGCGGTGCCCACGTTCAGCGCCAGGGCCACGCGCACACCGCCGACGATGATCGGCACAGCGTTGGGCAGCTCTACCTGCCAAAGTTGCTGGCGCGCGGTCATGCCGATGCCGGTGGCGGCTTCCTTGAGCGAGGCGGGGACGTTCTTCAGGCCTTCGTAGGTGTTGCGCACGATGGGCAGGAGGGAGGCGAGGAACAGGGCGAAGATCGCAGGGCCTGCGCCGATGCCCAGGACACTCAGGGCAATGGCCAGGACGGCCAGGGGAGGGATGGTGTTGCCAACGTTGAACAGCTGCATGAAGCGCTCGGCCTTGTCGACCCTGTGCGGTCGACTCAAGGCAATGCCGGCGGGGATACCCACGGCCAACGACGCCGCCATCGAAGCCAGTACCAGCACCAGGTGCGCTTGCAGGTAGAACCAAAGGTCTTCGCGATAACGCGCGAAGGTATCGATGCCGATCCAGTGGACCAGCAGGGCCAGGATGACGAGCACGGCGGCCCATCCCAACAGCCCTTTGCCATAGCGTTCAGCCACAGGCGGACTCCTTTTCAGTCGGCGAACACACTCCCGTGGCGGGCGCCATACCTGGCGCCAGGCAGTGTGGTCGCGAGTAGCAGCGTGACGTACTGAAGACAGGCGGTCACGCCATGAGCCGAACCCCGTCGGGCCCGAAATGCAGATGAAACACGCCCTGAACCGAGGCGGGTTGCAGGGGAGTGGACGTCTCCGTGGCGTTAAAGGTTCCCATCTGAGGAGGCGTTTGGCCAGTGTTAATCACTGGCTTGGCGGAAAAATCACGCGATAAAAAATCGTGGATAGTACGTGAGGGCGTTGAAGTACCTGCTATTCGGCGGTTTGCCGTAAGGCGACTAGGGCTGGGCAATTTTCTTGGTTATTCGCTTTATGTCGAGGCTCTCGGCGGAACACTTGAGCTTTTAGCGCGTATGCCTGGGTATGCACCGGTCACGCTTGAAGGCTCTCTGAGGCACCGGCGACTCGCAAGATTCAAAGCTGATGCCCAATGGCCTCAGGCGGGTTTTGGCCCTGCTCCGACTTCAGGTATGATATTGCCCCTTTTTGATCCCAAGTCAGGCGATTTCCCATGACCAACCAGGCCGCCGAAGTCGCGAAGCGCCGCACTTTCGCCATCATTTCCCACCCCGACGCTGGTAAGACCACCATCACCGAGAAGCTCCTGCTGATGGGCAAGGCCATTGCCGTCGCCGGTACCGTGAAGTCGCGCAAGTCCGACCGCCACGCCACCTCCGACTGGATGGAAATGGAGAAGCAGCGCGGCATCTCCATCACCACCTCGGTGATGCAGTTCCCCTACCGCGAGCACATGATCAACCTGCTCGACACCCCCGGCCACGAGGACTTCTCCGAAGATACCTACCGCACCCTGACCGCGGTCGACTCGGCACTGATGGTGCTCGACGGCGGTAAAGGTGTAGAGCCGCGGACCATCGCCCTGATGGATGTCTGCCGCCTGCGCGACACGCCGATCGTCAGCTTCATCAACAAACTCGACCGCGACATCCGTGACCCGATCGAACTGCTCGACGAGATCGAGGCGGTCCTGAAGATCAAGGCTGCGCCGATCACCTGGCCGATCGGTTGCTACCGTGATTTCAAGGGTGTGTACCACCTCACCGGCGACTACATCGTCGTCTATACCCCGGGCCACGGCCATGAGCGCACCGAAGCCAAGATCATCCAGAAGCTGGACTCCGACGAGGCCCGTGCGCACCTGGGCGACCAGTACGATTCGTTCGTCGAGCAGCTGGAACTGGTGCAGGGCGCCTGCCATGAGTTCAACCAGGACGAGTTCATCAACGGTCAGCTGACCCCTGTGTTCTTCGGTACCGCCCTTGGCAACTTCGGTGTCGACCATGTGCTCGATGCAGTTGTCGATTGGGCACCGCGTCCGCTGGGCCGCGTGGCGCACGAGCGTACCGTCGAGCCTGTGGAAGAGAAGTTCACCGGCTTCGTGTTCAAGATCCAGGCGAACATGGACCCGAAACACCGCGACCGCATCGCCTTCATGCGGATCTGCTCGGGCAAGTACGAAAAAGGCATGAAGATGCGCCACGTGCGCCTGGGCAAGGACCTGCGCATCGGCGATGCGCTGACGTTCTTCTCCTCCGAACGTGAACAGCTCGAAGAGGCTTATGCCGGCGACATCATCGGCTTGCATAACCATGGCACCATCCAGATCGGCGACACCTTCACCGAAGGCGAGGCGCTGGGCTTCACGGGTATTCCACACTTCGCCCCGGAACTCTTCCGCCGCGTGCGCCTGAAGGACCCGCTCAAGTCCAAGCAATTGCGCCAGGGCCTGCAACAGCTGGCCGAAGAAGGCGCGACCCAGGTGTTCTTCCCCGAGCGCAGCAACGACATCATCCTCGGCGCCGTGGGTGTGCTGCAGTTCGATGTGGTCGCCAGCCGCCTGAAGGAAGAGTACAAGGTCGAATGTGCCTACGAGCCCATCACCGTCTGGTCGGCGCGCTGGATCAGCTGCGACGACAAGAAGAAGCTCGAGGAATTCCAGAACAAGGCCATGGAGAACCTGGCCATCGACGGTGGCGGTCACCTGACCTACCTGGCGCCGACCCGGGTGAACCTGTCATTGATGGAAGAGCGCTGGCCGGACATCAAGTTCCGCGCCACTCGCGAGCACCACTAACAGAGCAGCGGCAAGCTACAAGCAGCGCGAGCCTGAACGGGCTCCGCTTTTCTTGCCGCTTGCCGCTTCACAGCTGACGACTGTCAGTTGCCTGCTTTGATGCTGGTCCAGATCCGTGTACGAATGCGGTCGATCTTCGCCGGCATCGCCTCCAGGGCATACAGCTTGCCCAGCACCTCGTCACTCGGGTAGATCATGCTGTTGGCCTTGAGCTTCGGGTCCACCAGGCTGTCTGCCTTCAAGTTGCCGTTGGCGTACTGCACATAGTCGCTGATATTGGCCATCACCTCTGGCTGCAACAGGTAGTTCATGTAGGCGTAGCCGGCTTTTTCGTCCGGTGCGTCGGCGGGCATGGCGACCATGTCGAACCACAGCGGCGCCCCTTCCTTGGGTATCGAGTAGCCCACCTTCACCCCATTGTTCGCCTCTTCGGCGCGGTTCTTCGCCTGCAGCACATCCCCCGAGAAACCTACCACCACGCAGATATCGCCATTGGCCAGGTCGCCGGTGTACTTGGATGAGTGGAAGTAGCTGATGTACGGCCGCACCTGCATCAACAGCGCCTTGGCTTTGTCGTAATCGGCCGGGTTCTGGCTGTGGTGCGGCAGGCCCAGGTAGTGCAGGGCGATCGGCAGCAGTTCCGGGCCGTTGTCCAGCACGGCAACGCCGCAGCTTTTGAGTTTGGAAATGTTCTCGGGCTTGAAGATCAGGTCCCAGGAGTCCACCGGCGCATTGTCGCCCAGTACTGCCTTGACCTTGTCGATGTTGTAGCCAATGCCGGTGCTGCCCCAGAGGTAGGGGAAGCCATAGCGGTTGCCCGGGTCGTTCACCTCCAGCGCCTTGAGCAGCACCGGGTTGAGGTTGTGCCAGTTGGGCAACTGGCTCTTGTCCAGCGGCTTGAGGGCTTTGCCCTGGATCTGCCGGGCCATGAAGTGGTTGGAGGGGAACACCACGTCGTAGCCGGAGTTGCCCGTCATCAGCTTGCCGTCGAGGGTCTCGTTGCTGTCGAACACGTCATAGGTCGGCTTGATGCCGGTGGCCTGCTGGAACTGCTTGAGGGTGTCAGGGGCGATGTAGCTGGACCAGTTGTAGATCTTCACCGAGTCGGCGGCGTTGGCCACGCAGGTGGCGAGCATCAGAGGGGCGAGCAGGAGGGTGCGCATGTCCGGTATACCTTGCTGTGCTTGTTGTTATCGAAGGGCGGCAGGCGATCGTCGGATCAGAAAATCAGAACGTAGGTCTTGCGCACTGTTTCCTGGATATCCCAGGTGCCGGTGCTGTTGGCCGGCAGCATCAGGGCGTCGCCGGCTTCGATGAGCAAGGGCTCGCCACCGTCGGGGGTGAAGGTGCAGCGGCCCTTGATGAAATGGCAGAACTCCTGCTGCACGATCTGCCGCCGCCAGCGCCCCGGGGTGCACTCCCAGATGCCGGTTTCGACGCCGTCGTTGCGTTCGACGCAGGTCACGGAGGTGACCGCGACCGGCTCGCCGAGAGGAACGGCGACAGGACTGGTGCTTTCCAGGGTGACGCTGCCCGTGTGCTTGAACTGGGTGATGCTCATGACCTTGGATCCTGTGTGGTGGTTTGGGTTGAATCAGCGCATGAAACCTTCCATGAAGTCGGCAAGCGTGCGGGCCAGGCGCCTTCGCCAAGGGGGGCTGCCGGGCTGGGCGAGGGTCTGGTCCTCGTACACGAAGCTTCGGATGATCGCGTTGTAGCCCAGCCAGCGGCAGGGCTCGGGCGGCCAGCTGGCCAGGCCCGACAGCGGGCGGTTGTCGTACACCCAAGGCTGTGCGGTCAGGGCGTTGTGCTGGCCGAGTATCAACGCGGCCAGGGTGCGTCCGCCCAGGTTGGTGGCGCCGACGCCTTCGCCGCCATAGCCGCCCGACAACGCGATGCCGCGCTGGCGATCGCACAGCATGTGCGGGTGGAAGCGCCGGGCCATGCCCAGGTTGCCGCCCCAGGAATGGGTGATGCGCACGTCCTTGAGCTGCGGGAACAGGTCGCCGAACAGGTAGCGGCGCAGGGCGATCTCGCTGTCGGTGAGGCTGAAGTCTTCCCGCAGCCGGCCGCCGAAGCGGTAGCCGCCACGGGCACCGAACACCAGGCGGTTGTCGGCGGTGCGTTGGCCATAGGTGACTTGGCGGCTGCCCTCGCTGAAGGCCTGGCCCTGGTTCAGGCCGATCTGTGCCCAGGTCGATTCCGGCAGGGGTTCGGTGGCCACCAGCAGGCTCTGCACGGGCAACTGATGCCGGCCCAGGGGCGGCAGGCTGGCGGCGTAGCCTTCCACGGCTGGCACGATCCACTGGCTGCGGATCGTCGCCTGGGGCGTACGTACCTCGCCGGTTCGCCAGTCGATGGCCGGGGTGTTCTCGTAGATCGGTACGCCCAGACGTTCGACCGCACGGGCCAGGCCGCGCACGAGCTTGGCCGGCTGGAGCGTTGCGACATGCGGGCTGAAGATCGCGCCATAGGCATTGCTCACCCGCAACTGGCCATTCAACGCCTCGGGCCCCAGCCAGCGGTAGTCGTCTTCATTCATGCCTTGGCGATAGAGGTCATCCAGGTAGGCGCGCAGACTGCGTTCCTGCTCCGGGTAACGGGCGGCGCAATAGAGCACGCCGCCTTTGCGGTAGTCGCAGTCGATGCCTTCGCGTTGCAGGACGCTGTGGACCTCGTCGGGGATGCCATGCAGCAGGTCGGTACTGGCGCGGCGTTGCTGGGGCGAGAGGGTGGCGAGCATCCGGTCCTCGCCAAGCAGGTTGCCCATCAGCCAGCCGCCATTACGGCCCGAGGCGCCGTAACCTGCGATATTGGCATCGATCACCGCGATGTTCAGTTGTGGCGCCTGGCGCTTGAGGTAGTAGGCAGTCCACAGGCCTGTGTAGCCGGCGCCGATGATGCACACGTCCACCTCCAGGTCCTGGCCCAGGGCAGGGCGGGCGCAGAGTGGCTCCTCGAGCTGGTCCATCCAAAGGCTGATCGTACGCCAGGCTTGCATCGGGTTCGGCTCCACATCCGTAAAGGTCTGTGGGCGATCCTAGTGGCGTGTGGGGAGGGTTGTCTTACGTGCGTGCACGCAGGGAAATCTGCTTCACATAGGCCTTGGGCGACAAACCGGTGTGTTCGCGGAAGCACTTGTAGAACGCCGACAGCGAATTGAAACCCGCGGCAAAAGCCAGGTCGTCGACCGGGGTAGTGGCGTGCTGGGCATCGAGGCTGGCCAGCAGGTGCTGCAGGCGGGCCTGGTTGACGTAACGGTAGAAGCTTTGGCCCAGCACCTGGTTGAGCAGGTAGGAAATCTGATTGCGGCTGTAGCCGCTGTGGTCGGCGACCTGTTGCAGGTCCAGCTCCGGGTTAAGGTAGGGGCGCTGTCGCTGAAAGTAGTGCTCCAGGTCCTGGGCCATGGTGGAGAGCTGGCGCGGTGACAGGCCCAGGCGGCTGGTGGCCGGACGCGGGTTGGTGCGGCTGGCGCCTTGGGCATCACGACGTACCAAGGTAGCGTATTCGTTGATGCGCCAGATCAGCCCATCCTTGACGGTGATCGCCTCGCTGGCCTGGAACGCCACCAATCCCTCTCCGCCCTGGACTGTGACTTCGTACTGGATGAACGCTGTGCAGCCGTCCACGCGGATGCGGTCGCTGTGCACGATGTCTTCGCCGGCCTGGTGGGGCAGTGAGGCACGAACGTAGTCGCGCAGCTCATCGATGCCGAGCACGCGGTTCTGGAAGAAGTCGTGGTACTGGATGTCAGGGTGGTACAGCGCCATCACGCCGTCGAGGTCGCGGTGCTTCCAGCACAGGTGGTAGCGCAGCACGGTGTCGGCGGTGAGCGGGGTTTGCTCGGGGCCGTCGGGGAGGGTAGTGGCGGTCATGGACACTGATAGTGCATTGCAGAACACCCTGGCGCAAGGCCACGGATCCGGCATATTGCACGGTATTGCCGAGCGGCTTGTCGGCTAAGCCGTTGATTCCACTGAGGGTGATTTTTCAGTGAGACTGGCATGGGCGCTGCAGCTGTCTTTTCACCAACGAATGGGAGAAAGGCCATGCGCTCGATACTGCTTTGGATGATTGGGGTGCCGATCCCGGTGATCATCTTGATCTGGTTCTTCATGCATTGAGGCACAGGGCCACTGTGCGGCCTGTTCGCGGGTAACCCGCTCCCACAGGGGAAGCGGGAATCCTTTTGAGGCGGGTTTACCCGCGAACAGGGTCTAAACCGATCTAGAGAAACTGCTCGGCATAGTGGCAGGCCACTTGCCGCGTACTCACCTGCCTCAACGCTGGTATTTCCTTGGCGCAGCGCTCGGTGGCATACGGGCAACGCTTGTGGAATGCACAGCCTGCCGGTGGATTGAGTGGGTTGGGCAGCTCACCGGCGATGCGGATCTTCGGCTTGAGCGGATCGGGGTGAATCGCCGGGGTCGCCGACAGCAGCGCCTGAGTGTAGGGGTGCAGGGGTTTCTCGTAGATATCCTCCTTGGGCCCCATCTCCGCCGGGCGACCCAGGTACATCACCAGCACCTGGTCGGCCACGTGTCGCACTACCGCCAGGTTGTGGGAGATGAACACGTAGGCGGTGTTGAACTCCTTCTGCAGGTCCATGAACAGGTTCAGCACCTGCGCCTGGATCGACACGTCGAGTGCCGACGTCGGCTCGTCGGCCACCAGCACTTTCGGCTGCAGCATCATCGCCCGGGCCAGGGCGATGCGCTGGCGCTGGCCGCCAGAAAACATGTGCGGATAGCGCTGGTAGTGCTCCGGACGCAGGCCGACCTGCTCCATCATTTTCTGCACTTTCTCGCGGCGCTCGGTCTTGCTCAACGAGGTGTTGATCAGCAGCGGTTCTGCGAGTTGGTCACCGATCTTCTGTCGCGGGTTGAGCGAGGCGTAAGGGCTCTGGAAGACCATCTGCACGTCGCGGCGCAGTTGCTTGCGCTCGGCCTTGCTGGCGCCTTTGACCTCCGTTCCGGCGATCTGCAGGGAGCCGGAGGACGGCTCCTCGATCAGCGTCAGGGCTCGGGCCAGGGTGGACTTGCCGCAGCCGGATTCGCCGACCACGGCCAGGGTCTTGCCGGCCTCCAGTTCGAACGACACGCCATTGAGGGCGCGCACCAGCGCATGGCCCTTGAACAGGCCGCGGGAGACTTCGTAATGGCGGGTCAGTTCACGGGCGGATAGGACGACGGTCATCACGCCACCTCCTGGTTCAGCGGATAGAAGCAACGCACCAGGCTATGGGCCTGGGGATCGAGAGGCGGACGCTGCTGGCGGCAGTTGTCCTGCACGTAGGGGCAGCGCGGTGACAGCAGGCAGCCCTTGGGCCGGTCGTAACGCCCGGGCACGATGCCTGGCAGGGTGGCCAGGCGCTCGGCCCCGATGCTGTGCTCGGGGATGGCAGCCAGCAAGGCTTCGCTGTAGGGGTGGGCGGGGAGGTCGAACAGTTCCGGCACCTGTCCCACTTCCACGGCCTGGCCGGCATACATCACGCACACGCGCTTGGCGGTCTCGGCCACCACGGCCAGGTCGTGGGTGATGAGAATGAGCGCCATGTTGCGCTCTTTCTGCAGGTTCACCAGCAGCTCCATGATCTGTGCCTGGATGGTCACATCCAGCGCTGTGGTCGGTTCGTCGGCAATCAGCAGCTTGGGTTCACCGGCAATCGCCATGGCGATTGCCACACGTTGGCTCATGCCGCCGGAGAGCTGGTGGGGGTAGGCGTCCAGGCGGCTTTCGGCGGCCGGGATCTCGACTTTCTTGAGCAGCTCCAGGGCCCGCTGTCGGGCAGCCTTGCCCTTCAGACCCAGGTGCTGGCGCAGGACTTCCTCGATCTGATAGCCCACGGTGTAGCTGGGATTCAGGGCGGTCATCGGGTCCTGGAAGACCATGGCGATGTCCTTGCCCACGACCTTGCGCCGTTGCCGGCCGCTCAGCTTGAGCATGTCGGTGCCGTCGAAATTGAGCACGTCGGCGGTGATGCGCCCGGGGGCGTCGATCAGGCCCATCAGGGCCATCATGGTCACCGACTTGCCGGAGCCGGACTCGCCGACGATGGCGAGGATCTCGCCGGCGTCCACCGCAAGGTCCAGGCCGTCCACTACGGGGACGGCGTTGGCGTCGCCGAAGCGCACGTTCAGGTTGTTGATCTGCAACAGTGACATGGCGTTCTCCTCAGGCGGCGTTCTTGAGTTTCGGGTCCAGCGCATCGCGCAGGCCGTCGCCCATCAGGTTGATTGCCAACACACTGAGCAGGATCGTCAGGCCCGGCAGGCTCACCACCCACCAGGCGCGTTCGATATAGTCACGGGCCGAGGCCAGCATGGTGCCCCATTCGGGCGTCGGCGGCTGCACGCCCAGGCCCAGGAAACCCAGGGCGGCGGCGTCGAGGATCGCCGAGGAGAAGCTCAAGGTGGCCTGCACGATCAGCGGCGCCATGCAGTTAGGCAGCACGGTGACGAACATCAGGCGCGGCAGGCCTGCACCGGCCAGACGTGCGGCGGTGACGTAGTCGCGGTTCAGCTCGCCCATCACCGCGGCGCGGGTCAGGCGTACGTAGGAGGGCAGCGAGACGATGGCGATGGCGATCACGGTGTTGATCAGGCCAGGGCCGAGGATGGCGACGATGGCCACGGCCAGCAGCAGCGACGGCAGGGCCAGCATCACGTCCATCAGGCGCATGATCGAAGGGCCGAGGAACTGCGGGAAGAACCCGGCCAGCAGGCCCAGCAGGATGCCGGGGATCAGCGACATCACCACTGACGACAGGCCGATCAGCAGCGACAGTCGCGCACCCTGGATCAAGCGCGAGAGCAGGTCGCGACCGAGCTCGTCGGTGCCGAGGATGAACTGCCAGGTGCCACCTTCGAGCCACACCGGCGGGGTGAGCAGGAAGTCGCGGTATTGCTCGCTCGGGTTGTGCGGCGCGATCCAGGGGGCGAACAGCGCGCAGAACACGATCAGGCATATGAAGGCAAGGCCGGCCACGGCGCCTTTATTGCGCGAGAAGGCCTGCCAGAACTCTTTGTACGGGGAGGGGTAGAGCAGGCTCTGGTCCACTGGGCTGGCCGGTGTGACGGATTTTGGAATAGGGCTAGTCATGGCTTGGGCCTCAGCGCTGATGACGGATGCGTGGGTTGGCCAGGCCGTAGAGGATGTCCACGACGAAGTTGACCAGGATCACCAGGCAGGCGATGAGCAGGATGCCGTTCTGGACCACGGGGTAGTCACGGGCGCCGATGGCTTCGATCAGCCACTTGCCGATGCCCGGCCAGGAGAAGATGGTTTCGGTGAGCACGGCACCGGCGAGCAAGGTGCCGACCTGCAGGCCGAATACTGTCAGCACCGGGATCAGCGCGTTGCGCAGGCCGTGGATGAACACCACGCGGGCGGGCGACAGGCCCTTGGCGCGGGCGGTGCGAATGTAGTCTTCGCGCAGGACTTCGAGCATGGAGGAGCGGGTCATGCGGGCGATCACTGCCAGGGGGATGGTGCCCAGCACGATGGCCGGCAGGATCAGGTGCATGACGGCGTCCTTGAACGCGCCTTCCTCTTCGCTGAGCAGTGTGTCGATCAACATGAAGCCGGTTTTCGGCTCGATGTCGTAGAGCAGGTCGATACGCCCGGAGACCGGCGTCCAGCCCAGACTCACCGAGAAGAACATGATCAAGATCAGGCCCCACCAGAAGATCGGCATGGAGTAGCCGGCCAGCGAGACGCCCATGACCCCGTGGTCGAACAGCGAGCCGCGCTTGAGCGCGGCGATCACCCCGGCCAACAGGCCGACGATGCCAGCGAACAGCAAGGCGGCGAAGGCCAGTTCGAGGGTGGCGGGGAACAGGGTGAGAAATTCGTTCCACACGCTCTCGCGCGTGCGTAGGGACTCGCCCAGGTCGCCCTGGGCCAGCTTGCCGATGTAGTCCAGGTACTGGACCGGCAGTGGTTTGTTCAGGCCCAGGCGCTCCATGGCCTGGGCGTGCATTTCAGGGTCGACCCTGCGCTCGCCCATCATTACTTCCACCGGGTCGCCGGGGATCAGGCGTATGAGCGCGAAGGTCAGCAGGGTGATGCCGAAGAAGGTCGGAATCAGCAAGCCGAGGCGCCGGGCAATAAAACTCAACATCGTCGGGTGTACCTCATTAAGCCGGTCAGGCGGTGCCGCCGGTTCCCGTGTGGGTCGCCGGCGGTCGTTGTTGTTGTGTTACTTCACCTTGGTGGTGGCGAAGTTGTTGTTGGTCAGAGGGTTGATCACGTAACCCTCCACGTTGTCACGCATGGCGGTGAACATCTTGGGATGGGCCATGTTGATCCAGGGTTGATCGTCATCGTACACCCTCATGGCCTCGGCATAGACCCATCCGCGCTCCTCGTCCTTGGTGATCGTGCGTGCGCGGGTGATCAGATCCTGGAACGTCGTGTTGCACCAGCGGGCGTAGTTCTCGCCGTTCTTCGCGGCTTCGCAGCTGAGCAGCGGGCCGAGGAAGTTGTCCGGGTCACCGTTGTCGCTGGCCCAGCCGGCAGACACCAGGTCGGCTTCACCGGCTTTGGCACGGCGCAGCATTTCGGCCCATTCCATCACCCGGATGTCCAGCTTGATGCCGATCTGGGCCAGGTCCGCCTGGAGCATCTCGGCGGACAGCCGTGGGTTGGGGTTGGTTGGCCCGCCGCCATTACGGGTGAAGAGGGTCATCACGGTCCCTTGCGGAACGCCGGCCTCCTTCAACAGCGCCCGGGCCTTGTCGAGGTCGCGTGGCGGATTCTGGATCATCACGTTGTTGCCCAGCATGGTGTGCGGGTACGGATTGACCGCCTCGGTCGCGTTGCCTTTGCCGAACAGCTGGTCGATGTGATGCTGGCGGTCGAAGGCCATGTTGAGGGCTTTGCGCACGCGTACGTCATTCAAGTACTTGTGTTCCGTGTTCATGGCGATGTAGCCCGTCACCAGCGCCTCGATCTCGGCAACCTTGAGTTTCGGGTCGGCCTTGATCGCCGGCACGTCGTCCGGCTTTGGATACAGGGCGATCTGGCACTCATTGGCGCGCAGCTTTTGCAGGCGCACGTTGCTGTCGGTGGCGATGGCGAAGATCAGCGCGTCTGCCGGTGGCTTGCCACGGAAGTAGTCCGGATTGGGCTTGTAGCGAACTTGGGCGTCCTTGTTGTAGCGCTGGAAGATGAACGGCCCGGTGCCGATCGGCTTGCTGTTGAGCTCGCCGGTCTTGCCGGCCTTGAGCAACTGGTCGCCGTACTCGGCGGAGTAGATCGAGGTGAAGGCCATGGCCATGTCGCGCAGGAAGGGGGCTTCCGGGCGGGTCAGGGTGATCACCACGGTGTGGTCGTCGGTCTTGCTTACCGACTTGAGCAAGCCCTTGAAGGCCATGCTCTCGAAGTAGGGGTAGCCAACGCTGGTCTTGTCGTGCCAGGGATGGTTCGGGTCGAGCTGGCGATTGAGGCTCCACAGCACGTCATCGGCGTTGAAGTCGCGGGTGGGTTTGAAGTACGGGGTGGTGTGGAACTTGACGCCTTCGCGCAGGTGGAAGGTGTAGGTCAGCCCGTCCTGGCTGATGTCCCAGCTTTTGGCCAGCGCCGGCTGGATATCGGTGGTACCGGGCTTGAAGTCGACCAGGCGGTTGAAGAGCGCCTCGGCCGAGGCGTCGGCGGTGACCGCAGTGGTGTACTGGACGATGTCGAAGCCTTCCGGGCTCGCCTCGGTGCACACCACCAACGGCTTGGCCGCGAGCTGGGTCGCGGCGCCCAGAAGGACGGCCGCCAAGGCGGCACGTAGTGGTAGCGATGTCATGGAACCTCCCTGCAGATTGTTCCAGCGTAGCGCTTCGGCCCGCACAAGGCGGGCCGAGCGTTTGGGTCAGAGAATGTTGAACGGAATGGTGGTGACGACACGCAGCTCGTCCAGGCTACCGTCGGCCTGGGCCTTGCTGGCGCGGTGCGCGGTGTAGGTGGCGCGGATGCTGGTGTCTTTCAGCGGACCGCTCTGCACGGCGTAGCTGGTGCCGATGCCCCACTCATAGTGGGTCTCGCCATCCATGCCTTTGACGTCGTAGGCATCGCCCCGGTAGTGGGTGCCGTCGATACCCCAGCCGCGGGCGTTGTAGACGTTGAACTTCAAGCCAGGCACGCCATAGGGGGCCATGTTCAGCACGTAGGAGATCTGCAGGGACTTCTCGTTGGGGCCGTTGAAGTCCGACAGCAGCGAGTTGGCCAGGTAGATGCCGTTGGTTTCGTGCAAGTAGTCGAAGTACTCGTTGCCGTTGACCTGCTGCCAGGAGGCGCTGAGCGTGTGGGCCTGGTGGGTGAGGCCGAACGACAGGCTGTAGGTGTCGTTGTCGATCTCGCCCATCTTCTTGCTGCCGGTATCCACGGTCTTGTAGTAGTTCAGGCCTGTGGTCAGGCTCAGCACCGCGCTGTCGCCCAGCACGTGGTTGGCGCCGAAATAGTACTGGTTCCAGAAGTCGTCGACCTTGGTGGCGTAGAGGCTGGTGGAGAGGCTCTTGAACGGCTGGTAGTTGACGCCGGCGGTGCTGGCACGGTCGGTTTCGACGCCATTGCCATACTCGCTGCGAAACTTGCTCAGGCTCTGCTCGGTACGGGGCGAGACGCGGTCGAAGGTGCCCAGGTCGAACGACAGGTTGTCGAATTCGGCGCTGTGCAGGAACGCACCCTGGAAGCTCGACGGCAACGCGCGGTTGCCGATGTAGGAGATCATCGGCGTGTCCACCGACTGGCGGCCCACGGTAAGGGTGCTGTTGGAGACACGCGCCTTGACGTTGCCCAAGCCCATCTTGCTCCACTGGCCGATCACGTCGCCATCGCTGTGGGTCAGCGTGCGGTTGTTCGGACCGGCCACCGCAGCGCGGCCACGCTCAAGGGCGATGGCGTTGTAGCCGGCGGCTTCGACGGCGAAGCCCACGGTGCCTTGGGTGAAGCCTGAGCTGTAGTTCAGGATGGTGCCCTGCACCCAGTTGTCACGGCTGTGAGTTCGGCGCTGAGTCCCGTCGCTCTTGTAGTACTTGAACAGCGGTGCGCGGGTGGCGCGTTCACGGGCGTACCAGTTGCGCGTGCTGCCGGTCAGGCTCTGGCCTTCGAGAAAGCCTGTGGCCTCGGCCTGTTCGCTGCTGGATTTGAGGGTGACCGGGACGAAGTCCTGGCTGACGGGGTCGGCCTGGGCTGTGGCGGACAATGCGCCTAACGACAGGGCCAGTGCGGTAAAGGTTGTACGTCTCAAGGTGAAGCTCCCTTTCTATTTCTAGTTATTCCCGCGCCTTGTGGGCTGGGGGTTTTGCTGCGGTGTTGCCAGGGGTGCCGCGGGATCGCCGGGCAGAGTCGGGGGCGTTGTGCTGGCGGTGCCGGTCTCTTCATGGGTAAATCCGCTGCCGCAGGGGCGGTGATCAGTGCGGGAGCGGGTTTACTCGCGAAGAGATGGGCTAATCAGTCAACACTCACACCGGAAAAGTCGTTGCGTCCAAAGGGGCTGACGCGAAAGTCCTTGACCTTGGCGCTGATCGGCTGGTTGACCGTGGAGTGGGCCACCGGGGTGATCGGCACCTGTTGCTTGAGACGTTGCTGGGCTTGCTGATAGAGCCGGGTGCGCTGTTCGCGGTCGGTGACCTGCTTGGCCTGCTTGACCAGCGTGTCGTACTCACGGTCGCACCACAGGGAATAGTTGTTGCTGCCGATGGCATCGCAGCTGTACAGGGTCCCCAGCCAGTTGTCCGGGTCGCCGTTGTCGCCGGTCCAACCGATCAGGGCGATGTCGTGCTCGCCGTTTTTCATGCGCTTGAGGTATTCACCCCATTCGTAACTGACGATCCTGGCCTTGATGCCGACCTTGGCCCAGTCGGCCTGGAGCATCTCGGCCATCAGCTTGGCATTGGGGTTGTAGGGCCGCTGTACCGGCATGGCCCACAGGGTCACTTCGGTGCCTTCCTTGACGCCGGCGGCCTTGAGCTGTTCGCGGGCCTTGGCGGGGTTGAAACCTGCGTCCTTGATGGTTTCGTCATAGGACCACTGGGTCGGCGGCATGGCGTTGACCGCCGGCTGGCCGGAGTCCTGGTACACGGCCTGGATGATCGCCTGCTTGTTCACGGCCATGTCCATGGCCTGGCGCACCTCGAGGCGATCAAAGGGCGGATGCTGGGTGTTGTAGGCGATATAGCCGAGGTTGAAGCCCGGCTTCTGCAGCACGCTCAGCTTGCTGTCGGCCTTGATCGCTGGAAGGTCGGCGGGGCGTGGGTGCAAGGTGACCTGGCATTCGTTGCGACGTAGTTTCTGGATGCGTACCGAAGGGTCGATGTTGATGGAGAACACCAGGTTGTCGAGCTTGACCTGCTCCGGCGCCCAATAGGCCGGGTTGCCCTTGTAGCGAATCTGCGAATCCTTCTGGTAACGCTGGAACACGAACGGTCCGGTGCCGATCGGCTTTTGGTTGATGTCGCTGGCGCGACCTTCGGCCAGCAGGTGGTCGGCGTACTCGGCGGAGAGGATCGAGGCGAAGCTCATGGCGAGGTTCTGGATGAACGCGGCATCGACACTGTTGAGGGTGAACACCACGGTCAGCGGGCCGGTCTTGTCGACCTTGGCGATGTTCTTGTCCAGGCCCATGCTGACGAAGTAGGGGAACTCGGTGGGGTAGGCCTTGCGGAAGGGGTGCTGCTTGTCGAGCATGCGATTGAAGGTGAACAGCACATCGTCGGCGTTGAAGTCACGGCTTGGTGTGAAGCCCTTGTTGCCATGGAACTTCACGCCTTCGCGCAGGTGGAAGGTGTAGCGCAAGCCATCCTCGGAGACCTCCCAGCGGGTCGCCAGTGCTGGATGCACGGCGGTGCCGCCTCGCTCGAATTCGACCAGGCGGTTGTAGATCGGCTCGGCGGCATCGTTATCAGTGGCGCTGGTGTACTGGGCGGTGTCGAAGCCGGCCGGGCTGCCTTCGGAGCAGAACACCAGGTTCTTGGCGAGCAGGTCGGTGGCCTGGGTCATCAGGCCGAGGCCGAGCAGGGGGCCGAGGAGGGTGATGGGGCGCATGGCTAGTCCTTTTGCATCTGTCGTGCCGTAACCTTGTAGGAATCGCGGCAACAAGAATCCGATCCCGCTGCGGGTGGCATCGGGAGGGCGCTTGGTTCTGGGAGGCGCTCTTGGCGCGGGATGTCACCGTGGGCGCTCAGGCCCACGGCACAGGGGCTGGCCCTATTTCTCCACGCTGACGCCGTAGAAGGAGTTCAGGGCGAACGGGCTGATCTTGAAGCCCTTCACCTTGTCGCTCATCGGTTGATAGACGGTGGAGTGAGCGATCGGCGTGATCGGCACCTGCTCCTTGAGGATGTGCTGCGCTTTTTGATACAGCTCGGTGCGCTTGGCCTGGTCGGAAGTGGCCTTGGCCTGCTTGATCAGGTCGTCGTAGGGCTTGTAGCACCACTTGGAGAAGTTGTTCCCATCCATGGCATCGCAGCCGTAGAGGGTACCCAGCCAGTTGTCGGGGTCACCGTTGTCGCCGCTCCAGCCGATCAGCATGGCGCCTTGCTCGCCGCCCTTGGAACGCTTGATGTACTCGCCCCATTCGTAGCTGACGATCTTGGCCTTGATGCCGATCTTGGCCCAGTCGGACTGGAGCATCTCGGCCATCAGCTTGGCGTTGGGGTTGTAGGGGCGCTGCACGGGCATGGCCCACAGGGTGATCTCGGTGCCTTCCTTGACCCCGGCTTCCTTGAGCAACTGCTTGGCTTTCTCCGGGTCGTACTTGGCATCCTTGATGGTGGTGTCGTAAGACCACTGCGTCGGCGGCATGGCGTTGACCGCCAGTTGGCCTGCGCCCTGGTACACCGATTCGATGATCTGCTGCTTGTTCACCGCCATGTCCAGCGCCTGGCGGACTTTCAGCTGAGACAGAGGGTTGGCTTCGTTGCTGCCCTTGATCTTGTCCATCACGTTGTAGGCGATGTAACCGAGGTTGAAGCCAGCCTGTTCAGGCATCTGAAGTTTCGGATCCTTCTTCAGCGGCTCGATGTCGGCAGGGCGAGGGAACAGGGTGACCTGGCACTCGTTCTTCTTGAGCTTCTGCATGCGTACCGAGGCGTCGGTGCTGATGGCGAAGATCAGGTTGTCGATCTTCACGTCATCGGGGTTCCAGTAGTCCTTGTTGCCCTTGAAACGGATCTGGGCGTCCTTCTGGTACTTGCTGAACACGAACGGGCCGGTGCCGATCGGTTTTTGGTTGATGTCGGCTGCCTTGCCCTGCTTGAGCAGTTGGTCGGCGTACTCGGCGGACTGGATCGAGGCGAAGCTCATGGCGAGGTTCTGGATGAAGGCGGCGTCCACCTCGTTGAGGGTGAAGCGTACGGTGTGATCGTCGACCTTTTCGAGACGGGCGATGTTTTTGTCCATGCCCATGTCGGTGAAGTAGGGGAATTCGGTGGGGTAGGCTTTGCGGAACGGATGGTTCTTGTCGAGCATGCGGTTGAAGGTGAACAGCACGTCGTCGGCGTTGAACTCGCGGGTCGGCTTGAAGAAGTCGGTGGTGTGGAACTTGACGCCTTCGCGCAGGTGGAAGGTGTAGGTCTTGCCGTCGTCGGAGACGTCCCACTTGGTCGCCAGCCCCGGGATGACGGCAGTGCCGCCGCGCTCGAACTGGGTCAGGCGGTTGAAGACGGTTTCGGCCGAGGCGTCGAAGTCGGTTCCTGTGGTGTATTGGCCCGGGTCGAAGCCTGCGGGGCTGCCTTCGGAGCAGAACACCAGGTTGGACGCGGCAAGCGCGGAGGGTGCGCCGGCGAGCAAGCCTGCGCCGACCAGGAACGGAATGACTGCGTGTTTAAGCATGGTGGCCTCATTGTTGTCATTTTTCGATTGAGGCGGCCTCGTGAGCCGACCTGCGGATACTTATGCAGGGTAGATTGCCAATGCAACAGGCAGAGGGATAGTTGACGTCAAAATTGTGGGACTAACGTACATGGATGTCGCATCCATGTAATTTTCAGGAAAGTTGAACGTTTGCGCTGGTTTTTTGCAGGCAATTTGCCAGATGTTTTTTATCTTTGAGGTCAATAGAAAGCGGCTAGAGAGCTGTAGGAATCAGACTTTGGAACTGTCAGTTCCAGAAACCACATCAAAGCGACGGGCATTGCACCCGCCGCTTCGGTTCACTGAGGTCGATCAGGGCATCTGGACTTCGATCAGGCCATCGGCGTTCATGCTGACTTCGCTGGTACCGGCTTCGATGTCCGGCGCGGGAGCGGCTTCATCGGCTGCCATGGCCTTCATGGCCATCGGCGCGCTGCGCAGGTAGGGGCGTGGGTAGCCGCTGCTGTTGAGGTTCAGGCTGACCACTTTGTAGCCTTTGCCGCCGAGGGCTTCGGTGGCCAATTGGGCGCGTGCCTTGAAGGCGTCGACGGCCTCCTTGAGCAGGGCGTCCTCGTTGCTCTTGCGGGTGGCTTGGGCGATGGAGAAGTCCATGCCGCCCATTTTCAGGTCTTGGAGCAGCTCCCCGGTGAGCTTGGACAGGGCCGGGAAGTCGGCGCTTTCCAGGCGCAGTTCGGCGCGTTCGCGCCAGCCGGTGATCTTCTGGCCTTTGCTGTCATAGACCGGGTAGCTGTTGCGGCTGCCCTGGCTGATCTTCACGTCCTTGACCTGGCGTGCCTGCTGCACGGCCTTGTTCATGGTCTCGGTGATTTCCTTGGCCAGCTTGCCCGGGTCGTTGTTCTGGGCTTCGCTGTACAGGGTTACGACCATCAGGTCGCGCGCCACTTCCTTGGTGACTTCGGCGCGCAGCGATACCTGGTTGTAGCGCGGCGCATCGTCCGCCAACGCCGGCAGGCTGGCCAGCAGGCCACAGGACAGGATCAGCGCGGTGCCACGACGGGGGATGTGCATGTAGGACTCCTTGGCAAATGAAGGCGCGGGCATTGTCCATCCCGCGCATGGCCCATCAGACCGGGAACAGTGTAGTGGGTTCCTAAATGCCATCATGAACCTGTGACAAAGTGTGGCGCTTTGCCGCATCGCTGCAGTGGGGCGCCCGGCTTCGGTATACTCCGGACGATTTTCCTGGAGCACTCATCAGGAGAGCTCATGCTCGCTGCCGCACATCCGCTGTCCGCTACGCGCCAGAACCTCTGGCGTCTGACCTTCATTCGTATCCTGGTCCTGGCTGCCCAGGCTGGCTCCGTGGGCGTGGCCTACTGGACCGAACTGGTCCCGCTGCCCTGGCTGTCGCTGGCCATCACCCTGGCCCTGTCGTCGTTACTGTGTGCTTTCACCGCCCTGCGCCTGCGCCTGTCGCTGCCGGTCACCGAACTCGAGTACGCCCTGCAGCTGGCGTGTGACCTGCTGATCCACAGTGCCCTGCTGTACTACTCGGGCGGCTCGACCAACCCGTTCGTTTCCTACTACCTGGTACCGCTGGCGATCGCCGCGGTGACCTTGCCATGGATCTATTCGCTGGTGCTGTCCGGCATTGCGCTGGTGGCCTATAGCCTGTTGCTGGTGCAGTTCTACCCGCTCGAGACCCTGCCCATGGCGCGGGAGAAGATGCAGGTCTATGGCATGTGGTTGAGCATTGCCTTGGCGGCCGGCGTGATCACGTTCTTCGCCGCACGCATGGCCGAGGAGCTTCGTCGCCAGGAAAAACTGCGCGCCGATCGCCGCGAGGAGAGCCTGCGAGACGAGCAACTGCTGGCCGTGGCCACCCAGGCCGCTGGCGCCGCCCACGAACTGGGCACGCCTCTGGCGACCATGAGCGTGCTGCTCAATGAAATGCGTCAGGACCACGCAGACCCGCAATTGCAGGAAGACCTGGAGATCCTTCAGGACCAGGTCAAGCTGTGCAAGGAGACCTTGCAGCAACTGGTCCGCGCCGCCGAAGCCAACCGTCGCCTGAGCGTGGTCGAGCAGGAGGTGACCGCCTGGCTGGATGAAGCGCTCAACCGCTGGCACCTGATGCGCCCGGAGGCGACCTACCGCTTCCAGCGCCTGCGCGATGGCCAGGTTCCGCGCCTAACGCCCCCCCCGGACCTGACCCAGGCCCTGCTCAATCTGCTTAACAACGCCGCCGACGCCTGCCCCGAGGATCTGGAAGTGCGCCTGGACTGGAACGCCCAGGACATCATCATCACGATCCGCGATCACGGCCCTGGCGTTCCCGTCGCCATCGCCGAGGCGATCGGCAAACCCTTCTTTACCACCAAAGGCAAAGGTTTCGGCCTGGGCCTTTTCCTGAGCAAGGCCAGCGTGACCCGTGCTGGCGGCTCGGTGAAACTCTATAGTCATGAACAGGGCGGCACCCTCACCGAGCTGCGCCTGCCCCATGGCAAGCGAGGAGATGAACGATGAGCGAAGAAAACCTGGTCGAAGGCGAAGAGCTGCCGCACTTGTTGCTGGTGGACGACGACGCCACCTTCACCCGCGTAATGGCGCGGGCCATGAGCCGCCGCGGTTTCCGTGTGAGCACGGCCTCCTCTGCCGAGGAGGGGTTGGTGCTGGCCAAGCAGGACGTGCCTGATTACGCGACCCTGGACCTCAAGATGGACGGCGATTCCGGGCTAGCGCTGCTGCCCAAGCTGCTGGAGCTGGACCCGGAGATGCGGGTGTTGATCCTGACGGGCTATTCGAGCATCGCCACTGCGGTTGAGGCTATCAAGCGCGGTGCCTGCAACTACCTGTGCAAGCCGGCGGACGCTGATGATGTGTTGGCGGCGCTGTTGTCTGAGCATGCGGACCTCGATTCGCTGGTGCCGGAGAACCCGATGTCGGTGGATCGCCTGCAGTGGGAGCATATCCAGCGGGTGTTGGCCGAGCATGATGGGAACATATCCGCGACGGCGCGGGCCCTTGGGATGCATCGGCGCACGTTGCAGCGTAAGTTGCAGAAGCGGCCTGTGCGGCGGTGAGGCTTTGTGGTTTGTGGGTTGTGGGTTGTGGGTTTTGAGGTTTGTGGGCTTATCCGTTTGATTTGGCGACGGTTAGTCACCTTTCCGCCTTTACGGCGGGTCACTTTTGGTCTTGGCCAAAAGTAACCAAAAGCCGCGCGCCCCTGCATCCGGCCCGGCGCTTCGCACCGGGTCCCCTCGCTGCGGTGTCTTACGGGGCCTCGCGGCCTCCGGCTGGCTGCGCCAGCCTCCATCTCGCGACTTCGGCTACGCCGAAGGGCGCTACGCGCCTGCCCCTACAGACACCTCCGCTCGGCCTGCTGATGGGGCGCAAGTTACGGGCGGCGCCTGGACTGGCGTTGTTTCATTCAGTGGTTTTTGTGGTGAGCTTTTGGTCTCTTCGCGGGTAACAAACACCCAAACAATTAACTTGTTTGCCGTTGCTTTTGATGCGCGTCGGTTCAGACACCACCCATCGCGACCTCAGAAGGCCGAGTGGAGGTGTCTGTAGGGGCAGGCGCGCAGCGCCCTTCGGCGGTAGCCGAGGACGCGAGATGGAGGCTGGCGCAGCCAGCCGGAGGCCGCGGAGCCCCGCAAGACACCGCAGCGAGGGAACCCCGGAGCGCAGCGCAGGGGCCGGATGTGGGAGCCAGCGGCTTTTGCTGGGCCTGTTCCCCGACAGCGGACGCCAAGAAGCCGTTTTTCAAATCGTCCGCTTTAGCCTTTTCGCGTAGTCGTTCGGTGAGCGGTAGCCCAGCGCTGAATGCAGTCGACAACTGTTGTAGAACCCGTGGATATAGCCGGCAATCGATACATAAGCTTGTCTCTTGTTCGGGTAGACCCCGCGGGCTTCCTCTCTCTTCAGGGTGGCGAAAAAGCTTTCTGCCACTGCATT